>DAHVAF010000135.1 GCA_027314765.1 Clostridia bacterium | reverse complement strand
CGGCCCGGAGGGCCGCCGCCACCACCTGCACCAGCACGACCGGTTCGGGTCCATCTGGCGGCACACCGTCGCGAAGTCGTCCCAGCGGGCGGCCGTCAGCGGCTCGATCGTGATCATGAGGGCATCGTACCCCGGGCAGGCTGAAGGACGGTAGGGAGGCGTCTCGCGATTGTCTGTGAAGCAGATCAAGCCCGGGGAGGGCTCGTTTTTCGACCATGTCGGCACCGCGCTGAGCGCCGGGCTGCGGCGCCGGTGCCCGCACTGCCACGAGGGCCCCATCTTCGACGGATGGTTTCGGGTGCGCCACCACTGCCCGAAGTGCGGCATTGTCTTCGCGCCGGAGCCCGGCGACTTCGGCGTCCTGCTGATCCCGACCGTGTGGATCCCGTACCTGATCCTGGCGTTCGGCCTGTTCGTGTTGGAGCTGGAGGTCCACCCCTCCCACCTGGTCCATGGCATCATCACGCTGGTCTACGTCGTGACGGTCTATCCGCTGCTCTATCCGTTCCTGGTCGGCGGCGCGCTGGCCGTGCTGTATTCGATGCGCCGCATGCAGTAGGAGGGCGCCGCTCGGCGTGGAATGCCCCGGGCGGGGGTGTGACCTTTGCAGGACCTCGTCAGCGCGTCCCACGCCTGGGACCACCTCAGCCTGATCGGCGATCTCAAGCGGCTCTCGGGCTCGGCGGACGAGCGCGAGGCCTTCGCCCGCCTGCGGGAGCGCCTCGACGGCTACGGCTTCCGGACGACCCTGATCGAGCACGACGCGTACATCAGCCTGCCCCTGGCGGCCGGCGTGCAGGTCATCGGCCCCATCACGGAGGGTCTCTACGCGATCACCCACAGCTTCAGCCGCTCCACGCTGGCGGGCGGCGTCGACCTGGATCTGCTCGACGGCGGGCGCGCCATGCCCGCCGACGGGTCCGCGCGCGGCAAGGCCGTGCTGCTGGACGGGCTGGCGTCGCCGGGCGGCGCCGTGGCCGCGCGGGCGGCTGGGGCCGGGGCGGTCATCATGGTCAACCCCGGTCCGGAGATCCACGAGATGATCGTGTCGCCCGTCTGGGGCAGCCCCGGGGCGGCCGAATTGGGCCAGCTGCCCGACGTCACGATCGTCTCCGTCAATAAGGACACCGGCGCCGCCCTGCGCGCGCGCCTGGCGGCCGGCGCCGTGCGGGTGCGCATCCTGGCCGCCAGCGACACCGGCTGGCGCAAGACCCCGACCCTCGTGGCCGAGATCGGCTCAGGCGATGACTTCGTCCTCTTCAGCGGGCACGTGGATTCCTGGTACTACGGCGTCATGGACAACGGCGGCGCCAACGCCGTCATGATGGAGACCGGGCGGGTCCTGGCGCAGCGGGCGGCCGACCTGAGGCGGCGCCTGCGGCTGGCCTTCTGGTCCGGCCACTCCCACGGGCGCTACTCCAGTTCGACCTGGTACGTGGACAACGCCTTCGGCGACCTCGACGCCCACTGCGTGGCGCACGTCAACGTGGACAGCTCCGGCGCCAAGGGCTCCGTCGTCGACCTCAACCCCCTGGTCATGGCCGAGGCGCGCGGCATGGTGGCGGAGGTCTACGCGGCGCAGGGGTACGGCGGCTGCGCCGGCCGGCCGGTGAGCCGCAGCCACGACCAGTCGTTCTGGGGGCTTGGGGTCACCGCCGTGCTCGGGGGCGTGTCCACGCAGGCGGCCGGCGACGACCTCACGGCCGGCATCACCGCGGCGCGCGGGCAGCGCCGCACCGGCGGAACGGCCTGGTGGTGGCACAGCCCCGACGACACCTTCGACCACATGGACCAGGAGGCCCTCGCGCGCGACGCGCGCCTGTACGTGGGGGTCGTGTCGCGGCTCTGCACGGAAGCGCGGCTGCCGTTCCGGTTCGAGGACGCGGCGCACGAAGTGCGCCACGTGCTGCATGGGCTCTCGGAGCTCGGGTTCGACCTGCGTCCCAGCCTCGCGGCGGCCGACGCGCTCGGCACCGCCCTGGCCGGCAAGCAGCCGGACGACGCGACCCAGAAGGCCCTCGCCCGCATCATCAACCCCGTGCTCTACACAAGGGCGGGGCGGTTCGGCCACGATCCGGCCCTGCCGGTGGGGCTTCTGCCCGGGCTGCAGCCGGCCAGGGCGCTGCAGGGGGCGGATCCCGATACGGCCAGGTTCCTTGCGGTCGACCTCACCCGGGAGCAGAACCGGGTCGTCCACGCCCTCCGTCAGGCGCTGGCGATCCTGTAGCGGACCTGGGAGTCCTCCTGCTCGCGCCGGAGGACTCCCTCCTCCACCAGGTACTCCAGGTGGGCGAGGGTCTCGGCGAGGGCGAAGCGCACGTTGTGCGGGTCATCGTGAGGCCCGAAGACCACCAGCCCGACGTGCCAGGCGTCCGACTGCCCGTCCGCGACGGCGACGCGCACGATCCGCAGGCGGTTTCTGTGGTGCTCCTTCAGCTCGGCGACCCGCAGCTGCAGGTCCTCGACCAGGCGGCGGTGGCCGGTCAGCGTCAGCGCGGCCGGCAGGGGCTCCACCCTGTCGAGCGAGGCCAGGTACTGGCGCAGCGGGTTGAGCTTCATGCCCGGCCAGAGGCTGATGTTGGGCGTGATCCGCTGCAGGATCATGTCGTCGGCCAGCAGCAGGCGGTCGGCCTCGGACCAGAAGACCATCAGGCCCTCGCTGTGGCCCGGCGTCCACATGGGCAGCCAGGTGCGGCCGCCGAAGGCCACGGGCCGGCCCTCCGGCAGCCAGGTGACCCGCGGCTGCGGCTGGACCCGGCTGCGCTGCAGGTTCTGGACGTCGGCGATGGCCTGGCCCAGGTCCGGCGGCAGGCCGTGGCCGGCGAAGAAGTCCGTCAGCGAGGCGGCGGCGCGGCTGTTGGCCGACCAGGTGCGCTCGACCTGCGGGCGCTCCGTCTCCGGCATGAGGACGGGCGCGCCGCTCTGCTGCTGGAGCCAGCCGGCGGCGCCGTAGTGGTCGGGGTGGAAGTGGGTGACGACGATCTGGCCGATGTCGCCAAAGCCCAGGCCCAGCTCGGAAAGGGCGGCCTGCCACGCCTGCTCGGTGGGCGGCGTGTGAAACCCGGTGTCGACGATGGTGGCCCCTTCGGGGCCGCGCATCACGTAGCAGTTCACCACGCGCAGGGCGACGGGGATCGGGATCTCCACCAGGTGGATGCCGGGCGCGACCTCGCTCGTCAAGCGGTGGCCCTCCTTTAAACCCGCGATCGTGCGGGCGGAACCCGCCCCATCCTTAAGCCCGCGATCGTGCGGGCGGAACCCGCCCGATCCTTCGCGGGGCGGGACGGACGTCGGGCACGACGGTGAAGGCCACGGCGCCGAGCAGCGAGGCCAGGGCCACGCTGCCGAACATGGCCGGGAAGCCGCGCCAGGCCAGGGCCAGGGTCATCAGGACGGCGCCGGCGGCCAGGCCGACGGAGCGGAACACCGCCATCAGCGAGAGCGCCTCCGCGGACTGCTCGTCGCGGTAAAGGGCCATGCCGAGGCGGTTGAGCGGCGCGCTGAGCGTGAGCGAGGTGGCGACCCCGAACAGCACCATCGCCGTGAAGAACGCGACCAGCGTCAGGTGGGGCAGGGACAGGAGCAGGCCGCCGGCGACGGCCGCCAGCATGCCGATCTGCAGGAGGATGCGGGGGCCGACGCGGTCGGCCATGACGCCGGCGACGCCGGCCAGCACGGCGCCCGAGATCGCGGCCGGCATCAGGGCCAGGCCCGAGTCGAGGATGCTGAAGTGCAGGGCCTGCTGCGCCAGGGTGGGCACGAACACGGCGGCGGCGAGGTCGTAGCCGACCAGGGCCGCCCCCGCGATCACCGCCACGCCGGACGGGTTGCGCAGCGGGGTGGCGTCGATGAACGGCCGGGCCGCGCGCCGCTGGCGGGCCAGGAAGAGGGCCAGGCAGGCGGCGCCGGCCACGGCGATGAGCGGCTGGCCGGTGCTGATGACGAGCAGCAGGGCCGCGAGGAACCCGGCGAAGCCCCGGCCGCCCAGCCAGTCGGGCACGGCGGGCGCGGCCCTGCGGCCGCTCGGCAGGCCGCGGGCCATGCCCAGCACGATCAGGGCCAGGGGCACGTTGACCCAGAAGATGGACTGCCAGCCCACGTACTGGCCGAGGGCGCCGCCGACGTTGGGCCCGACGATGGTGGCCAGGCCGAAGAAGGCGCCGAAGAGGCCGAGGGCGGCGCCGCGCCGCTCGGGTGGGAACTGGTCGGTGCCCTGGGCCATCGCGTTCGGGTAGACGAGGCCGGCCGCGGTGCCCTGGATCACGCGCGCCAGCACGAAGGTGCCGAAGCCCTGCGCCAGGGCGGCCAGGAGCGAGGCGGCGCCGAAGCCGGCGATGCCGATCATGAACAGGCGGTGGCGGCCGTAGCGGTCGCCGCTGGCGCCCGCGATGGCCGTGGATGTGACATAGGCGACCATGTAGGCGGTCACGGTCCAGGCGGTCCACGCGAAGGAGACGTGCAGGCCGCGGGCGATGCTCGGCAGCACCGGGCCCAGGACGTTCGTGTCCAGGGACCCGATGAAGACGCCCGCAAGGTAGACAGCCAGGATTCGGGGATTGGCGCGCACGGGCCCACGACCTCCGCGCTTGATTATCGTCCGTGCGGATCTTTGGCGCAAAGGCCCCCGCCGGTCGGGCGGGCGGCGGCGGGTGTGAGGCAGATCAACAGGGTTCGCAGGCCAATCGCGGCAGGCAGCGAAGGCTGTGCACAGATTGGCGCGGATTGGCCGTGGGCACGATCACCCATTGGGGTTGTTGAGGCGCCTCACCAAACCGGGTACGTTATTCCTTGGATTTTGCGGGCTCGTGTGCGGTAGCGGCGAGAGCGGGGGCGGTGCGGGTTGCGGCTGTCGGCGTGGCGTCCGGGATCGAAGCGATGGGCCTTGGCGACTGCCCTGGCGCTGGGGGTTCTCGCGCTCGCGGGGTGCGCCCAGACGCCACAGTCCGTCCTCAGCCCGGCCGGGCCCGTCGCCACCACAGAGCTTCAGGTCATCAGCCTCGGCTTTTGGATCATGCTCGGGGTCGGCGTGGTCGTCCTCGGGCTCCTGCTGGCCATCATCTTCCGCTTCCGCGCCCGCAAGAACGATGACGCCCTGCCGGAGCAGGTCGAGGGCAACACCCGGCTCGAGTTCGCGTGGACGATCATCCCCGTGCTGCTGCTGGCGGTGCTGGCCGTGCCGACGATCAAGGACGCGTTTGCCGCGGCCAGCCCGCCGAACCCTTCGACGGCGCTGCCGGTGACGGTCGTCGGCCACCAGTGGTGGTGGGAGTTCGACTACCCGACGCTGCACATCGTGACCGCCGATGAGATGCACATCCCCGCCGGCACGCAGGTGGCGATCAGCCTGCAGTCCGTGGACGTGATCCACAGCTTCTGGGTGCCGCGCCTGGCGGGCAAGCTCGACGCCGTGCCCGGCCGCACGAACTCGATGTGGCTGGAGGCCGCCCAGCCGGGGACCTACGCTGGCCAGTGCGCCGAGCTCTGCGGCACCTCCCACGCCCTGATGCGCCTGTCGGTCATCGCCGACTCGCCAAGCGCCTGGAGCGCGTGGGTGCAGAAGATGCAGCATCCGCAGAACACCCAGCCGACCTCCGGGGCCGCGCAGGCCGGGTTCAAGGACTTCAGCACGGCCGGGTGCAGCGCGTGCCACACGATCGACGGCACGAGCTACAAGGGCACGCTGGGCCCGAACCTGACAAACCTCGGGCTGCGCGTGGGCATCGCGGCCGACAACCTGGCCAACAACGACGCCAACCTGGCGAAGTGGCTGGCGAACCCGCCGGCCATCATGCCGGACGTCGACATGCCGAACCTGCACCTGACGCAGCAGCAGATCGCGGATCTCAGCGCGTACCTGGAAGGGCAGAAGTAGGCCCCGCGGCCCCAGCGCAGGCGCGGCGGCCATCGGCGGGCCCACCACAGGCGGTCCCGCGGTGCGGAAGGAGCGAGGTCCATGGCGGCGGTCTCCGAACGAGTTCATCCCCGCCAATACGCGCGACCCGGTGAGCAGCCCGGGCTGTGGGGCTGGCTCACGACGGTTGACCATAAGCGCATCGGCATCATGTACATGCTGGCCGCATGCGTCTTCCTGTTCTTCGGCGGTGCCGAGGCCTTCCTCATGCGGCTGCAGCTGGCCGTGCCGAACAACACCCTGATCTCCGCCAGCACGTTCAACGAGCTCTTCACGATGCACGGCCTGACGATGATCTTCTTCGTCGTCATGCCGCTCTCGTCCGGGTTCATGAACTACGTCCTGCCGCTGCAGATCGGGGCGCGCGACGTGGCGTTCCCGCGCCTCAACACCCTGGGCCTCTGGCTGACCATCGGCGGCGGTCTCATCCTCTACACGAGCTGGTTCATGGGCGGCGCGCCCGACGCCGGCTGGTTCAACTACGCCCCCCTGAACTCGCCGCCGTACACCGGCACCGGGATCGACTTCTACGTGGTGGGCCTGATGGTGGCTGGCCTCGGCAGCCTGATGACCGGCATCAACTTCCTCACGACGATCGTGAACATGCGGGCGCCGGGTATGCACCCCATGCGGCTGCCGATGTTCGTGTGGACGACGGTGCTGACCTCGCTGCTGCTGATCTTCGCCATGCCCGCCCTGACCGCGGATCTGATCCTGCTGTTCTTCGACCGGTTCTTCGGGACGGGGTTCTTCAATCCGGCCGTCGGCGGCAACGCGCTGCTCTGGCAGCAGCTGTTCTGGATCTTCGGCCACCCCGAGGTCTACATCCTGATCATGCCCGCCTTCGGCATCATCTCCGAGGTGATCCCGGTCTTCTCGCGCAAGCCCCTGTTCGGATACTCGAGCATGGTCTTCGCCGTCATGGCCATCGGCTTCATGTCCTTCATGGTGTGGAGCCACCACATGTTCACGGTGGGTTACGGCCCGCTCGTCAACTCGGTGTTCGCCATCACGTCGATGCTGATCTCGGTGCCGACGGGCGTGAAGATCTTCAACTGGCTCGCCACCATGTGGGGCGGCCGCATCCGCTTCACCACGGCCATGATGTTCGCGACGGCGTTCATCGCGACCTTCACCATCGGCGGCTTCAGCGGCGTCATGCTGGCCTCCGCGCCGGCCGACCTGCAGTATAACGACAGCTACTTCGTGGTGGCGCACATCCACTACGTGCTGGTCGGGGGCGCCCTGATGGCCCTGTTCGCCGCCGGGTATTACTGGTACCCGAAGATCACCGGGCGCCTGCTGTCGGAGAGCCTGGGCAAGTGGAACTTCTGGCTCCTCTTCATCGGGTTCAACGTGACGTTCTTCCCGATGCACTTCCTCGGCCTGCTGGGCATGCCGCGGCGCGTGTTCACGTACGCGCCCAACCTCGGCCTCAATACCTGGAACTACGTCGCCACGCTCGGCGTGTTCGTGCTGGCGGCCGGGTTCGTCATGTATCTCGTCAACCTGCTCTGGGCGTGGAAGAACGGCGCCCCGGCCGGCAACGACCCGTGGGACGCGCGCACGCTGGAGTGGTCGACGACCTCGCCCCCGCCGGCCTATGACTTCGCGAGCATCCCGCTGGTGCGGGGCCGCGACCCGTTCTGGGTGGAGAAGACGACGGGCAACGGGCAGATGATCCCCGTCGACACGGCGGGCGCGGACGAGGGCGACGCCCACCATGCCGGCAAGGTGCACGTGCCCGCCCCGAGCGCGCTGCCCCTATGCCTGACGCTGGCGTTGGTGGTGGCCGGGTACGGCTCGCTCCTGCGGATCTGGATCATCGCGGTCATCGGGATCCTGGCCATGTTCTTCTGCCTGTTCCGCTGGATGTTCGACAAGGATCCGGGCGAGATGCTCGACGTCGTCCCGACCGGGGGTGAGCACGCGTGAGCAGCCATGTGATGGACGTGCCCGCGGCCGCCCACGAGCACCATGGACTGATCATCGAGAACCAGCGGCTGGGCTTCTGGATGTTCCTCGGGTCGGAGTGCGTCTTCTTCGCGAGCCTGATCGGGACGTACCTGGCCCTGCACGGCCGCGATATCGGCAACCTGGGCCCGCGGCAGCTGTTCGACATCCCGTACGCCTCGATCCTGACGTTCGTGCTGCTGAGCAGCAGCCTGACGATGGGCCTTGGCGTCGCGGCCATGGGGCGCGGCGAGGTGCGCACGATGCGCCGCTGGCTCTATGCGACGCTGGGTTTGGGCCTGGTCTTCCTGGGGATGCAGGTCAACGAGTTCAGCACCTACTGGCGCGCCGGGCTGCACATGAACTCCAGCCTCTTCAGCGCCAGCTTCTACACGCTGGTCGGCTTCCACGGCCTGCACGTGACGTTCGGCGTGGCCTGGATCATCGCCCTGATCGTCTACTCGTACCGGGCCAAGGGCCTGGATGCCAGCCAGACGGTGCGGTTCGAGACGGCGGCGCTCTACTGGCACTTCGTCGATGTCGTCTGGATCCTGATCTTCTCAGTGGTTTATCTCGTGGGGGTGCTGCAGTAGCCATGGCCGACGCGCACGGGGCGGGAACTCCCAGCAGCCCCACGGAGATCATCCGCTCTTATGTGAGGGTCGGCGTCACGCTGGGCCTCCTCACCGTCCTGGTCCTGGTGCTGGCGTATGCGGGCGTGCCTGTCGGCATCCTGATCCCCATCGTCATCATCCTCGCGGTCATCCAGATCTATCTGCAGGCCGACGTCTGGATGCACCTGAACCACGGGCGGCGCCTCTACACCATCTTCTTTGTGTCGGGCGCCATCGTGGCGCTCGAGGTGTTCCTCGCCGCCCTGGTTCTCATGTGGACGCACTGATTCGGAAAGCGGGGACGCCGGTGCGGACCCTTGCCGACTACCTGTCCCTGACCAAGCCCCGCATCATCCTGCTGCTGCTTGTCACGGGCTACTGCGCCATGATCGTGGCCCACGGGGGCCTGCCGCCGGTCGGCGTCAGCCTGCTGGCGCTGCTCGGGCTCTTTCTCTCCTGCGGCGGCGCGAACGCCGTGAACATGTGGTACGACCGCGACATCGACGTGGTCATGGCCCGCACGCGCGGGCGCCCCATCCCGGCGGGCCGCATGCGGCCCCAGACGGCCCTCGTCTTCGGCTTAGCCATGGAGGCCGCCTCGTTCGTCCTCCTCTGGCGCACGGTCAACATGCTGTCGGCGCTGTTGGCGCTGGCCGGCTTCGTCTACTACGTCTTCGTGTACACGATGTGGCTCAAGCGCCGCACGCCTCAGAACATCGTCATCGGGGGCGGCGCCGGCGCCTGTCCGCCGCTGGTGGGCTGGGCGGCGGCGACCGGCCAGCTGAGCGTGGCGGCCGTCCTCATGTTCCTGATCATCCTCTTCTGGACGCCGCCGCACTTCTGGGCCCTGGCCCTTTTCAAGCAGGACGACTACCGGCGGGCCGGTATCCCCATGATGCCTGTGGTGCATGGCGAGCTGACGACGAAGTGGCAGTCCCTCGGCTACACGGTCGTGCTGCTGGGCGTGTCGCTGCTGCTCTACTGGACCAGGGTCGTCGGCCCGTACTACTTCGTGGCCGCCTGGGTGCTCGGGCTCGTCTTCATCGGCTACGTGCTGATCCAGCTGCGCGAGCAGGCGCCTGAGGTGAAGTGGGCCAAGCGCACGTTCCACTTCTCGCTCCTCTACCTGACGGTGCTCTTCGCGGTCATGGTCTTGAACGTGCGGAGATGATCATCGCCATCCTGAACGAGGCCTGCATGATCGCCAGCGCCGTGGCGGTGGCGATCGGGTGGGGTCTCATCCGCCGGCGGCAGATCGCGCGCCACCGGCGGGCGATGCTCACCGCCGCCGCGTTCGGCCTGGCCTTCTTCCTCAGCTACGCCCTCCACACGCTCCTTGTGGGAGACACCGCCTTCGGCGGGCCCACGGCTTGGCGCGCGCCGTACCTGATCTTCCTGCAGATCCACACCGTGCTGGCCACGGTGGCCGGCGTGATGGGCATCCTCACCATCCGCTGGGCCCTGCGCAAGGACTTCGCGCGCCACCGGCGCATCGCCCCGTGGACGGCCACGCTGTGGCTGGTGGCGGCGGGCTCGGGGCTCATGGTCTTCCTGATGCTCTATGTGATCTTCCCGTCCGGCTCGACCACCAACATGTTCAAGGCGATCGGGCTCTGAGCGGCGGGGCGGTGGCTCTGAGCGGCCCGGTGAGGGGAGCGGACGCGCCGAGCGGCCGCTGCGTATCCTCGCGGATCTGACGACCCCGTCGGGCTGCGGCTCGTGGTCGCCGTGGGGGGCGCTCGTCGTGACGCTCTCGGGCTGGGCCCCGTCGTCGCCACGAGGTTGCTGATGACGCCGTCCGGCTGCGGCTGGTGGCCGCGGTGGGTCGCTCGTGCGGCCGTCCGGCTGCGGCTGGTGACCGCCGTGGGTCGCTGATGACCCCGTCGGGCTAGGCCTCATCGTCGCCACGAGGTTGCCGATGACGCCGTCGGGCTGTGGCTCGTGACCGCTGGGGGGTCGCTCGTGCGGCCAGCGGGTTGCGGCTCGTGACCGCCGTGGGGTCGCTCGTGACGCCGTCGGGCTGCGGCTCGTGATCGCCGCAGAATCCCTCGTGACCCCGTCGGCCTGGCCCCGACGTCGCCACGAAGGTGCTGATGACGGCGTCGGGTTGGGCCCCGTCGTCGCCACGCGTTCGCCCCGGACGCCGTTGGGCTGCGGCTTGTGACGGCCAGCGGAACGCTCGTGACCAACACCGGCTCCGGGCGGGGCGGCTGCGGCATCTGACCGCTCCGTAATGGCCCGGTGGTGCCCACCCCCCTGCAGGGCGCGACCCTCGTGGCCTTCGCCCTTCGCGTCGCGGCGCTCGGGCTTGTGGCGCCCGGCTGCAGGCGCGGGCGAGGTAATCCGACGGCTCGGTCGAGGCAAGCCGCTCGATGCGACGGCGGCCGTCGGCGTCCCGGCGCAGGCCCTCGGGGCCTGGCGTGTGGCCAGCGCCCTTCGCTCTGGCCACCGTGACCTCCACCGGGTCGCGCACCTGGCGGCCGGGCTCGTGGTTCTGCAGGCGCCGAGCGCCGCATCGATCGTCACCAGCGGCGTCAGCCTCCCCCGGGATGTGCCGTGCGGCTTGGCGACCGCCCCCCGCCTCGGCCGGTCCGGCCCGCAGCCCCCTGGCGGCCGGATCGGCACGGCCGGCAGCCACGGGCCTTTCGGCGCTCGCGCCTCGCCATTCCGGCCTCCGCAGCCGATAGATCGGCAGGACCTCGCTCCGCTCCGCCGAAGCTTCCTGGGTTTGGGGGTCGTTGCGCTCCCGTGTGGGTTTTCCGCCGCCTGAAGCAGTTCTGGTGGCCCTATCGCCGCACGCTGTACGTCAGCGTCATCAGCATGGGGCTGCTGACCGCGGCCGGCCTGGTCCGCCCGTTTCTGCTTGAGCAGCTGATCGACCGCGTGATCACCGCGGGAGACTTCGGCCTGCTCTGGACCCTGAGCCTGGCGGTGCTGGCGGTGGCCCTGGTCCGCGGCGTCTTCAACTACACGCGCCAGTACTGCGGCGAGCTGTTCGGACAGAAGGTCATCTACGACATCCGCAACGCGCTGTACCAGCACCTGCAGTACGTCTCGTTCAAGTTCTACGACCACCAGAGCACCGGCGACCTCATGTCGCGGCTGACGGGGGACATCGAGGCCTTCCGCACCTTCCTCACCGAGGGCGTCACCGACACCACGGACTTTTTCTTCTCCTACGGATTCGGGCTCGTGGCGATGTTGACGATCAACGCGCGCCTGACGCTGGTCACCCTGATCCTCTCGCCGTGCATCGCCATCACGGTGCGCCAGTTCGACCGCTACGTGCGCCCGGCCTACAGCGCCATCCGCGAGGCGTACTCCGACCTCTCGACCGTGGTGCAGGAGAACCTGACCGGCATCCGCACGGTGAAGTCCTTCGCCCGCGAGCCGCACGAGCTTGACAAGTTCGGCGAGCGCAATGAGGGGTACGCCCGCACCAACATCGTGGCCCAGGACTATCAGGCCACGTACTGGCCGCTGATGCAGCTGATCTCCAATCTGGGCACCGTCCTGCTGCTCTGGTACGGCGGGCGGATGGTGATCGCAAACCAGCTGTCGCTCGGCGACCTCGTGGCCTTCTTCAGCCTGGTGGGCTACCTGATCTGGCCCGTCACGGAGCTGGGCTATCTGATCAACCTGCTCTCTCAGGCCGCCGCCGGCGGCGAGCGCCTGCTGGAGCTGCTGGACTCGCCCCGCGACATCGCCGACCGTCCGCATGCGGTGACGGTGGAGAGCGTCCGCGGAGACGTGCGCTTCGAGCACGTGGATTTCGCCTACGACCGCGGCCATCCGGTCCTGCGCGGGATTGACCTCGACGCCCCGGCCGGCTCCGTGATCGCCCTGCTCGGAACCACCGGCTCGGGCAAGTCGTCCCTGGTCGGGTTGATCCCGCGCTTTTACGAGGCGACGGGCGGCCGGGTGACGGTCGACGGGCGCGACGTCCGCGACTTCACCCTCCAGAGCCTGCGGCGCTCGATCGGCGTGGTCCTGGGGGAGACGTTCCTCTTCTCGGCCAGCCTGCGGGAGAACATCGCCTTCGGCCGCATGGACGCCAGCGACGAAGACATCGAGCGCGCCGCGCGCGTCGCGCAGGCGCACGCGTTCATCACCGAGCTGCCCGACCGTTACGACACGATCGTCGGCGAGCGCGGGCTGGGCCTCTCCGGCGGCCAGAAGCAGCGCGTGGCCCTGGCGCGGGCCGTGGTCTGCGACCCGCGGGTCCTGATCCTTGACGACGCCACCAGCAGCGTGGACATGGAGACGGAATACGAGATCCAGCAGGCGCTGCGGCAGGTGATGGACGGGCGGACGACGTTTGTCATCGCCCACCGGATCAGCAGCCTGCGGCGGGCGGACGAGATCCTGGTGATGGACGACGGCCGGATCGTCGAGCGCGGGACCCACGAGGATCTCCTGCGCGCCGACGGGATGTACCGGGCCATCTATGAGGTGCAGTTCCGCGACCGCGACGCCCTTGCGGCCGGGGGCAGCGGCGCCCACGACCTCCCCGGGCGCGGTGGCGCGGGGGAGGGTCGGGCCGCGCCTGGCCGGGGACGGGGTCCGGAGTCCTCCGGCCCCGGGAACCGCAACGGCGCGCTGCATCCGGACGGCCCGCGCCCCCGTGGCCGCACCCGCCCGGCCGAGGGGGGGAGCGCCTGATGTCCGGCGCATCAGGCTCCCAGCGCCCGGAACGCGATCGAGCCCCCGGCCGCCCCATCGCGGTCAGGGATGTCTCAGGCGGGCCGCCCGCCGCCCCCCGCTGGGACCCGGATTGGCAGGGGGGCGCGGATTGGCGCGGCGGCAGCGGCCCCCTCTCGCTCTGGCTTGGCGAGGTCGGCCGCCCGCGCCGCCGGGTCCCGCGCTTCGAGTACAAGGACGACGAGGCGATGGAGCGCCCCTTCAACTGGGCGCAGCTCCGGCGCCTGCTGGCGTACGTGGGGCCCTACCGGCGACTGATCACGATGGCCCTGATCGTGACGCTGATCGGCTCGGGCACGCAGCTGGCGATCCCCTACATCATGGATCTCGCCGTCAACAATGCCGTGCTGCCGCGCCGCATCGGCGTGCTCGACCAGCTGTCGCTGATCGCCCTGGTCCTGTACCTGATCTACTGGTTCTGCTCGCGCCTGCGGATCCGCATCATGGCCCGCGTGGGCCAGGGCGTGCTGCGCGATCTGCGTGAGTCCCTCTACGGCAACGTGCAGAGCCTGTCGCTGGACTTCTTCGACGGGCGCCCGGCCGGAAAGATCCTGGTGCGCATCACCAACGACGTCAACCAGCTGAACCAGCTGTTCTCAAGCGGCATCGTGAACACGCTGTCCAACGGCTTCACGGTCATCGGCATCATCGTCGTGATGCTGCTCATGGCCTGGAAGCTGGCCCTGCTCTGCTTCATCACGATCCCGGGGCTGCTGCTGCTCTCCACCCGGATGCGGCGGCGGATCCGCCAGGGCTGGCAGCTGGTGCGGCGCAAGATCAGCAACATCAACGCCCACCTCAACGAGTCCCTCCAGGGCATCCGGGTCACCCAGGCCTTCGCCCAGGAGGAGGGAAACCGCCTCTTCTTCGGGGAGATGAACTTCGACGCCCTGGAGAGCTGGCTGGCGGCCGTCCGCTGGAGCTCGCTCTTCCGCCCGCTGGTCGAGCTGACGGGGGCCGTCGGCATGTTCATCATCTTCCTGGTCGGCACCCAGCAGCTACGCGCCGGCGTCATCACCGTCGGCCTGCTGGTCGCCTTCACCCAGTACGTCAACCAGTTCTGGAACCCCATCTCCCAGCTCGGCGACACGTACAACACCCTGCTGCAGGCGATGGCCTCCTCGGAGCGGATCTTCCAGTACCTCGACTACCGCCCGGCGGTGGTCGAGCGGGCCGGGGCGGGTGAGCTGCCGCGCATCGAGGGACGCGTCGTGTTCGAGGACGTGGTCTTCGCGTATGGCGGGCCGCCCCCGGCGCCGGACGAGTCCCGCCCGGCCGAGAAGGGGCGCTCCCACCGCGACAACGCCCTCCGCGGCGTCTCGTTCGTGGCCGAGCCAGGCCAGACGGTCGCGCTGGTCGGCCATACGGGGGCAGGCAAGACCTCGATCATCAACCTTGTGGCGCGCTTTTACGACGTGACGGGCGGCCGCGTGCTGATCGACGGCCGCGACATCCGCGACGTCACGGTCGCATCGCTGCGCGGCCAGATCGGGATGGTGCTGCAGGAGACCTTCATCTTCGCCGGCACCGTGCGCGCGAACATCCGCTACGGCCGGCTGGAGGCGACGGATGAGGAGGTCGAGGCCGCCGCCCGCTCCGTCTACGCCCATGACTTCATTGCGCACCTCCCTCAGGGGTACGAGACGGAGGTCCAGGAGCGGGGCGGCCGCCTCTCGGTCGGCCAGCGCCAGCTGCTCTCGTTCGCCCGCGCCCTGCTGGCCGACCCGCGCGTCCTGATCCTTGACGAAGAAACGTCCAGCATCGACACGCAGACCGAGCTGCTGATCCAGGAGGCGCTTGCGCGCCTCCTCAAAGGCCGGACAGCGTTCGTGGTCGCGCACCGGCTGTCCACCATCCGCGGCGCCGACCAGATCATCGTCCTGGACCATGGCCGGGTCCTGGAGAGCGGCACCCACGGCGAGCTGCTGGCGGCGGGCGGCGCCTACGCGCAGCTGCTGCGCGCCCAGTTCCGCTTCATGGAGCAGGAGTCGGCGGACTGAGCTCGGTCCGGTCCGCTCACAGGCCCCAGAAGGCGCCGCGGAGGCCGACCGAGCCAAAGTAGTCCCGCGCCGCGGCCGGCTCTCGCCGCACGTAACCGCGGTCGAGCCGGCCGTCGTACCAGTGGCTGGCCAGCCGCCAGAGCGTTGGAATGTCCATCCCATAGCCCCGCGCGTTTCCGGTCCGCTCCAGCCAGGCCGCCACGCAGCCCTCGCCGCAGAAGAGGCGCTGGTGGCCACAGGTGTGGACGACGTCCTCCCACATGCGGGCGGCGGGCACCAGGAAATGCGCCACCTGTGGGCCGGGCGGCGGCGCGTCGGCGCGGACCACCCAGGCGTGCGGCGCCGCACAGGCGGGGCAGCGCGTCGCCACCAGCAGCTCCGGCTGGCCCGCCAGCAGGTGGGGGAGGGCGAAGGCATCCCAGGCGCAGCCGCCCCACCAGAGCGTCTCTGCGCCCATCACCGAGAAGCCGAGCGGGACTGCGGTGAAGGGGTGCGCCATCACGCTGCGCCGGCTGGCGGCGTCAAGCAAGAGATGCCGCTGCGCGTGCAGCTCGCGCAACTCGGCGCGCACGGCGGTCAGCGGCTCACCGAGGGTCCGCGCCAGGCCCTCCGCCGCGGGTGCACGGCCCGTCCGCGCGAAGTGGTCGTAGACCGCCAAGCGCAGGTCCTCCAGCTCCACTGCGGCCACCCCCTGGATCGCTACCCACCGGGCGCGGCGGGGTCGAGGATCCCGCACACCGCCGCGTTCGCGAGGCCGCTCGCCCGGATTCGGCCGTCGGCGATCGCCTGTGCCACCGTCGTTCGGTGCGTGACCAGCGCTTCGAGCGTATCGGCGTCCGTGTGGATCGCCGCATCCGGCAGCGGACGCGCGCCTCGACGCGCCACGAGCCGGCCACGGTGCGCCAGCAGGGGGTGTCGCTCACGGCCCGGCGGCGGCCCGGTCACGTCCACCGCCACGTCCAGGGCGAAATCGGGGTCGCCCGGCGGGCGCACGGCCGCCGCCAGGGCCTGCAGGAGCCAGAGGGGACGCCGCACAGCACGTGGCCCGAGGTCCGCGAGCCGCGGCGTGCCCCAGCGGGCCAGCGCCAGCATGGCGCCATCAAGCTCCCGCCCCGATGCGGTCAGGCGGTGGGCGGCGCGCGACCCGCCGGGCGCCGTCCGCTCGATCAGGCCGCGCGCCGCCATCTCCCGCGGCCGCGCGGTCAGGAGGCCGGTGCCCAGGCCGGGGAGGCTGCGCAGCAGGTCGTTGAAGCCCAGGGGCCCGGCGAGGAGGTCGCGCACGATGAGCAGGGTCCAGCGGTCGCCGATCGCGTCCAGGGCCGCGGCCACGGGGCAGAACTGGTCATACAGACGCGGGCGTCGTTCATCCACGCGCCCAGTGGAACCACTATATGAAGTGAAAGCAACCTGTTTTAGAAGTGCTCTTCGGCGGCAGCCTCAGCTGGCGTGGGCCAGGCGCTGGCGCACCGCCGCCGGCAGGGCCGGAAGCACCCGCTTCACGTGCCGTTGCGGGGCGGCGGGGCTGAGGGCGACCTCGAAGGGCACCACGAGCTGCTGCCGCGGATCGGTCAGCACCCGGATCAGGGGCCACGGCCCCCCGGCGGATATCTGCGCCGCCACGATGCCCACCTCGCCGCTCTCCAGGAGGACCGTCGCGCCGGTGGGGTAGACGCAGGCACGCTCGGCGAAGCGATAGACGAGTTCGCCGTCGAGCTGGTGGCCGGCCATGCCCTTCAGCAGGCGCATGGCCACGTGCGGCGGCAGGTCCGGCCGGTGGGGCCGCCGGCTGCAGAGCGCGTCGAAGGTGTCCGCCACGGCGCCGATGCGCGCGAAGAGCATGATCTGGCCGCCGCGCAGCCCGCGGGGGTAGCCGCTGCCGTCCAGCCGCTCGTGGTGCTGGTAGGCCATGTGGGCCGCGCGGAGGTCGTAGCGAAGCCCGTCGAGCACGGCCCGGTAGCCGTCGAGCGTGTGGCCCTTGAGGGTGGCATACTCCTCGGCCGTCAGGGGCCCGGGCCGGTTCCAGATGTCCACGTAGCGCAGGCTGCCGATGTCCTGCAGCAGGGCGCCGACGCCCAGCACCGACAGATCGCCGACGCCGAGCCCGACGGCCTGGCCCATGACCAGCGCGTGCGTGCAGGTATTGACGGCGTGGGTGAAGGCATACTCGCAGGCCGCTCGGAGCGCCCCAACCTGGGTCGACAGCGGGGCGTTCGTCCGCAGCTCCGCGATGATGCTGCCGACGGCGCGCTCGATGGCCGCGATCCGGCGCCCGCCCAACTGGCCGGCGACAAGCGCGGCGCGGAGGCAGCGGGCGGCATCCGTCTGGGCCTGCAGGCTGCGCGTGTCCTGGCCGATGATGTCGGCCGAGACCTCGTCCTCGACATAGACGCGCCCGTAGCCGCGGTCCAGGAGGTTGTCGATGTACCGGGCGGTCAGCGCCGTGCCGGCCCGCAGCAGGACCTGGCCGAAAACGGTGGTCACGCTGCGCGCCAGCTTCTGCCCGGCGAGCTCTCGCGACAGGGGTACCAGGCGCATCGCGTGTCCACCCCCTTGCCCTCTTACCCTGGTGATCGGGTCCGCCGGAGCGGGGTTTGAGCCGCACGGCCGCCGGGGTCCGGAAGCGCAGCCACGGCGCGCAACCTCGGGGCCGGGCCGGCGCTGCGGGCTGTGCGCCGGCCCGTGCGCGCGGTTGCGGGAGGGTTTCGGCGGCGGTGCCGCGAAAACGCCGGCTTTGGGGGGCGGGCGAGTGCACCTGACGCGGCGCGAGTTCTTGCGGACGTCCGGCATGGCGGGCTTCCTGGCGGCGGCGGCCGGAACCCTGATCGCCTGCGGCGGCGGCGCCGCGCCCACCAGCGCGTCCGCCGGCGGCGGCGCCACCACGGCCGGCGCGACCACCGCGTCTGCGGCGGCCGCGGCCAGCACACCGGTGGCCGGCGGCAAGCTGAGGATCATGATCCCGTCGACCGTCGCCTCCATCAACCCGGTGCACGAGGCCGACTGGAACTCCGACGAGGCCATCTTCAACCTCTTCGACCCCATGCTGACCTTCGACAACAACAATCAGACGCGGGGGCTGCTGGCGACGTCCTGGGATGCCTCCTCCGACGCCAAGACGTTCACCTTTCACCTGCGCCAGGGCGTGAAGTTCACGGACGGCACCCCGGCCGACGCCGGCGCCCTGGTCAAGAACATCCACTGGATCATGGACCCGGCGAACAAGTCGCCGATGGCCGCGCAGCGCTTCACGCAGCTGGACACCGCGACCGCGCCGGATCCCGCGACCTTTGTGCTGAAGATGAAGGTGGCGCAGATCCCGGCGAGCTTCTTCTCCGGCTTCCTGCTCGGCCCGTACTGGGCGAGCCCCACGGCCTTCGCGAACGCGGCCGCCTTCAACCAGCACCCGGTCGGCTCGGGCCCGTTCATGTTCCAGGAGTACGTGGCCGACGACCACCTGACCCTGGCCCGCAACGACGGCTTCTGGGGTGGCAAGCCGTATCTGGACACGCTGGAAGTGCGCATGGTGCCCGACACGGCCACCCAGCGCGATGAGCTGCTGGCCGGCTCCGTGGACTTCGCCTTCAACGTCAGTGCCGCGGATGTGAAGGCATTTCAGGGCAAGGGCATCAAGATCATCGCCGGCTCGCACCCGGGCCTGCAGATGGTCTCGCTCAACCTGGACAGCCCGCTGGTGGCGGACCTGCAGGTGCGCAGGGCCATGGCCTACGCCATCGACAAGAGCGCCATCGTTCAGAAGGTGCTCTACGGCTACGCCCAGGTCTCCACGACGCTGGTCATCCCCAGCTCGCCGGGGTTTGATCGGAGCATCCAGGGGTACAGCTACGACCCGGCCAAGGCCAAGCAGCTTCTGGCCGCCGACGGCTGGACGCCTGGCTCGGACGGGATCGTGACGAAGGGCGGCAAGCCGCTCGAGCTTTCGATGATCACGCAGAACGACCCCACCTGGCTGCTGATCTGCCAGATCATCCAGCAGGAGCTGAAGCAGGTCGGGATCAAGGTCAACATCTCCCAGACCGACTGGGCGACATTCCTGACCAACATGCGGGCCGGGAAGTACGACATCGCGTACTGGTCGCTGGGCGGCACCAGCTTCGGCTCGACCGGGTACACCGACAACCTTCTTTCCACGCAGTACTGGAACGTGTCGCAGATCACCAAGAACCCGACCATGGCCGCCCTGTCCAAGCAGATCGACGGCCTGGTCAACAGCGCCCAGTCGGAGATCGACACCGCCAAGCGTCACACGCTCATGAACCAGTTCCAGCAGCTCGTCGTCGACCAGCTCCCGGCGATCCCGCTCTGGCATACGGAGAACATCAACGCCAGGCAGCCGTGGGTGCGGGGGCTTGAGGCCCCGAGCGAGTACGCGATCTGCCGGGCGGAGAAGGCGTGGATCGCGCCGCATTGATGCCGTGACCACCCGCGTGCAAACGAGTGACGCTGATGGTAGTTACGAACCCATCGCGCGCGTGCTGGTGAGTCGTCGGCGCCTCACGGCCCGCGTGGCGGAGCTCGGCGCCCAGATCAGCGCGGACTACGCGGGCCGGGAGATCCACATGGTGGGCATCCTGAAGGGGGCCGCCATCTTCATGGCGGACCTGGCGCGGGTGCTCAGCATCCCCGCGACGTTCGACTTCATGGCGATCAGCAGCTACGGCGCCGGCTCGGAGAGCTCCGGCGTGGTCCGGTTCATCAAGGACCTGGACGAGAGCATTGAGGGCAGGCACGTGCTGATCGTCGAGGACATCGTGGACACGGGCCTTACGCTGCACTACCTGCGCGAGAGCCTGACGGCGCGGGGTCCGGCCAGCCTGGCCGTCGCGGTGGCACTGGACAAGGCGAGCCGGCGCCAGGTGCCGGTGCCGGTCGAGTATGTGGGCTTTCGCATCCCGGACGCGTTTGTGGTCGGATACGGTCTCGACTTTGCCGGGCGCTATCGTAATCTGCCTTACGTCGGCATCCTGCGCCCGGAGGTGTATACCCGATGAGCGAGCGCCGGGGTCAGGTGGCCGTGCTGGACTTCGGCGCCCAGTACACGCAGCTGATCGCCCGCCGAGTGCGCGAGGCCGGCGTGTACTGCGAGATCTGGCCGCACACCGCCACGGCGGCCGAGCTGCGGGCCGCGGGCGTCCGGGTCGTCATCCTGAGCGGCGGCCCGGCAAGCGTCTACGAGCCGGGGGCGCCGCAGGCCGACCCGCAGCTGCTCGCGGGCGGCGGCCTGCCGGTCCTGGGCATCTGCTACGGCCACCAGCTGCTCGCCAAGGCGTGCGGGGGCCGCGTCGAGGCCGATCCGGGCGCGCGCGAGTACGGTCGGGCCGAGCTGGAGCGGGATCCGGGCGACGACGCGCTGCTGCACGGGCTGCCGGCGCGCAGCCAGGTGTGGATGAGCCACGGCGACACGGTGCTGCAGGCCCCGCCCGGATTCACGGCCCTGGCGCACACCGACCGCAGCCCGGTCGCCGCCATGGCCGACCCGGCCGGGCGCCGCTACGGCGTGCAGTTCCACCTCGAGGTGGCCCACACCCCGCTGGGGACCGAGGTCCTGCGCAACTTCCTGTTTAAGATCTGTGGCCTCGCGCAGGACTGGAGCCTGGCGTCCTTCGCCGGGGAGGCGATCGCCGCCGTGCGGGAGCAGGTCGGACCGTCCGGGCGGGCTGTCGTCGGCCTGTCGGGCGGCGTGGACTCCGCAGTGGCGGCCGAGCTGGTCCGCCAGGCCATCGGCGAGCGCCTGACCGCCATCTTCGTCGATCACGGCCTGCTGCGCTCGGGCGAGCGCGCGGAGGTGGAGGCCGCCTTCGCGGGCCGCATGCCGGTGCGGGTCGCCGACGCCGCCGACCGTTTCCTCGGCGCCCTCCACGGGGTGACCGACCCCGAGCGCAAGCGCAAGATCGTGGGTGCCGAGTTCATCGCCGTCTTCGAGCAGGAGGCCGCCCGCATCGGACCGGTCGATTACCTGGTCCAGGGCACGGTCTACCCGGACGTGGTGGAGAGCGGCGCCACCGGCAAGGCGGCCCAGACCATCAAGTCGCACCATAACGTGGGTGGCCTGCCGGAGCGGATGCGCCTGCGCCTGGTCGAGCCCCTGCGCACCCTGTTCAAGGACGAGGTCCGGCGCCTGGGCGAGGAGCTGGGCCTGCCCCACGACCTGGTCTGGCGCCAGCCGTTCCCGGGACCGGGCCTGGCCATCCGCATCATCGGCGATATCACGGAGGACAAGCTCGCGACCCTGCGCCATGCGGACGAGATCCTGCGCCACGAGCTGAAGCCGCTGGGGCTGGGCCAGCCCCACCTCTGGCAGGCCTTTGCGGTGCTCACCGACGTGCACAGCGTCGGGGTGATGGGCGATGCGCGCACCTATGGCCACCTGGTCGCCCTGCGCGCCGTCAGCAGCGAGGACGGCATGACCGCCGACTGGGCGCGCCTGCCCCACGAGGTGCTGGAGCGGATCGCCTCGCGCATCGTCAACGAGGTTTCTGGCGTGAACCGGGTCGTCTACGACATCACCAGCAAGCCGCCGGCCACCATCGAGTGGGAGTAGGGGCGCCGGATCAGGCCACGAAGACGTTGTCCCGGTGGTAGAGCAGGTTCTCATGGCTCGCGGCGGGGTAGCCGCGCGCGGGGGCCGCGAGGGGCGCGCCATCAAGCCTCAGGTACTCGTGGCCGTTGTGAAATTGCGTGTGAAGACGCCGGCTCACCAGCAGCACGCGCCGGTCGGGATCGACCGTGAGATAGCCCGTGTCGAAAAGCCTGTGCAGATCGCTGCGCAGCAGCAACCCGTTTTCGAGCGCGTTGGCCCCGCCGGTGGCCCATGGCCGGATGTGCGCCGCCTCAAGAACGGGCATGGCGCGTTCGCCCGTGATGGCACACCGGTGGTCGTAGGCCGCCGCCACAAGCCCGCGGAACAGCCCCTGACCGAGGCGCGGCAGAACCACGCGCGGCTGGCCGCGACGAAGCGCGTCCAGCGCGGCGGGCGCGTCCGGCTCCGCTTCCTCCCGGAGCTGGCTCCGCACCATCTGCACGAGGCCCGGCTCCTCGGCGAGCATGTAGCCCCTGCCGACCTGCAGGTTGGGGTGGAATGACGGCGGCGCGTGGATCCAGCGCTCCTTGGGGAAGTAGAAGACATCCCCCAGCAGGATGCAGGTGATCTGGCGGCTCGCGGGGCCGCCGAGCCGCCGCAGGAGATCGTCCAGGCCTCCGCAGCCGTTGTCGGCGCCAAACCAGTCCCAGGCCTGGCGGACCGTCAATTGGAGGGAGGTCGTGAAGAAGCCCCCGCCCACGATCATGTGGATGGGCGCGTGCAGCTTGAAGAGGAACAGCCCGCCCGGCTTCAGGGCCCGAAAGGCCGTGGGGCTCGGGCGCCAGAAGTTCACTTCCCGGGTGCCTGACCGAGCGAGGTTGCTGAACCAGTCGTTATCCGTGACCCCAATCCAGAAGTCTTTCGCCCCTGGCATGTCAGAGCAGCCTCAGCACCTGGTCCAGTCGCCCCTGCACCCCTGCCGCGTCCTCCCCGCGCACGGTCACATGGCCCAGCTTCCGGCCCGGGCGGGGCGCCTTGCCGTAGAGGTGCAGGTGGGCGCCCGGGATGGCCAGCACGCGCGCCGGATCGGGCACCGTGCCGATGAGGTTGGCCATCGCGGCCTGGCCGCGCATCGCGGTCGTCCCCAGCGGCAGGCCGGCCACCGCCCGCACGTGGTTCTCGAACTGGCTGGTCTCGGCGCCCTCGATGGTCCAGTGGCCCGAGTTGTGGACGCGCGGCGCCATCTCGTTGAAGAGCAGCCGGCCGCCGGCCTCGAATAGCTCCAACGCCACGACACCCACGTAGTCCAGCTCCGTCATCACGGCGCGGGCATAGGCCTCCGCCTCCGCCTGCAGCGCGGGCGTCACGCCCGGCGCCGGCGCCCGCGAGACCCGCAGAATGCCCTCGCGGTGACGGTTCTCCACCAGCGGGTAGAAGGCGGTCTCCCCGCCGCGGCCCCGCGCCGACAGCACGGACAGCTCCCGCTCGAAGCCGACGAAGCCCTCCAGTATGAGGGGAACGCCGCCGATGGCGGCCCAGGCCGCCTCGACGTCACCCGGGGCGCGCAGCACGGCCTGTCCCTTGCCGTCGTACCCGAGCCGGCGCGTCTTGAGCACGGCCGGCAGCCCGATCTCGGCGAGCGCGGCATCGAGCCCGACACGGTCGTCCACGGCGCGGTGGGGAGGCGTCGGAATGCCGAGCCTCCGCGCCAGGTCCTTCTCCAGCAGCCGGTCCTGGGCCGTTTGCAGGGCCCGCGGCGGCGGGTAGACGGCAAGCCGGGCAGCGAGCCTCTCCGCGCTCGCGACGGGAACGTTCTCGAACTCGTAGGTGACGAGGGCCAGCCCCTCGGCGAAGCGATCCAATGCATCCTTTTCGTCGTAGGGCGCCGCGATGTGCTCGCCGAGGCCCGCGACGGGAGGCCCGGCGCCGGGCTCGAGGAAGCGGCAGCGAATCCCGAGCGGCGCCGCCGCCAGCGCGATCATGCGGCCCAGCTGGCCCCCGCCCACGACGCCGATCGTCATGAGGCGGGGTCGGGGTGCTCGAGCACCGCCCGCGTCTGCTCCTCGCGGTACGCGACCAGGGCGGACCGGATGTCCGGGTGCCGGCCGGCCACGATCGCCGCCGCCAGCAGCGCCGCGTTGATGGCCCCGGCCCGGCCGATGGCGAGGGTGCCGACAGGAATGCCGGCCGGCATCTGCACGATCGAGAGCAGGGAGTCCAGGCCGTGCAGGGCCTTGGACTCCACCGGCACGCCCAGGACCGGCAGGTGGGTCTTCGCCGCCACCATGCCCGGCAGGTGGGCGGCACCCCCGGCCGCCGCGACGATCGCCTCGATGCCGCGCGTCTCCGCCGTGGCGGCATACTCGAAAAGGAGGTCCGGTGTGCGGTGGGCGGACACGACCCGCGCCTCGAACGGCACGCTCAGCCGCTCCAGCGTCTTGGCCGCGTGCTCGACGGTCTCCCAGTCCGACCGGGAGCCCATGATCAGGCCAACCAGGGGTTTCATGGGCCTAGCCATTCCCCCAGGGCGCCGGGGACTCCTTGTGCGAACATTCACCTGGCATCATCCCCAATAATGTTCGTGTTTAAGCCCAAAACATTGCAGATTTCCCCTCGTCGCCAGGGAAGGTCTATCATAAAGACGAATGATGCCCGCGTTCCCTGCATCGACCGCGAAAGGGGAGCGCCCCACCCATGATCGAGCGCTACACCCGTCCCGCCATGGCCCGCATCTGGGGCGCCGAGAACCGGCTCCACGCGCAGCTCGACGTCGAGCTGGCCGCCGTGGACGGCTGGGTGTCCATCGGCCGCGTGCCGGCCGCCGACGCCGAGGCCCTGCGCGCCCACGCCCGGCTCGATCCCGCCCGCATGGCCGCCCTGGAGGCCAGCACGGGCCACGACATCGCCTCCTTCGTGGAGGCGGTGGCCGAGACGGCGGGTGCCGCCGGCCGCTGGCTGCACTTCGGCCTCACCAGCAACGACGTCAACGACACCGTGCTCGCCATCCAGCTCGTTCAGGCCACCGACGTCCTGCTCGCCGACCTCGACGCGCTGGATCGCGCCATTATGGACAAGGCCGCCGCCCACCGGGACGTGCCGCAGATCGGCCGCACCCACGGCGTCCACGCGGAGCCGGTCACGGCCGGCCTGGTCTTTGCCCGCTGGCACTCCGAGCTTCAGCGGGGCCGCGCGCGCCTGGAGGCCGCCCGCGAGGAGGTCCGCGTCGGCAAGGTATCCGGCCCCGTGGGGACCTACGCCGGCCTCGACCCCCGCATCGAGCGCCTCGTCTGCGAGCGCTTCGGCCTGCGGTCCGCCCGGGACGCGACCCAGATCGTGGCCCGTGACCGCCACGCCGCGTACCTGTGCGCCCTGGCGGTGGTCGGCGGCTCGCTGGAGTACTTCGCCACCACGATCCGCGGCCTGCAGCGCACGGAGGTGCGCGAGGTCGAGGAGCCGTTCCGCGGCGGCCAGAAGGGCAGCTCGTCCATGCCGCACAAGCGCAACCCGGAGAAGTGCGAGCGCATCTGCGGCCAGGCGCGCCTGCTGCGCGCCTACGCCCTGGCTGGCCTGGAGGACCAGGCCCTGTGGTTTGAGCGCGACATCTCCCACAGCTCGACGGAGCGCGTGATCCTGCCTGACGCCACGACCATCCTGGACTACATGCTGGCCCTCCTGACGGAGATCGTGGCCGGCCTGCACGTCTACCCCGACGCCATGGCAAAAAACCTCGCCGCCACCCGCGGCCTCTGGTCCTCCGGCCCCGCCCTGAACGCCCTGATCGGCGCCGGCCTGCGCCGCGAGCAGGCCTACCGCCTGGTCCAGGAGCACGCGCAGGCGGCCTGGGACGGCGGACCCACCTTCCAGGAGCGGCTGCTCGGCGATCCCCGCCTTGACGACGCGGCGCGCGCCGCCCTGGCGGAGAGCTTCGATGTCGCGGCCCAGCTGCGCCACGTGCCCCAGATCCTGGCCGACCTCGGCGTCGTTGCAGCCGATCGCGCGCGGGCAGACCGCGCGCTTCCCCAAGGCGGATCGGAGGCGTGATCCCGCTGGACAAGCTGTATGAAGGCAAGGCCAAGATCGTCTACCCGACCGAGCGCCTGGACGAGCTGCGCATCGTCTTCAAGGACGACGCCACGGCGGGCGACGGCGCCAAGCGCGCCACCCTGCCCGGCAAGGGCCAGCTCAACGCCGCCATCTCGGCCGCCCTGTTCCGCATGGTCGAGGAGGAGGGCGTTCCCACCCATTTCGTGCGCAGCGACGGCCCCGACGCCATGATCGTCCGCAAGCTGAAGATGGTGCCCGTGGAGGTCGTGGTCCGCAACCTGGCGGCCGGCAGCCTTGTGCGCCGCCTGGGCCTGCAGACGGGCGCCACCCTGCGGCGGCCGATCCTGGAGCACAACCTCAAGAACGACGCCCTGCATGACCCCTGGGTGAACGCGACCCACGTCGAGGCTCTGGGCATCGCCAGCGCCGCCGAGCTGGCGGAGGCCGACGACATGGCCATGCGCGTCAACCAGGCCCTGGAGCCTGCCTTGGCCGCCCGCGGCCTGATCCTGGTGGACTTCAAGCTGGAGTTCGGCCGCGACACCCACGGCGCCATGCGCCTCGGGGACGAGATCTCGTGCGACACGTGCCGCTTCTGGGACAGCGTCAGCCGCACCCCGCTCGATAAGGACCGCTTCCGCCAGGACCTGGGCGGCGTGGTCGAGGCCTACCGCGAGGTGTGGCGGCGCCTGCTCGGCGAGGACGGCGAGGGCGCGTGAAGTTCACGGCCGAGGTGCGCGTCCACTACCGGCCCGGCACCCTCGACCCCCAGGGCCAGGCCGTGCTGCGGGCGATCCACAGCATGGGCCTGCCGGCCGTGGAGGACGTGCGCGTCGGCAAGTCCA
The DNA here is from genome assembly GCA_027314765.1 of Clostridia bacterium. GTDB lineage: Bacteria > Bacillota > Sulfobacillia > RBS10-35 > JAJYVM01 > JAJYVM01. The sequence continues at coordinate 10,433 of DAHVAF010000135.1, read as the reverse complement.
TCCGCCTGACCGTGGAGGCGGCGGACGCCGAGGCGGCCCGCGCCCTGATCACACGCCTCGCCCGCGACCTGCTGGCCAACCCGGTCCTGGAGGACTATGGGGTCGAGGTGCACGCATGAGCCGCACCGCCGTCGTGATCTTCCCGGGCAGCAACTGCGACCAGGACGCGCTCTGGGCCCTCGGCCCCGACGCCACGCCCGTCTGGCACCAGGAGGAGCACCTGCCCGCCGACACCGCGGCCGTGATCCTGCCCGGTGGCTTCGCCTACGGCGACTACCTGCGCGCGGGCGCCCTGGCCCGCTTCTCGCCCATCATGGCGGACGTGCGCCGCGCCGCGGACGCCGGCATGCCGGTCCTGGGCATCTGCAACGGCTTCCAGGTCCTCTGCGAGGCCGGCATGCTGCCGGGCGCCCTCGCCCGCAACGCGGACATCGCCTTCCACTGCCAGACCGTGAGCGTGGAGGTCACCGATGCCGACACGGCCTGGACGGCCGGCCTGCGGCGGGGCGAGCGCCTGCGCCTGCCGATCGCCCACGGCGAGGGCCGGTACTGGGCCCCCGACCTGGCGGGCGTGCGCGTGGCCTTCCGCTATGCCGGCGAGAACCCGAACGGGTCGCTGGAGAGCATCGCCGGTGTGAGCAACCGCGCCGGCAACGTGGTCGGCCTGATGCCGCACCCGGAGCGCGCCGCGTCGGAGATCCTGGGCGGGACGGACGGCCTGCGCATCCGGGGCGCCGCGCGCGCGGCCCTGCGATGACGGGCCGCAGAGGGGCCGTTCGTGCCGCCACGCCAGTTGGCGTGGCGGACAATCCTGCGCCTTGGGATGCGGTCGGCCTGACCCGGCAGGAGTACCGGAGCATCGCCGCCGCCCTCGGCCGCGCGCCGTCGCCCCTGGAGCTCGGCATGCTCGGCGCCATGTGGTCGGAGCACTGCTCGTACAAGTCCTCGCGCGTCCATCTGCGGCGCCTGCCCACGGAGGGGGACGCCGTGCTGGTCGGGCCGGGGGAGAACGCGGGCGTCCTGGCGCTCCCCGGGGGGTGGGCCGTCGCCATCCGGGTGGAGTCGCACAATCACCCCAGTGCTGTCGAGCCGTTCCAGGGCGCCGCGACCGGCGTGGGCGGCATCCTGCGCGACATCTTCGCCACGGGCGCCCGGCCCTGCGCCGTGCTCGACGGCCTCTGCTTCGCGCCGCCGGACGAGGGGCGGGCCCGCCACCTGCTGCGGGGCGTCGTCGAGGGCATCGCCCACTATGGCAACAGCATCGGCGTGCCGACGGTGGGCGGCGCGACGGCGTTTCTGCCCGGCTACCGGGACAACCCCCTGGTCAACGTCATGGCGGCCGGGTGGCTGCGCGCGGACGCCATCCTGCACGGGCGGGCGAGCGGACCGGGCAACCCCGTGCTGCTGATCGGCAACCGCACGGGCCGCGACGGGATCCACGGCGCCAGCCTGCTGGCCTCGCGCAGCTTCGCCGAGGACCCGGCCGGGCTGCGGCCGGCCGTCCAGGTCGGCGACCCGTTCGTCGGCAAGCTGCTGCTCGAATCGTGCCTCGAGCTGGCCGCGAGCGGCCTGCTCCTCGGCTGCAACGACCTCGGCGCCGCGGGGCTGACGTCGGCCGCCTCCGAGGCCGCGGGTCGCGGCGGGATGGGGATCGAGCTCGACCTCGACGCCGTGCCGCGGCGCGAGGAGGGCATGAATCCCTATGAGGTCATGCTCTCGGAGTCGCAGGAGCGGATGCTGCTGGTCGTCGAGGCCGCCGACGAGGCGAAGGCGATCGCCGTGTGCGAGCGCTGGGGGTGCGACGTGGCCCGCGTGGGTCGGGTGACCGCAGACGGGCGCATCCGTGTCCGCGACCACGGCGAGCTGGTCGCCGACATGCCCGTGGCGCTGCTGACCTCGGCGGCGCCGCGGTACCGGAGACCCGCACGGCGGCCGTTGGTTCCGGCACGGTCGTCGCCGGGCGAGGACCTCCCTGCCGTGGGTGACTGGCTGGCGCGGCTGCTCGCCGCGCCCAACATCTGCAGCCGCCGCTGGGTCTACCGCCAGTACGACCACCAGGTGCAGACGGCGACGGCCGTGCTCCCGGGGCAGGGCGACGCGGCCGTGCTGTGGCGCAAGGGGACCGAGTTCGGCGTGGCGCTGGCCCTGGACGGCTCCGGGCGCCTCACACGGCTGGACCCGTACGGCGGGGCCGCGCTGGCGGTCTGTGAGGCGGCCCGGAACGTGGCCTGCGCCGGCGGCCGCCCGCTCGGGCTCACCAACTGCCTGAACTGGGGCAGCCCGGAGGATCCCGCCACCATGGGCACCTTCGTCGCCGCCATCGACGGCATGGCGCGGGCGGCGCGCGCGCTCGGGATCCCCGTCACGGGCGGCAACGTCTCCTTCTACAACGAGACCAGCGGGCGGCCGGTGGACCCGACGCCGATGGTTGGGGTCGCCGGCCTCGTGGCCGACATCGGGCTGAGGCGGGGGAGCGGCTTCCCGGCCACCGGCCTGGCGGTGGCCATGCTCGGACCCGCGGCCGGTCGCCTGGACGGCTCCGAGTACCAGGCGCTCCGGTGGGGAGCGGCTTCCGGTGCGCCCCAGCGCCCGGACTTTGCCCTTGAGCGTGGCCTGCTGCGGGTATTGGCCGAGGCCGACCTGCGCTCGGCGCACGACTGTGCCGAGGGCGGCCTCCTGGTCTGCCTGGCCGAGTGCGTCCTCGCGGGGACGGCCGGCGCCGCCGTCCGTCTCCCCAAGCCCCGTGGCCGGCTGGACGAACTGCTCTTCGGCGAGGCCCCGGGACGCGTGGTCGTCTCGACGGACAACTATCCGGCGCTGGCTGCGCTCTGCCGCGAGGCCGGCGTTCCCTGCCGGAAGCTCGGCGTCACGACGGATGGCCGCGACCTGGTGGCCGAGGGGCTCGGGACCTGGCCGCTGCGCGACGAAAGGGGCCTTGAGCCATGGCTCGGTTGATGCATCCCGGCAACGCCTATGCCATCGCCGGCAACGGGGAGCAGGATCGCCGCTTCGGCTGCGAGTGCGGTGTCGTGGCCATCCACGGCCACCCGCGGGCTGCGGAGCTCAGCTACTACGGCCTGTTCGCCCTTCAGCACCGCGGCCAGGAGAGCGCCGGCGTGGCGACCGCCGATGGAGCGAGCCTCAGCGTGCGGCGCGGCATGGGCCTCGTCGCCGACGCGCTCAAGCCGTCGGACCTGGCGGCCCTGCCGGGTGAGGATGCCGTGGGGCACACCCGGTATTCCACCACGGGCTCCTCGACGCTGGCCAACGCCCAGCCGCTCTACGCCCGGCTGCGCCAGGGCGAGGTGGCCATCGCCCACAACGGGAACCTGGTCAACGCCGCGGAGCTGCGGGCCCGCTGCGAGGCGGCCGGGTCCATCTTTCAGGGCGAGACGGACACGGAGGTCATCCCGCACCTGATGGCCCGGGCGGAGACGGACGACCTGACGGAGGCGTTCTTCCACGCGCTGAGCCAGGTGCGCGGGGCCTTCGCGCTGGCGCTGCTCGCGCCGGACCGCATCCTGCTGGCGCGCGATCCGCACGGCATCCGGCCGCTGAGCCTCGGCCAGGCCGGCGAGGCCCTGCTGGCGGCCTCGGAGACCTGCGCCCTCGATGCCATGGGCGGTCGCTTCCTCCGCGACGTGGCACCGGGGGAGGTCGTGGAGCTGCGCGGCGGCCGCGTCGAGACCGTGGCGTCGCTGCCCGCCGGGCGGCCAGCCCTCTGCCTCTTCGAATACATCTACCTGGCCCGCCCGGACTCGGACCTGCACGGCCGCAACGTTCACCTGGCCCGGAAGGCGATGGGCCGCCGCCTTTGGCAGGAGGCGCCCGTCGAGGCGGACGTGGTCGTCGGCGTGCCGGACTCCGGGATCTCCGCCGCCGTGGGCTTCGCCGAGGAGAGCGGCATCCCGTATGAGATGGGCCTGGTCAAGAACCGCTATGTGGCGCGCACCTTCATCCAGCCGGCCCAGGCCCTGCGCGAGGCGGGGGTCAGCGTCAAGCTGAACGCGGTGGGCCGGGTGCTCTCCGGCCGGCGCGTCGTGCTGGTGGACGACTCCATCGTCCGCGGCACCACCAGCCGGCGGCTGGTCACCCTCCTGCGCGAGGCGGGGGCCACGGCCGTGCACCTGCGCATCAGCGCGCCGCCCTTCAAGCACCCGTGCTACTACGGCATCGACATCCCCACGGAGGACGAGCTGCTGGCGGCCGGAAGGACTGTCGCGGAAATGGCAGCAGAAGTCGGTGCAGACAGCTTGGCATTCCTGAGCGAAGAAGGCTCACGGGCCGCCGCGGCCGGGGAGGCATCAGCCGACGGCTTCTGCACCGCCTGCTTCACGGGCAGCTATCCGGTGCCGCCGAAGTCGGCCGTGCAGGCGATCCGGTGAGGATCGCCGTGCTGGCCTCGGGCGAGGGGACGAACGTGCAGGCGCTCATGGACGAGCGCCTTCCCGTGGTGGTGGTGGGCTCCGACCGGCCGCTGGCGCGCGCGCTGGAACGGGCGCACGCAGCAGGCGTCCGGACGGTCGTGAACCGGGACCTTGCCCGGTGGGGCGAGGTTCTCGCTCCTTTCCAGCCGGACGTCGTGGTGCTGGCCGGGTTCATGCGGCTGCTGCCGGGCGATTTCGTGTTGTCGCATCCCTGCATCAACGTCCATCCCTCGCTTCTGCCCGCGTTTCCGGGCCTCCGGGCGCCGGAGCAGGCGCTCGCCTATGGCGTGAAGCTCACCGGCTGCACGGTACACTACGTGGATACCGGAGTGGACACGGGCCCCATCATTCTGCAGGCGGCCGTGCCCGTGCGGGCGGACGACACGCCGGACAGCCTGCATGCCCGCATCCAGGTGGAGGAGCACCGCCTGCTGCCGGAGGCGGTCCGGCTGCACCTGGCCGGGCGCCTGCGCAGGAACGGCCGTCACGTCGAGGTGATCTGATTGGGGAAGCGAGCGCTGTTCAGCGTCTATGACAAGACTGGGGTCGTGGAGTTCGCACGCGGGCTGCACGAGCTGGGGTGGGAGCTCCTGGCCTCGGGCGGAACGGCGGCGGCCCTGGCCGCCGCCGTCCTGCCGGTCCGGCCCGCCAGCAACTACGAGGGGTTGGGCGGCAGGGTCAAGACGCTTCATGCACCGCTTCACGCTTCGATCCTGGCCCGCCCTGAAGATGCCGCCGAGCTGGCCGCGCTCGGCACGACGCAGATCGACCTCGTGGCGGTGAATCTGTACCCCTTCCGCGAGCGTCCGGATGTGGAGACCATCGACATCGGGGGACCGTCGCTCCTGCGGGGCGCGGCCAAGAACCACGCGCGGGTCACCGCCGTCTGTGACCCCGCGGATTATCCGGCGGTGCTGGCGGAGATCCGGGCCCAGGGCGACACCTCGCCCGAGACGCGGCGGGCGCTCGCCCGCAAGGTCTTCGCCCACACGGGAGGCTACGACGCCGCCATCGCCGGATGGCTCGGGGCTTCGCCCCTCGCCTTCCCTGAGGAGCTGGCCCTCGGCTGGCGCCGCGGAGCGGCCCTCCGTTACGGCGAGAACCCGCACCAGAAAGCTTCCGTCTACCTGGACGGCAACGGCGGTCTGGCTGCTGCGCAAACCCTTCAGGGCCTGCCCCTCTCCTACAACAACCTCTGCGACGCGGACGCGGCGCTGGAGCTGGTCTCGGCCTTCTCGGAGCCTGCCTGCGTCGCCGTCAAGCACGGAGGGCCGTGTGGCGTGGGCCTCGGCCGCGACGCGGCGGAGGCCTACGCCCGGTGCCAGGCTGCGGATCCCATCAGCATCTTCGGCGGCGTGGTGGCCTGGAACCGGCCGCTGGATGCCGCGACGGTCAGGGCCGTGGGTAAGCAGCACCTGGACGTCGTGTTGGCGCCCGAGGTGACGGAGGAGGCCCGGACCGCCCTGAAGCGCAAGAAGAACCTCCGGGTGCTGGAGGTGGGCGCGCCCCCCGGGCGCGACTACCGAATCCGGCGGATCAGCGGCGGCGTCCTCGTTCAGGAGAAGGATTTCGAGCCGGAGGCGGAGTGGCGCGTGGCCGCAGGTCAGGAGCCCGACCGGGCGGCCCTGCGCTTCGCCTGGGCCGTCTGCCGCTTCGTGCCGAGCAACGCGGTGGTCGTGAGCGACACGCAGCAGACCCTCGGGGTGGGCGGTGGCCAGCCCAACCGGGTGGGTGCCGCGCGCATCGCGTTGGGCGCCGCGGGCGATAGGGCCAGGGGCGCGGTGGCCGCCACCGACGGCTTCTGCTTCCCGGACACGGTCGAGGCCCTTGCCGAGGCCGGCGTCGTGGCCCTCGTCGAGCCGGGCGGTTCCGTGCAGGATTCGGAAGTCATCGCCACCGCCGAGCGCCTGGGCTTCACCCTGGTGCTGACCGGCGTGCGGCACTTCCGGCACTGATGCGCGTCCTGATCGTCGGAAGCGGCGCGCGCGAGCACGCACTGGCCTGGCGGTGCCGGCAGGACGGCGCGACCGTCCTCGCGGCACCCGGTTCGGACGCGATGGCCATGGTGGCCGAGCGAATCCCGCTCACAGATCCGAAGGACATCGCCTCATGGGCCGATCAGGGCCGGCTGGACCTGGTGGTCATCGGTCCCGAAGCGCCACTGGCCGCCGGATTGGCCGACCGCCTGCGTCAGCGGCGCATCGCCGTCGTTGGGCCCGATCAGGCAGCGGCGCGCATTGAAACCAGCAAGACCTGGTCTCGGGCCTTCTGCCGCCATCACGGGATTCCAGGTCCGCGCTTCGGCACGGCGAAGGAGCTGCCGCGCGAGCTGCCCCGGCCATGCGTCGTGAAGACGGATGGTTTGGCAGCCGGCAAGGGCGTTGTCGTGGTCCGCGAGGACGCTGACGAGGCCCGCGCGCGGGCTCTGCCCGCACCCTACATCATCGAGGAGCTTCTGGAGGGCAGGGAGCTCTCCGTGTTTGCGCTCTGCGACGGCAGCGGCTTCTCGCTCATCGGCGACGCCCGCGACTATAAGCGCCTGCTGGCGGGGGATGACGGGCCGAACACGGGTGGGATGGGTGCGTTCAGCCCGGTCGGCGAGGCCGATCTCCAGCAGATCGCCGACACGATCATCGCGCCCACCGTGGATGGGATGGCGGCCGAAGGCTGTCCCTTCGCCGGCTTTCTGTATGCGGGGCTGATGCTGACGGCGGATGGGCCCAAGGTGCTGGAGTTCAACGCGCGCTTCGGCGATCCGGAGGCACAGGTCGTGATCCCGCGCTGGAAGGCGCCGTTTTGTGAGCTGCTGCTGGCCGCCGCGCATGGCGCCCTGGGGGGCGCCACGGTGGAGATGTCGGCGGAGCATGCCGTGGGCATCGTGCTGGCGTCACCGGGGTATCCCGACCACCCGCAGCCAGGGCAGCGGCTGCCGGAGCTGCCCGATGATGGCCTGATCTTCCACGCGGCGACGGAGAGGCGCCCGGACGGCTGGTACACCGCCGGGGGGCGGGTGCTGACGGCCGTGGGCCTGGGGCCGAGCCGCGACGAGGCGCGGGGGCGCGCGTCAGCGCTCGCTGAGCGATGCCGCTTCGCCCGCGCCCAGTGGCGTGAGGACGTGGCCCGGTAGCCGGGCCACGAGCCCCGCGCTGAGCACGGCGCCAGCCAGCCCGAAGACGGCGAACGCGCCCGGGACGCCGGCGATCAGGGAGACCGCCCCAGCCACCAGGGACGAGGCAGACTGCGACGCCGTGCGCACGGCGTCGCGGGTGGCGATGGTCCGCCCGAGGCGCTCGTCGCCGACCATGGCCTGGAACAGGGCCACCGAGCGGATGTCGAAGAGGCCGCTGCCCACGCCGGCAGCGACCTGCAGCACCAGGGCCCAGGCCAGCGTCGGCGCCAGGACCAGGGCGGCGGTCGCCAGGCAGAAGCCCGTCACGCTCAGCCAGACCGCCAGGGGACGCATGCGGCGGTGCGCCACCAGCGAGGCGGCGATGACCCCCGCCGAGAGCGAGGCCTCAAGCAGCCCGACCCCGGCCGCGCCCCCGTGCAGCACATCGCGCACCAGCGGGATCATCAGCACGGCGACCACCATGTCCGTGGAGCCCAGGATGGCCTGCATGGCCGTCAGGGCGCGCAGGGTGGCGTCGCCGCGCAGGAGGCGCCAGCCGGCGGCGACGGCGGCGCCGTAGGGCTCCCGCCGCCGGGCGGCGGACGCGGCCGCGCGCGGGATGGCCGCCACGAACGCCGCGCAGGCCAGGTAGCTGAGGGCGTCGACCGCCATGGAGCGGGGGGCGCCGAAGGCCGCGATGAAGAGGCCGCCCACCGCGGGCCCGAGAAGGTACATGGCCTGCAGGCCGCCCTCCAGCCAGGCGTTGGCCCGGAGCAGCCGCTCGCGGTCGACGACGCCCGGGAGCAGGGCATATGCGGCGGGCATGTAGGGCGTGCCGAGGATGCCGGTGGCCACCAGGACGGCGTACACCTCCCATGTGTGCAGCGCGCCGGCCAGCGCCAGCAGCCACGGCGTGACCGTGGTCAGGGCGCGGAGAAGGTCCAGCGCGACCATGAGGCGGCGCCGCTCGAAGCGGTCGACCAGGGGCGCCGCCAGCGTCTTGGCCAGGGCGGCCGCCGCCAGGCGGGCAAACCAGAGGACGGCGAGCGCAAGCGGCGAGCCGGTGTTGGCGTACACCAGCCAGCCGACGGCGATGAAGAAGAAGCCGTCCCCGAAGCGGCTGACGACCTGCCCTGTCCAAAGCAGCCAGTAAGCGCGGCGCATGGAGCACACCTTATCACGGGGCGGCCGGCGAGCGGCCCTCCCCCGCGACCGCCGCAACAGGCCGCCGCGCGCCTTCGGGCCGGGATGAGGCGCGCGCTCAGCGCGCGCCCAAAAGACCCACGCGCTCCCTGACTTCCCGCAGGACCGGCGCCGCCTGCGCCTGGGCTCGCGCCGCGCCCTCGCGCAGCGTCCTGTCGGCGTATGACGGGTCGGCCACCAGCTCCGCGTAGCGCCGCTGAATGGGCTCCAGGCCCGCCACCAGGGCCTCGGCCAGGTCGCGCTTGAAGCGGGCATAGCCCTCGCTGCCGTAGCGCGCCTCCAGCGACGGCACGGGCTCGTCGGCGATGAGGGCGAAGATCTCCAGCAGGTTGCTGACGGCAGGCTTCTGCTCCCAGTCCAGCCGCACGTCGCGCCCGCTGTCGGTGACGGCGCGCTTGACCTTGTCGCGGATGGTGTCGGGCGGGTCCAGCAGGCTGACGTAGTGACCTGGGTTCGGCTCGCTCTTGCTCATCTTGCGCGTGGGGTCATCAAGGCCCATGATGCGGGCGCCCACGCCCGCGATGAGGGCCTCGGGCACGGGGAACGTCTCGCCGAAGCGGGCGTTGAACCGCTGGGCGAGATCGCGCGTCAGCTCCAGATGCTGGCGCTGGTCGTCGCCGACGGGGACGTGGCTGGCGCGGTAGAGGAGGATGTCGGCGGCCATGAGGACCGGGTAGGCGAAGAGCCCGAACCCGGCGCCGTCCTCCTGGGCGCCGTGGGACTTGTCCTTGAACTGGGTCATGCGGCGCAGCTCGCCGAGCCGGGCCAGACAGCCCATCAGCCAGGACAGCTCGGCGTGCTCGTGCACGTGCGACTGCGCGAAGAGGATGGACCGCTCGGGCTTGAGGCCGCACGCCATGTAGAGGTTGGCGACGGTGCGGGTGTCGCGGCGCAGGTCCTCGGGGTCGCGCGGGACGGTCAGCGCGTGCAGGTCCACGATGCAGAACAGGCACTCCGCCGAGTCCTGCAGGCGCACGAAGTGGCGGATCGCGCCGAGGTAGTTGCCGATCGTCAGGATGCCGGAGGGCTGGACGCCCGAGAAGACCTTCATCGCGCTTGCTGCACCTGCCGTCCGCTGACTTTGGTGGCGGCGCCGCGGGACCCGCGCCGCCCGTAGCGTTCCCAATGATCCCAGCCATTTCTACGCATGCGGCGCCCGCGCCTGCAAAGCGTACACGTCGGGGGTGCGGGCGCTGCGGCGCGCAGAGGGTGAGATGGCGGCGACCGGGTCGCGCGCAGGCCCGGGCGTGGGGCCGCGGAGGAGCGGGCGTCGGGGCCGGATCGCGTGGGCCGCGGCGCTGGTGGTGGCCGGGGGGAGTCTGCTGGCGGGCTGCGGGAGCAGCGCGCCGCCGTCCCAGGCGGAGATCCGGAGCCTCATCCGCCAGGAGCTGCGGGCCGAGCCCGCGCCGAGCTCCGGCGCCGGCCAGGCCGGGACCAGCAGCGGCGGGAGCGGCACCAGCGGGTCCACGAGCGGCGGGGGCTCGAGCGGCGGGGGCGGCAGCAGCGGCGGGGGCGGCGGAGGCTCATCGAGCTCCGCGACCGCCACCGACCCTGCGCTGCAGGCGGCCCTGCAGACGGCCGCGGGCCAGCAGGCGCTGAACCAGGCCATCGAAAAGGCCCTCACCAGCCCGGAGGTCAGCAAGTCCCTGCAGCAGCAGGTGCAGCAGGCCGTGATGCAGATCGTCCTGAAGGGC
>DAHVAF010000131.1 GCA_027314765.1 Clostridia bacterium | reverse complement strand
TTGGCGCCCGCGACGGCACATAGGCTGGAAGAATGGGTCAGCGAACGAGCGTTCGCTTTATCCACAGGCGGTGGGTAACCTGTGGACTGCGCGGGGCCGGCAGCCGCACAAAGGATGTGCGCCCGCCCGGCAGAAGGCAGGCGGCCGAGCGGAACGGCAGGGTCTGCAGGCGCTCCGGGGGGCAGCGCAGGGCGGGGGCCAGGGCGGCGGCGTCGGGGGCGTCGCAGGCCAGCACGACGCGGGTGCGCGTGTTGGCCAGGACCGTCTCCACCAGCGGCTGGCCGCCGGCGGCCCGGATCTGGGCCAGGTTCTGGTGGGCCAGCACGGCGCCCACGCGGTAGCTGCGCGCCATGGCCAGAAAGTCCGCGAAGCCGGTGCTGGCGAAGCGCTGGAACTCGTCCACATAGAGGAAGACGGGCGGGCGGGGCAGCGTGGACGGTCGGCCGAAGACGGAGGCGGTCAGGGCCGAGAGGAAGAAGGTGCCCATGGCGTCGCCGGCCCGCAGCAGCTCGCCCGCCGGCAGGGTGACGAGCAGCACGCCGCCCTCGGACAGGACCTGGGGGATGCGGATCCCGGTACCGGGGGCGGGGGCCAGCGTGCGGCGCAGGTCGGGGTGGCTCAGCAGCATGTCGAGGCCGTTGAGGATGCCGGCCAGGTTGCGGGTGCGCTCCTCGGGGCGCCAGGCGGCGAAGGTGCCGGCAAAGTAGCGGTGGACCTCGGCGTCGTCGCAGCGGGCCAAAATGCGCGCGCGGGCTGAGGCATCGCTCAGCAAGTCCTGCAGGTCGACCAGGGTGGCGTCATCGCCAAGGGCGCCCTTGATCGCGTACACGGCGTGGCGGACCACGGACTGGCCGACGGCGTCGTAGGACGCGGCGCCGGCGCTGGCGGGGGCGCCGCCGCCCATCAGGCGCGCGAGGCCGTACAGCGTGCGCTCGGCGGCGGCGGGCGCGCTGCCCTGCAGGGCGTTCCACGGCTCGCCGGCGACATCCAGGGGGGCGATCTCCCGCCAGGGGCGGCCGTTGGCGCGGCAGATGGCGCGGCAGGCGTCGGCCAGCTCGCCATCCTTCGGCTCGATGACGATGACACCGGTCTTGGCGGCCAGGTCCTGGCGCAGCATGGGGGCAAGGACCGTGGTGGTCTTGCCGGTGCCGCTCGGGCCGATGCAGAGCAGGTGGCGGAAGCGATCCTCCTGGCCGAGGCGGACGGCGCGCCATGGAAAGCCCAGGGAGCGGCCGAGGACGACGTCGCCGGCCTTCGCGGCGAAGGGCGCCAGGAGCGGGATCATCGCCGGCACGCTGAGGGCCGCCAGGCGGGTGCGCTCGGCGTCGATGCCGCCCGTGGCGGCGGCCAGCAGCGGGGCGACGACGGCCAGCCAGACGGCCGCGATCGGCTCGTGGTATGTCTCGGCGCCGGCCTGAGTCAGCAGCCAGGCCATGAAGGCGGCCAGGCCAAGGGCGACGATGGCGGCCACCAAGGGGTCGGAGGGCGGCGCCGGCGGATGGATCCAGTCGCTGAACCAGAGCAGCCCCGCGCCCAGCAAGGCCCAGCGCACCGGATCACCCCCCGCATGGTGCATCGAGGGCACGAGCAGGGGCGTTGAGAGCCGCTGAATGGCGGCGATTGCCGGCGGTTGGCAGTCGCTGGTGGGCACGCCGGGCGTTACCCGTCCGGGGCGCTGCGCGCCGCCGGACTCTTGTGCCAGAATGGCTGTGTGACGCAGTTGATCATCGCGTTCGGGGCCGGGCTGCTCTCCTTCGCGTCACCGTGCGTGCTGCCCGTGCTGCCGGGGTACATCGGCTACCTGGCTGAGCACGACGCCGCCCGGGCGCCGTCGCGGGCGGCCCTGTTCGTGCTTGGCTTCGCGATCATCTTCGTCGGCATGGGCGCGGCCGCCGGGGCGGTCGGGCAGCTGCTCGTCACCTACCGCACGTTTCTGCAGCAGATCGGCGGGTTGCTGATCGTCGTCTTCGGGTTGCAGATGCTGGGGGTCTTCGGGGCCGGATTCGGGTTCGGCCGCGGGGCGCGGGCGCCGCGGGGCGGGGGGGCGCTGCGGCCGGTGCTGGCGGGGTCGGCGTTCGCGGTCGGCTTCTCGCCCTGCATCGGGCCTGTGCTGGCCTCGCTGCTGCTGCTGGCGGGCCAGGCGGCGACCGCTTGGCGCGGCGCGGCCCTGCTCGCCGTGTACGCGGCGGGGCTGGGCCTGCCGCTGGTGGCCGTATCGTTCGGCGTGGGCGGCCTGCGGCGGGTCCTTGGGAAGGTGCCGGCCGTGGAGCGGGTGGCGGGCGCGCTGCTCGTGGCCGTCGGCCTGCTTGTCTATTTCGGCGGCTTCGGCCGCCTCGGGGGGCTTGTGACGGCATGACGCAGCCTGTCGCGCGCGTCCCGGCGGCGCGCGGGCCTCTGCGGTGGCTGGTGCTTGTGGTGTTGGCGGGACTTTTCGGGTGGGCCGTGTGGGGTCTGGCCGTCGGGTCGCCGCACGCCGTGGTGGGTAAGCCGGCGCCCGCGTTCAGCCTGCTGAACCTGCGGGGGCGGACCGTGCCGCTCAGCAGCTTTCGCGGGCACCTCGTCGTGCTGAACTTCTGGGCCACCTGGTGCCAGCCGTGCCAGGAGGAGATCCCGCAGCTGATCAAGCTGCAGAGGCAGGCGGGGACGGCGCTGACCATCGTGGGCGTCGACCGCATGGAGCCGGCCAACGAGGTCGCGACGTATGTGAAGAGGGTGGGCATCGATTACCCCGTGCTGCTGGACAGCACGGGCCACGTGTCGGCGATCTACGGAGTCACCGGTCAGCCGGAGAGCTTCTGGATCTCGCCGTCCGGCACGCTGCTGCTGCACGTGCCGGGGCCGATGACGCCAAACGACATGCAGCGGTTCTTCTCCGCCTTCGCGGGGGCCACGTGATGCGGCAGATCGGCGTGATGGGCCTGTGATGGGGCGCAGGAGCGTGGCCGACGGCCGCCGCCGGGGCTGGCTGGGGGCGATCCTGCTGCTGGCTGCCCTGGCCGCCTGCCTGGCGGCTGGGCCGAGCGTGAACAGCATCGCGCTGCAGCTTCACCCGCCGGACTGCGCCTCCGACCAGAGCGCCGCCGACTGCCCGACGCAGATGGCTGGGCAGTTCCGCGCGGAGATCCAGGCCGACCTGAGCAAGGGCCAGACCGAGCAGCAGATCATCGCCGACTTCGAGCAGAAGTATGGGCCGGCGGTCCTGGCCCTACCGACGGGCCCTGGCCTTGGGACGTTCGCGTGGTGGCTGCCGCCCATCATCCTGGTCATCGGCGCCGGAGTGGCGTCGGTGCTGGTGCGGGCGTGGCGGCGGCGCGCGGCCGCGCCCGCGGGTGCGGACGCGGAGGCGGGCGCAACGCCGCCGGCGCCAGGCGAGGGCAAGCGCGACATCCCGGACGAGGTGCGGGCGCGGATGTAGCGGCGGCGGGGAACATCCCGCGCCGTGCACTCGTCAGGTGTGTCGGGGGATCAACGGTGGGCGGCCGGCGGGGATGTCGGGCCATACTGGCCCTCGCCCTGACGGTATCGGGCTGCGCCGCGGGGACGCCAGGCGCGCCGGCCGCCCGGTCGCCCGCAGCGGTGGCCGGCTCCGGCACAGCGACGGCGCAACCGCACTGCACGCCCGGCATCGTCAGCGGCCACGTGCCGCTGAGGGCTGTCAATGCGGATGACGGCAGCGCCGCGATCGCGGGCGTCCGCTTCCTTGTCGTCGCCGAAAACGGGGATGTGCTGGCCCGGCGCGACGGCGATGGGTCGGTCGCCGTGAGCGTGCCAGCCAGCGGCTTCTGGAGCGCCCCCGACCCGATCGGACCGGTCGGCGTGGCGACGGTATTCGCGTTCGCGCCCGGATACCGCGACACCATCGAGGAGGGGGTGCGCGTGACACGCCAGCCCATCCTCCTCACGCCCGTGCCGATGCTCCCGATGGTCAACCCGGCGCGCGTCGATGACGCCAACGAGCCGTATGTCGTGACAGCAACTGTCCACCACCTGTATGTCGACGCCCTGGATGCGCACTACGCGGCGGAGGCCGGAGTCGTGCCGTCCTTCGCGCGCCAGCCGGCCGAGCCCATCGTGGCCACGGCGTCCGCTGCGGCGACCGCGTCAGCGGCCACCCCGTGCCCGCCCCACTGAGGACTGGCGCCACGGCAATGTGAGGCGGTGCCCGCCCGTCACACCCGTGCGCCGCCCTCCGTCGATCGGGGGCAGGAGGGTGCCGCTTGGACGAAGCCAGCTACCGGATCCGACCGATCGTCCACGTCGGGTGCCCCGGCCGGCCCAGGAAGGGGCCCGCGGGCCGGCGCGCAGAAACTCCGTGGGCGGGGGAGGCACCAGCGGCTTGGCCGACCTTGTGACGGCCCACGCGGACGACGGGGTGCAGCTGGAGGGGCTCTTCTGGGACGCCCCCAGCCGCGACGCGGGCTTCATCCTGATCCACGGCTTCGGCAGCCGCTTCTACGCGCAGGTGGTCGGCCGCGTCGCGGAGGGCCTGGCAAGCCGCGGCTACCCGGCCGTGTCCGGGAACACACGCGGACACGACTATGGCGCATTCGTGGTCCAGCCCGACGGCACGACGCGGCTGGGCGGGTCGGCCTGGGAGGACCCGAGCGAGGGCCCTCTCGACGTCGCCGGCTGGGTGGCCTGGATGGAGCGGCGCGTGGCGCCGCGACAAACGATCGTGATCGGCCACAGCCTCGGCGCGTGGAAGGTGGCCATGTACCAGGCGCAGCGCCGCGACCGGCGTGTCGGCGGGCTGGTCCTGATGTCGCCGCCCCTGGCCGGCGCGCCGCGCGGGACCCGGTCCGAGGTGCACGAGCTTGCGCAGCGCATGGTCGCCGAGGGGCGGGGCGATGAGCTCATGCCGGCCGCCAACAGCCGCATGGGGCGGCTGAGCGCCCGCACCGTGGCGGCCCGCGCCGCCGGGGCCTGGCCAGCCGACCTGCCGTCCATGCTGCCAACCGCAGCCGTGCCCATCCTCGTCACATACGGGGACAAGGAGAGCGAGTCATCGGCGCGCCTGGCGGCGCTCAGCCACCTGCAGCCAGCGGTGACCGGACATCTCATCGCGGGCGGCGACCACAACTACAGCGGGCGCTGGGAGGACCTCGCCAGCCGGGTGGTGGCCTGGCTGCAGACGCGAGAGGGCAGCCGCGGTTAGCGGCGGCGGGGGCGGGCGGGGGCGGGCGAGACGCGGCCGCGGCCACGGCGCGCCGCCGACGGTCAGGAGGCCGATGGGGACGCGGCGCCCGGATGCCACACCGCGCTGGCGGACGCGCGGATCAGGGCTTGGATCGCCGTCAGCGTCGGGAAGCCGACGTCGTCGAGGGCCACGAGGTGAGCCCAGCGGCCGGAGTACTCCCCAGATGCCACCCTGCGGAAGCCGAGCCGGCGGTAGTACGGCATCCCGGAGTCGACGGTGATGGCCACGGCGCCCTCGGCCCGCGTGGCCAGGAACTCGGTCAGAATCATCATCGCCAGCGCGGCTGTGACGCCGAAGTGGCGGTGGTGCGGGGCGATCACCAGACGCGCCACGCTGACGTACGTGGCGCCGGCGGGC
>DAHVAF010000130.1 GCA_027314765.1 Clostridia bacterium | reverse complement strand
GCCCTTCCTTAGCCCACACATGTATTCAAGGCGCAGGGCGACCGCTGGCTGAGCATACCCGGAGATCAGAGCCGGGTAATTCCGGTCCCCGGAGATCCACACACACGCGCTCGCCTTGACGAGGCGGTATGCTCCCGACCGAGTTCCCGCCTGCAGCTTCCCACAGGTGGGCCGCGCAGTGTCCGCCAGCGTGCCTGCAACGGCTGCCTCAGACGACCGGGCCTGACGGGCGGCGGCAGCGACGGGCCAACGACTCGCCCGACCCGTGTCGTGATCTTGGAGCAGGCCAGGGCCGACCTATCGGCGCGAGTCATCAATTGCGAACCATCGACCCAATAAGGCAGCGCACCAACAAGGCAGGGCAGTGACCCCGCGAAAGTGCGAGAGGATAGCGCCCGCGGCCCGACGAAGGTCATGCAACCTCGCCGGGAGGGGAAGTGGCTTCGACCGATGTCGATCGCGGACTCAATCGCGCCCCGGGCCACCCTCGACGGGGCGCTGCCGCTTGAGGCGGACGCCACCCGCGCGGCGGTTCCCGGCGTCCGTAGTCCGGCGGTCCGGGACCAGCCACAGCCGGTTCAGCGGCGGACCACGCCCCCGTCGTCGCTCGCCGCCGGGGTCCGGGCCGGCGACCTGCGCCTGTCCGAGCACCTGCCGCACCAGCCATGGTCGCCCGCCGGGCTGCGGTCGCGGGCGCAGGAGCTGAACCTGCGGATGCCCCGCCGGGTGGAGCCGGCCACGCGTCGATTGGCCGCCGACCTCGCCGCCGAGATGACCGGCCGTGAGGCCCACAGCGATGGCATCGCCGCCGCGCGGGCGCTGGCGGAGCCGGACACCCTGGTGGTTCTGGCGCTGCTGCCCGCCACACCGCTGCTTGGCAGCCTCGGGGAGTTCCTCGGGGCGCTTGGTGCGGTGGCCCTGGCCCGCGAGGCCGCCGGCACGCTCGGCCACACCTGTGTGCCCCTGGTGCTGGTGGCCCCGGCCGGCGCCGACGGCGGCAGCATCTACCTCGTCGACCGGACCGGGGGGCTGCGGCGGCTGGCCGCCGGTCCCGGCGCCGGCGAGGCGGAGGCGCGGGCGCTCCTCGGGCAGGCCGAGACGCTGTCTGGCCTGCGGTGGCCCCTTGCCCGCCATCTGTTGCCCGCGGACAAGACCGGAACATTTCGCGAGGGGAACGCGCGGCTGGCGACCGCGCTGCTGAGCCCCCTGGGCGCCGTGGTGGCGCGCCTGGACGGGCCCGCGTGCGTCCGTGCCTTCGGGCCGCTCTATGTACGGCTGCTGGCCTGGGGCGCCACGCTGCGCGGGGCGCTGGCCGCGTCGGCCCTGACGCTGCGCGCGGGCGGGTACCGACCCTCGCTGGTATCGGGCGAGGACACCGCCTTCTTCGGCTGGCGGTCGGCCGGGCGCCTGCAGCCGGCCCGCCTCCGGAACGGTATGCCGCTTGACCCGCACGGGCGTGTCCTCAGCCCACCGGAGCTGGCCCGCATCGGCAACGAGTCGCCGCAGCGCCTGACGCCCGACCGCCTGGCCACCTACGTCGGGTTCAACGAGCTGGTGCGCCTGCTGGCCATCGTGCCGCCCGAGGCGGACCTGGCGGACCTCTGCCAGGCCGGCCCGGCCTTCCCGCACACGGGGCACGGGGTGCCCATGGTGCGCCCGCGGCCGTCCCTCACGGTCCTGGATGCGGCCACGGTCGCCTTTGCCAGGGCGCGGGGCGCGACCCCGGACGGCGGGCCGGACGCGCTGCGCGCGGTGCGCGATCGCGAGGCGGCCGCAAACGGCGGGTTCGACCCGGTGGCGGCCGCGGAAGAGCTGGCCCGCGCCACCGAGCCGCCGTGGGCCGCCTGGCGCGAGCGGGCGGCTGGGGCCGCACCCGGGCTGGCCATGCGCATGCAGGCGGAGCGTGAGCGGTTCCTGGCCCGGACGCGGCGCCTGGCCGAGGACGTGGCGGCCCAGCAGCGCCGCCGCGACCGTGCCGTGGCGGCCGCCTGGCGCCGCGTGCTCAACACCCTCTACCCGCTGGACCGCGGTCAGGACGAGGTGTTGGCGGCCATGACCTTCCTGGCGCCGGACGCGGACCGGCTGATCCGCCGCGTTCTCGCCGAGCCTCCATCGGCCGTGCACCGCTTCGTGCGGGGGGCTTAGGCGCCCGACACCTCAGCCGGCCAACGGCGCGCCTGCGCCACCAGGGCCGGATTCGTCTCCGGGGGGTAGTACGAGAGGGCGCTCACGGCCTGCGCGAGGGCCCAGCCGCGGCCGCGCGCCCACGTGGCGTCGTCGACGGCGCGCGCCCGGCGAAACGTCGCTCGTGCCCCCGCATCGAGGACCTTCCACGCGGCCATGGCGTCGCAGGCCGGATCCCCGACCCCGAGGCCGCCGAAATCGATCACCGCGCTGATGCGGCCGCCCAGGACCAGGAGGTTGCGCGCGTCGAGGTCACCGTGGATCCACACGGGATCCCGCGTCCAGGCCGGCGCCGCCAGGGCCGGCCGTCAGGCATCCCTGTCGCGCCCTGCGTGCGCGGCGAAGCGCTGAGCACCCCGGGGGCCACTCACGCCTCAGGGCGCGTCGTGGTCGATGACGGCGGCCAGGACCTTGGCGGCCTGCGCCCGCGTGATCGGCTGCAGGGGCCGCAGCATCCCGTCCGGAAAGCCCGCCAGATAGCCCGCCGCGACCGCGGCCCGCACCCCGGACTGCGCCCAGGATGCGACCTGCCCCGCGTCCGCGAACGTCAGCGCCGCCCCGCCCGTGAGCTGCAGGGCCCGCGCAATGGTCACCGCCGCATCCTGGCGCGTCAGCGGCGCGTTGGGGTCGAACTCGGTCGCCGTGACCCCCTTGACCAGCCCCGCGGTGGCCGCCTCGGCGACGAAGGGCGCAAACCAGCTGGACGTCGGCACGTCGGCGAAGTCGGGCCCCGCCGTGGCCGTGGGCAGCCGCAGCGTGAGCGCCAGCATCTTCACGAACTCGGCGCGCGTCAGCGCGCCCGATGGATCGAAGGTCCCGTCCGGATACCCTGTCGCGACGCCCGCGGCCACGAGCGTGTCGATGTCCGGGGCCGCCCAGTAGCTGGCGCCGACGTCCGTGAACTGGGTGGTCGCGGCGAGCGCCACGTACGTGCCCGGGCCGGGCAGGGCGGCGGAGGCGGTGCCAGCGGTCGTGTCGATGGCCGTCGGCAGGAACGACCAGCCGCCCGATGCGGTCTGCGCGTAGACGGAGATCCGGTCCGCGGGCAGGCCCGCCAACGCGGAGGCCTGGTATGCCAGCGTGGCTGTCTGCGGCGTCGCCAGGGCGCCGCCGCTCATCGTGAACACGCAGCTGGCCGCCACGAATCCGGTCGGGGTTGCGGACGGCGCCGCGCAGCTCTCCGTCAGTGCCAGGGTCTGGCCCGCGGCCAGCGCGCCGGCCGCGACCGTCATGGTGAAGGCGCCGTCGGTCGTGGCCAGGGTGCCGCCCGCCGAGGTCACGGTCGTGCTGGCCGTGGCGGCCGTTCCGCCGTACGTGAACTGGTCGGCCGCGGACGTGGCGCTCGTTCCGTTGCCGGTGTCGACGGTGACGTCCACCGTATCGCCCGCGGTGCCGGCCGGCGACACGGCGGTGATCTGGCTGTCCGAGATCGGGTCGAAGCTCGTCGCGGCGACAGCGCCGAAGTAGGCGGCGTAGGCGTTCGTGAAGCCGCTGCCCGTGATGGTGACCGTCGTGCCGCCGGCCGCGGGTCCGGAGGTCGGGCTGATCGACGTGACAACCGGCGCGGCGGTGGTGGTGACCGCCGCCACGAAGTCAACGGTGGCCGTCTGCGGGAGCGTGATGCCGTCCGTCGTGTCCGCGGCGGTGTACGTGACGGTCTCGGGGACCGCGTCCGTGACCGTGAACGTCACCATGCCGCTGCTGTCGGAGACGCCGCTGGCGGGGGAGATCGCCGAGCTGGCGCCCGAGCTCTGGGTGAGCGTGACCGTCTTCCCGCTCACGGGGCTGCCCTGGCTGTCCAGCAGGGTGACCTCGATGGTCGCGGGCGTCGCGCCGTCGTCCGGCACCGAGGAGGGCGAGGCGTAGACCGTCGACTGCGCCGCATCGACCGGCAGCGAAGACGGCGGCGCGAAGGCGACGGTGGCCGTCTGCTGCAGGGGGATGCCGTCGGTCGTATCGGTCGCGGTGTAAGTGACCGTCTCGGACACGGTGTCCGTGACCGTGAACGTGACGACGCCGCTGGTGTCGGATGCCCCGCTGGCGGCGGAGATCAACGAGCTGGCGCCCGAGCTCTGGCTGAGGCTCACGCTCTTGCCGCTGACCGGGTTGCCCTGGCTGTCCAGCAGCGTCACGGTCACCGTGGCCGTGCTGGTGCCGTTGTCCGGGACCGCAGTGGGGGAGGCGCTGACCGTCGATTGGGCCGGGCTCGCCGAAGACGGCGGCGCGAAGGCGACGGTGGCCGTCTGCTGCAGGGGGATGCCGTCGGTCGCGTCGGTCGCGGTGTACGTGACCGTCTCGGACACGGTGTCCGCGACCGTGAACGTGACGACGCCGCTGGTGTTGGATGCCCCGCTGGCGGCGGAGATCGCCGAGCTGGCGCCCGAGCTCAGGGCGAGGCTCACGCTCTTGCCGCTGACCGGGTTGCCCTGGCTGTCGAGCAGCGTCACGGTCACGGTGGCGGTGCTCGTGCCGGTGTCCGGCACCGAGGTCGGCGAGGCGCTGACCGTCGATTGGGCCGGGTCAACCGTCGCCGTTCCGCCGACGCCTCCGACCGCGAAGAGCGGGCCGCTCGCGAAGTCGGCCACGGCGGGCGAGGCGTTGCCGCCACTGGCGAACGGGCCGGCCTCCATGCAGCTGCCGACCTGCCCGGTGGGCGTCACCGGCGTCCAGCCCCCGTTGGACCACCAGGATAGCGTGCCGCTGGAGCCGCAGCTTTGCAGGGCGACGGACGTGAAGGTGCTGCCCGCGCTCACGCCCGCGGTGAAGTACAGGGTGGCGCCGGGCAGGCCCGACGCCCCTGACGGCACCGTGCCGCCGTATTCGGCCACGGCCAGGGCACCGGCGCCGCCGGATGCCGTGGCCGTCACATCTGGCGTGGAAGTGCCGGCACCTCCGGCCACCGCCCCGCCGCCACCCAGCGAAAAAGCCGCGCTGGTCCCGGTCGGAGCCGCGGCCGCCAGGACGAGGACGCTGGTCGCGGATGCGCCGACGCCGGGCGCGGACACCTGCAGCAGCACAGGACCGGGGACCGATGGCGGAACGAAGGTGAAGACGT
Source organism: Clostridia bacterium (assembly GCA_027314765.1). Classification (GTDB taxonomy): domain Bacteria; phylum Bacillota; class Sulfobacillia; order RBS10-35; family JAJYVM01; genus JAJYVM01. The sequence goes on along the minus strand of DAHVAF010000130.1, from coordinate 1,046 downwards.
ACGCGCCGCCGGCACCGGTCTGGGCCGCGGTCGACACCGGCGTGCCCGCGGATGCGCTCAGATCGACGGCGACGTTGCCCGCCGGCGTGCCGTCAGCACGATACACGGACCCGGAGACGGTGACCGAGCCACCCGCCGTGGTCACCGCCTGTGCGAGGTCGAGCGAGACGCCCGGGGCGGGTCCGGCCGTCACGGCAAAGGTCGCGGAGCCGACCGAGGTGCCGGACACCGCCGTGACGGTCGCCATGCCCGATGCCACCGCCGGCGCATCGAACACGCTGTTGAACTTGCCGTAGACGTCGGTGGTGACGGTCGCGGGCTGGACGGTACCCGCGGAGGTTGACAGGTCGACGGTGGCATAGGGCACCGGGTCGCCCGCCGCATCGCGCAGCGTGCCGGTGACGCCGGCCGCGACGCCGGCGACCACATCGGGCGTGGCCGCCGAGACGGCGAGAAGTGGCTGGCCGTAGACGGCGGCCGTCACGGTCGGCTGAGGCGGCGGCGCCGCGAGGGCACCCGTGCCGCCGCCGAGGGGTGGCAGAAGAAGGACCAGCACAGCCAGCAGCAGGACCCACGCGCCGGCGCGGCGATGGAACGTGGCCGGCCACCCCTTGCCGCCGACATTGTCCAACGCTGCCATAAAGGACCGGTGAAGCATGCCTGCATCCAGCCGGACCGCACCCTGGAATGCCGCCGCGATCCTGCCTACGCGCCGAGAAGTCGCCAGCGTTGGCAGAGCCGGTGCCAGCGGACAGGCGGCCACGGGGCGACCGGGGATCTGACAGCCGCGGCGGCGGCTGGTACGGTCGCATTGCGCCGAAGTCGCCGGACCAGCGCGCCGGCGGCGCGGGGGAACCACTTCCCGGGGTGAGTCCGGCCAGGGCTCCGGCCGGACGGGCGACTCCTTAGAGCCCGGCAAACAATAATCTGATCGGATCGGGTCAGGTTATTGTTTGACATCTGGTAACCTGCGCACCGTCTCCGCTTCCGGGCTCTCGGTCATCGGGGCCTGTGCCCCTCGCTACAGCATCCCGGACCTAGAAGAA
>DAHVAF010000125.1 GCA_027314765.1 Clostridia bacterium | reverse complement strand
CAGCTCGCTGCACGTAAAGCCCCACACGGACCGGATTTGAGCCCAGGGCATGCCCTGGGCGTTGAATTATGTACAGCTATGGAGCGTGAGCCACATAAAGCCATGCATACTCGGGGCTAGAGTGCTCGCGGCGCTGCTGCTGAGCGCGGCAGCCTCACCTATGGCCTCGGCCGCGACACCCCGCCCCACCATCGCCGACACGGGCTTGGTGGCGGCCCAGTCGCCGCAGGCACTGGGGATGGACTCCTCGGGGTTTTCGGCGAAGGTGGTGGCCAAATCGACCAGACGCTGGACCAAGCGGGCATCGCCGAGTCGCACGTTGGCGAACTCGGCCCAAGCCCAGGGTGGCTGCTGCGCCCATGCTTCGGCCATGCTGGGGAACCGCTTCGCGACGGGGGCGCCCAAATCATGGGACAAATGATGGCAACTGGCAAAGAATCGTTCGACACAAAACCCTATTACGACAAGGACGTTGGCTGCCGGTTCATGGTCCTACGCTATCCGAAACAGATGAGGGTAGTGGTCAGGGTTCAGCCGTTATGCGCTGGCCTGGGAGATGGCCGACAGCATAGAGACGGCCTTCGTGCTGACCGCGGTGAGGCGGGCGTTGGCCATAGGCCGACCTGAGATCCTGAACAGCGACCAGGGCAGCCAATTCACCAGTGACGACTCCTTGGAACTGGTTGAGGGGTCAGGCGTGCGGGTCAGCATGGACGGGCGGGGCCGGGCGCTGGACAACGTGTTCACCGAGCGGCTGTGGCGGAGCGTGAAGTACGAGGAGGTGTATCTGAAGGAGTACGAGAGCCCGCGCCAGGCCAGGCACGGGGTCGACGTGTACATGCGGTTCTACAACGAGCGGCCGCACCAGAGCCTGGGGAATCGGACGCCGGCGCAGGTATACGCCCAAAGGCAAGCAGCGCCGGTAGCAGACGATTGAGACAGCGACTGGCCCTTTGGGCGATATGCTGGGGGCCGCCGCGGCGTCGTCAAGGCGGGCTGACGCCCCCGCGCAGCGGCTGCGGCCTTGACGCCGACCACCGCGACCCCGGGGACTCGCAGTTACAAGGGCCAGTCGCCGGGGACCAGGGCACGAGCGTACCAGGGAACGAGTGTTTCCTTCCAGCAAACAATGTCTCGCTATTGAGATGGTAACAAAAGGGGGCAGAAATTGCTTAGAAGTCCTCGCTGACCTGTCTTGACAACGGGGTCCATCTTAGGGGGTCCAGCTACCGGAACCATGGCGGAGGCCGCAGCGCAGGCTGCGGCCCCCGGTGTGCCGTGCTAGCGCAGCGCGTAGAAGAGCTCGTCGCGGTTGCCGGACATGCGGACCATGGTCAGCATCTGGCCCTTGTGGTGCGCCTCGTGCTCGCGCTGCTGGCCGAGGAGGAGCGAGAGCGGCACCTCGCGGCCGCGCGCGGCGACCTTGCGGTCGAGGTCGCCCGTGAGGTGGCCGATGCGGGCGGCCTGCTCGTCCGTCTTCTTGGCCAGGTAGGCGCGGATCTCGGCCGGGGTCTGGGGCTGGGTGGCGGGGTCGGGGCGGACGAGTTCCTGGCCCTCGGCCATCGCCAGGTAGAAGTCCGCCGAATTGGCCAGGTGCACGGCGAGGGCGCCGAAGGACATGGCACCGTCCCAGGGCTTGAAGCCGAACTGGGCATCGGGCATCAGGTCGCAGAGCTGCTGCGTGACCTTGCGGTGACGCAGAAAGGCCTGGGCCAGGTCGTCGGCGGTAACAGCCATCCCGGATCCCTCCTCGGGGAGTAGCGTACCAGCAAAGCCGCTGGGATCGACAGGCATTGCGGAACGTGCCTTATGGTAGGGAAGGAGGGTCGCGCCGCGGCGTCGCTCGGACGCGGGCTGTTCTTCGCCGGGCTCGCCGTCGCGACGCTGGGCCTTGGGCTCCGGGCCGGCGGGCACATCGGTCTCGGGCGCCGGTTGCATCACGCAAACCTGCCGCCCTCCCTGGTTCCGGGGGACATCACGGTGCGGCGCGGGTCCCTCGCGCTCGATCCGCCCCTGGCGACCGGACTGCTGGTCAGCGTCGCGCCGACGGTGCTGCTGAACCTGTTCCTGCGCCGCTGGCGGCGGGAGGCCAAGGTCCCGAGGCCGTAGAAGGGCAACCCCCGGAAGCGGACACGAGGTCGCGAATGGTGAGGGCAGGTGGCCCGGTTGGGGTTCTTCCGCAGAAAGGAGCAGCCCGCTGGCTCCGCGCTGGAGGCGCGCGTGGGCGCTGCTCAGGCTGGCGACGAGGCCGGCCGGGAGGCGCTCCTCACGGACTACCGCCCGTTTGTGCTCCGCGTGGCGTCGCGGGCCTGCGGGCGCTACCTGCGGCCGGAGGTCGATGATGAGGCCAGCGTGGCGCTCATCGCCTTCAACGAGGCGATCGATCGCTACGATGCCCAGTCGGGGGCCAGCTTTGTCACCTTCGCGGAGATGGTGGTCAAGCGCCGGCTCATCGACCACTTCCGGCGGGCACGGGGCAGCCGCGAGACGCCGCTGTCGGACTTCGACGTGGAGGACGCGGAGGGTCAGGTCAGCAACCCGGTGGAGGTGGCGGCGGCGCTGGCCGTGCACCGCGACCGGAGCGAGGCGGAGGAGCGGAGGCTCGACATCGAGCGGTTTCAGGAGGCGCTTGGGGCTTATGGTATTGCGCTCGATGACCTCGTCAAGGCGTCGCCGCAGCACCGGGACGCGCGCGAGCGGGCGATCGCCGTGGCGCGGGCGGTGGCCGGCAACCCGGAGTGGGCGAGCTACCTGCGGGAGCACCGGTCCCTGCCGCTCAAGGCGCTGGAGCGCGCGGGCGGGCTCGGGCTGAGCCGTAAGACGCTTGAGCGCCAGCGCAAGTACATCATCGCCGTGGCGCTGGTGCTGATGGAGCGGATCGAGCACCTCGCCGCGTACCTGCCGCAGATGTAGGGGGCGCGCCCGCAATGCGGGTGCGCAAGGGCCGGGTTCGCAGCGGGCGAACGCGGGGGGCGAGTGCGGCGGGCGAAGGCAGCGGGGCCGGCTCGCGCGGCGCAGGTGGATCGGGCAGCGACGTGGGTGACGGAGCAGTGGAGCGGGGGCCGGCGGCAGCGGGCGAGCCAGGTGTGCGAGGCCGGGCGGCGGCAGCGGGCGAGCCAGGTGTGCGAGGCCGGGCGGCGGCAGCGGGCGCGGGGTAACGGACCAGGCGATGGCGGCGGGGTCGGGTCGGGCGGCGGCATTGCGCCGCCTTCGAAAGCGGATCGCGGGGAGCGAGACGTGGCTAAGGGACGCGGCGTCGTGCTGGAGATCCAGAATCACCAGGCCGTCGTGCTCGACGAGACGGGCCTGTTCCGGCACGTACCCGCGGAGGGGCACGACTGGCAGGTCGGCGACGAGATCTGGATCGACGTGGGGGCCCTGGCGCTGGCGCCCGCGGGCCGCGGTGGGGTGCCCCGAGCCGGGCGGCCGTGGTGGCGTTCGCGGGGCTGGGCGGTCGCCGCGGCATGCGTCGTGCTCATCGGCGTGGGCCTGCCGCTGGCCTACGAGGCCAACGTCAGCGCGCAGACCGTTGCGGTCGTCACCGTCGACGTCAATCCGAGCGTCGAGCTCGACCTCAACGCGTCGGCGCACGTGCTGCGGGCCGTGGGACTCGACGCCGCCGGCCAGCGCCTGCTCGCGCATCTCCACGTCGACGGGGCGTCGCTCGCGACGGCCGTGACCGAGGTGACTGACCAGGCTGCCGCCGACGGCTTCGTCTCCAAGACGGGGACCGTGCCGATCGTCATCGCGGCGGCGCCGACCGGTGGGGGCAAGGCGCTGCCCGCCGCGGTCGCCACCGCCCTGAAGGCAGGGGAGCAGCGCTCGGAGGCGAGCATGACGAAGGCCGGCTACCACGTGCAGGTCGCGGCTGTCAGCGCGCCGAGCAGCGATCAGCAGTCGGCCAAGGCCCTCCACCTCTCGCTGGGGCGCTACCTCATCTACCAGGAGGCCAAGAGCGCGGGACTGGCCGTCAAGCCGTCCGACCTGCGCGGCGGGGCCATCGTGGACGCGCTGCGGCGGGCCGGCGCCAGCACCGCCGCCGTGCAGAAGGTGCTGCAGAACCTGGCGAAGCTCGACCTGACCGGCAGCACGACCGCCCAGGACAGGGGCACGGCGGCTGGGACGGAAGCCCAGACGCAGGGGAACGGTCAAGGTGCGGCCACGACGGTGGAAGGCGGACCGCAGAAGGGCCAGGGGCCGGGGAGCGGCCAGCGCGCCACTCAGGGCCAGGGGCAGAAGACCGGCCGGGACCGCGGCAATAGCGGCGATCGGGGCAACGGGCAGGGGCCGGGCGCCGGTACGGCCGCGACGTCACCGCCCGGCGGCGACCAGAGCCAGGGTGCCGGGCCAGGCGGGCGGAACCCGGGCGCCAACCAGGGCGCCAGGCGCGGACCCGGGTTCAGCCTGGCCACCGCGACCGCGTCGCCCTCGCCACGGGTCGCCGGCCAGGGTGGCGACGGACCTGGCGGCACCGGCACGGGGGCGCGGCCGGGTCAGGCGCAGGCTCCTGGGGGTTGGCCAGAGCGGCTCTGGCAGGACCTGCAGGGGCTCCTGCATGGTAACCGGCGCCGCCAGCAGGGCGGGAGGCGCACCTCGGGCGCGGCGCAGGGGACCGGGATGGCGACGCCATCGGCAAGCGCGGCCGATCGGCAGCGGGGGACCGGCCCGGTGCAGGGCGCGAGCCAGAGTGCCTGCGCGACCGCCGCGGCCAC
>DAHVAF010000121.1 GCA_027314765.1 Clostridia bacterium | reverse complement strand
GCGCGCGATCGCGCGCCACACCAAACCCGCGCCCCTGCCTCACGCCCGCGGGCGCAGGTGACGGTCGAACCACGCCGTCATCTGGCGCAGCCGCTCCAGCCGGTTGGCCGGCTTGCCGGCGCGGGACAGCTCATGGTTCTCCCCCGTGAAGCGGACGAACGCGGTCGGCACCCCCAGGCGGCGCAGGGCGACGTACAGCTGCTCGCCCTCCGGGAGTGGGCAGCGGTAGTCCTCGTCGCTGTGGATGATCATCGTCGGCGTGCGCACGTGGCGGGCATACCGCAGCGGGGAGCGGTGCAGCACCGTCTCCTCGTCGGCCCAGAGGTCGGCGCCGCCCAACTCGCGGGCGTTGTGCATCCAGCCGTTGTCCGACACGCCGTACTTCGTGAAGAAGTTGACCACGCTGCGCATGGTGACGGCGGCGGCAAAGCGCGTGGTGTGGCCGATGACCCAGTTGGTCATGAAGCCGCCGTAGCTGCCGCCGGTGATGCCGAGGCGCGCGGGGTCCACCCAGTCCCAGGTGCAGGCCATGTCGGCGGCGGCCATGACGTCCTGGTAGTCCCCGCCGCCCCAGTCGCCGACGCAGGCCTGCGTGAACGCCTCGCCATAGCCGATGCTGCCGCGCGGGTTCGTGTAGAGGACGCCGAAGCCGAGCGCGGCCAGCACCTGGAACTCGTGGAAGAGGCCGTGGCCATAGGCGGCGTGCGGGCCGCCGTGGACCTCGATCACCAGCGGGTGGCGGCGGCCGGGCTGGGCGCCCGCGGGCCGGAGCACCCACGCGTCGATCAGCTGGCCGTCGAAGCTCTTGTACGGGACGTGCTCGGGCGACGCCACGTCTAAATTGGCCAGGGTGTCGGCGTTGAAGGCGGTCAGCGGGCGCGGGTCGCCGGCGGTCCAGGCCCAGGCCTCGGCCGGGTGCGTGGCGTCGCCGCAGATGCCGGCGATCAGGCGGCCGTCGGCGGTGCAGGAGAAGGAGGAGACGGCCACGTCGCCGTGGCCCGCCACCCCAGTGGCCGCGCCGCTTGTGGGATCGATCCGGTAGACGCGGGCGGCGGGGCCGTCGGCGAACACGGCCAGCAGGGCGCGGCCGCCCTCGATCCAGGTGGGGCCGGCACCGCCGGAGTCGCGCCGGAGGTCGGAGCCCACGGCGCAGCCGGCGTTATGGTCAAAGGCCGCGGTCAGGCAGCGCGCGTCGCCGCCCTGGGCCGGCACGAGCCAGATGCCGACGTTCTCGCCGCTGGCGCGGCCGGGCGCCGCGAGAAAGGCAACCTGGCCGCCGTCGGGGGAGAAGGCCGGCGAGCTGACGCCGCCGGGCTTGGCGTGCAGGGTCCGGGCCTCCCCGCCCGCGGCGGGGACCGTGTAGAGGTCCGAGCCGAACCAGGGGTCTGCCTCGTCCCCGCGGGCCGAGGTGAACGCGATGGTCGTGCCGTCCGGCGACCAGGCGGGGTCGCCGTCGTCCCAGGGGCCGGAGGTCAGCTGGCGCGCCTCGCCAGTCTCCGCGTCGGCCACGTAGAGGTGGGCGCGGCGGTCGTCGCGGTAGCCCTCGCCGTTGGCCTTGTAGCGCAGGCGCGTGATGTAGCGGGCGTCGGGGCCGGGCGGGCTCTGGGGCTCGGGGCGGGGGTCGCGGCCGGCGAGGACGAGGCGGGCGCCGTCGGGCGACCACGCAAAGGTCGACACGCAGCCCTTGCGCGAGGTCAGCTGGCGCGCCTCGCCGCCGGCGGCCAGGTCGAGCAGCCAGATCTGGTCCTCGCCGCCGCGGTCGGAGAGGAAGGCCAGGCGGCCGTCAGGCGCCCAGCGCGGCTGGCGGTCGCGGCGGCCGCCCCAGGTGATGCGTCGGGGGGTGGCGGACTCGAGGTCGGCCAGCCAGATCGCGCTCCTGTAGCCGTTGCGCTCGCGGTCGAACTCGCTGAGGACGAGGGCGGCGCGGCGGCCGTCGGGGGCGATCTGGACATCGCCGGGGAAGCGGAAGTCCAGCAGATCCTCGATGCGCATGGGGTGGCGCGCCATGGGCGGGCAGACCTCCTCTGCGGGGGACGATTGGGGCGCTTCGCGGCGGCGGCGCGCGGTTCCTGCCCTGCCGGTCACCCGCGCGAGAGGGCCCTGAGGGCGCGTACGAGAGGCGGCCACCCGCTCATCCCGACAAGCCAGGCGATCGCGCCGCCGACCAGCACGAAGAGGACGCGACGAAGAGGACGCGACGAAGAGGACGCGCGCGGCCGGGTGCGCGTGCGGCTGGGCGGCGCTGAGGCAGGCGCCCAGGATGAACATCAGGCCGGCCGCCAGCGCGATGCGCCACCGGCCCGCCAGACAGGTCGCCGCCGCGCTGACTGCGCCCAGGATCAGGCCCGTCGCCCACCAGGCCCGGACGGCCCCGCCCAGGAGCATCGCGGCGGCGAGCCCCAGCACCGCGGCGCCGAGCACGCTCCCCCGGCGAGGGTACGGTTGGCCGGCCACATGGAAGGACGCGAACCCGCCGAAGAAGGTCCACGCCCCCCACTGCCCGTGCCCGGTCAGCTGGCCGGGCAGGTGGCAGAGGGTCGTCGTCAGGGCGGCGCCCCAGACGCGGCGCCAGGGGACGGGCGCTGGCCGCACCAAGAAGGCGGAGGTGAGCGGGTCCGGCGCGCGCGGCCCGCCGCGGGTGGCACGCACGCCGGTGCGCCGCCCACCTGCGGAGGGTCGGACGCGCTGGTCCATGGTCGCCTCTTGCCCGTCGCGGGCGGCGGGATGCCCGCGGCCGCCTGCGTCGACGTGGCGGCGCAGGAGGAGCCTGGGGTTGCGGCCGCGTACGCCTCGCACATGCGGCACCAGGTCACCGGCGCACCCGCGCCGGGCTCGCGCACGGCATGAGCACCGCTTCCCCCGCGTCGCGGCACGCCGCGGCCCGTGCCCTGCCGCCCGGCACCGGCCGGGGCCTGGCGGTGGCTTCCGCCGCCCACTTCTTCAACGACGCCATGGGCAACGTCTACCCGGTGCTGGTGCCGCTGCTGATGGGGCCGCTGCACCTCGGCCTGGTGTTCGCCGCCATCATCTCCAGCGCGCACCGCCTCACGCAGAACCTGCTCCAGCCCCTGTTCGGCGGCGCAAGCGACCGTGGCGGCCGCCTGAGCGCGCTGCTGCCCGCGGCCCTGGCAGCCGGCGCCGTCGCGACAGGGCTGCTGCCGTTCGCGGCGTCCGGATGGGTGCTGCTGGCGCTGGCGATGGCCGGCGGCGTGACGGGCGGCGCCTTCCACCCGCCGGCCATGGCCTGGGTGCGCGGGCTGAGCGGCACCCACGGCGGGCGTGGGCAGGCGATCTTCGGCATGGGCGGCAACCTCGGGCGGGCCCTCTCGCCCCTGATCCTGGCGGCTGTGGCGGTGTGGGCGGGCACGCGCGCTGTCACCTGGCTGGCCGCCGTGGCCCTGGGCGTCGGGCTGCTCTACCTCGCGGCCGCTCGGCGGCGGCAGGCCGGGAAGTCCGCAGGGAAGGCCGCCGCAGTACCCGCCGAGACCCCGCTCGCGCGATTCCAGGGCCGCTGGGCGGCGACGGCCGCCCTCCTGGCGATGATCGCCGCCTTCGGCACGGTCAGCGGCGCCATCCTGATCCTGGTGCCCATCGCCTACCGGCTGCAGGGCCAGCCGGTGGCTCTCGGCGCCGTGGTCGTCTCCGTGATGCTGCTGGCTGGATCCTTCGGCAACGGCCTGGGCGGCATGCTCTCCGATCTCATGGCGCGCGAACGCGTGGCGATCGTCGCCGCCCTCGCGTCGACAGCCTGCCTGGTCGCCTTCGTCCTCACGCACGGGGTCTTGTCGCTGGTCTTCGCCGGCCTCACCGGCTGGTTCTCCATGAGCACGAACGCCATGGCCGTGGTGATGTGCCAGGACCTGTTCCCGGAGAGCGTCGCCATGGCCTCGGGGCTGGCCTCCGGTCTCGGCAGCGCGGGGGGCACGCTGATCGTGGCGCTGCTGTCGCTCGTCGCCGGAGCCACCTCGGTCACCGTGGCCCTGCTGGTGGCCGGCGCGATCGGCCTGCTGGCGATCCCGGCGGTCGTGGCGGCCGGGCGGTGGCAGCCAGCGCGGTAGGCT
>DAHVAF010000117.1 GCA_027314765.1 Clostridia bacterium | reverse complement strand
GTGGCGCTGCTGCCCACCCCCGTGCCACCCACCGTGGCCTGCAGCGTCACCTGGCCCGCCGTCGCCGGCGCGGTGTATTGGGCGGTGAACGAGCCGTCGGCCGCCGTCACCACGCTCGCCGAGATGCTCCCCGCCGTGGCCAGGAGGTCCACCGTCGCCCCGGCGATCGGGTTGCCCTGCGCGTCGTAGACCGCCCCGGCCACCGTCAGCACCCCCCGGGGCGCCACCGCCGCCGCCGAGCTCGTCAGCACGATGCTTCCCGGCGCGGCTGCCGTCACCTCGAACGGCGCGGAGACGGCCTGCGCCAGCGCTCCGTCCGTCGCCGTCAGCGTGTACCCGGACCCCTCTTGGTCCATGGACAGGCCGCTGAAGCCGGCCACACCGCCCACCGCGGCAACCGTGGTCGTGCCCCCGAGCGACACCCCCGCTGCCCCCGTCCCCGGCGTGATCGCCACGCTGACGTCCGAGCCGTCGCCCGTCACCGTGTTGCCGTAGCGGTCCTGCACGGCCACCAGCGGCTGCGTCGAGAACGCCTGCCCCGCCACCGCCCCGGCCGGGGAGGTCAAGAAGGTCAACTGCGTCGCGGCGCCCGGAACGTTGCTCAGCGTGAATGCGGCCGAACTCGCCCCGGCTGCGCTGGCCACAACCGTATACGCCCCCGCCACATCGTTCGCCGTGAAGGCAGGCGCGGTGGCGATGCCCTCCGCGTTCGTCGTCGCCACGGCAGCGGTCACACCGCCCGCAAAGCTCCCGCCCGCCCTGGCGCTGGGTGCCGTGAAGGTCACCTGCACCCCGCTCACGGGGTTGCCGGATGCGTCGGTCACTGACGCCGCCAGGGCCGTGGCGAAGCCCGCCCCCACCGTGGCCCTCTGGCCGCCCCCCGCGGAGATCGCGACCTGCGCCGCGCTGCCCGCCGTGGCCACCGCGAAGGGGGTGCCCGTCAGATCCCCCACCGTCGGCGAGGTGCCCGTCGCCGCGAACGGACCCAGGTGGAGGCAGCCGCTGCCGTAGCTCTGCGGCGAGACCTGCCGCCAGGCCGTGCCGTCCCACCAGTAGGCCACCGACGTGCCGCTGAGGCCGCAGTCCTGCACCGTCACAGACTGGAAGCTCGACCCCGCCGACAGACCCGCGTCGAAGAAGCTGTCGTGGCCAGGCGGAGCGATACCGCCCTCAGGGTCTGCGCCGCCATAGCCCACCACGGCGACCGCGCCCGTGCCGTCCGCCGCCGTCGCCGTCAGGTCGGCCAGGCTCCCCGCACCGCCGGCCGTGGCGTCGCCCAGGGTCGTGACCAAGCCCACCTCGGTCCCGGTGGCCGTCGCGCCCGCTGCCGTCACCGCCACGACTGAGGTCAGCGACAAACCTTGACTGGGCACGGACGCCGTGACCAATACGGGACCGGCGCTGGGCGGCGCCGTGAAGCCGTCCGTCACCGTGTAGACGCCTTGCGCGTCCGTGGATACGCTGCCCACTACCGTACCGCCCGTCGCCGCGAAATCAACGGCGGTAGCGGGCACCGGGTTGCCTTCCGCGTCGGAAACCGTCCCGCTGAGGGTCGCCTGTCCAGCGACCGCCAGGGAGGACGGCGAGACGGCAAGGGTCAGCGACGCGGCGGGGCCCGCCTGCACCGCCAACACCAGGCTCACCTGCACCGCCGGGCTCGTGCCGGCCACCACCGCCTGCAGCGTCACCGGACCCGCCGTCGTCGGGGCCGTATACTGTGAGGTGAAGCTGCCGTCGGCCGCCGTCACCACGCTCGCAGAGATGCTCCCCGCCGTCGCCAGCAGGTCCACCGTCGCCCCCGATAGGGGGTTGTCGGCGCTGTCGTACACCATCCCGCTCACCGTCACGGTGCCCCCGGGCGCCACCCGGGGTGCCGAGGTGGCCAGCGTGAGGCTCTGGGCCGCGCCCGTGGTCACAGCGAACGGCTGGGAGGCGGCCGGAGTCAGGCTACCGTCTGTAGCTGTCATGGTGTAGCCCGTCCCGGCTTTGTCGACGGACAGGCCGCTGAAGCTGGCCACACCGCCCACCGCAGCAACCGTGGTCGTGCCCCCGACCGACACCCCCGCCGTGCCCGTGCCCGACGTGATGCCGACGCTGACCGCCGAGGTGTCGCTCGTCACCGTGTTGCCGTAGGCATCCTCCACCCGCACGACCGGCTGCGCGGTGAACGGCTGGCCCGCCACGGCGCCCCCAGGGGAGGCGGAGAAGGTCAACTGCGTCGCGGCGCCCGGCAGGTTGCTCAGCGTGAAGCTGGCGTCCTCCCCGGAGGCGGCGGCCGTCACCGTGTACGGCCCCGCCACATCATTCGCCGTGAGGGCCGGGGCGGTGGCGATGCCGTCGGCGCCCGTCGTGACGACGGCTGAGGCCGAGCCGCCCGCGAAGCTGCCCCCTGGGCCGGTCGCCGGGGCCGTGAAGGTCACCGCGACGCCACTCACCGGGTTCCCGGAGCCGTCGGTCACCCTTGCGGCCAAAGGCGTGGAAAAGGCCGCTCCCACGGCGGCGTCCTGGCCGCTGCCCGCCCACGGCGCCACCGCCGCCACGCTGCCGGCGGTCGCCACCACGAAGGGGGTGCCGGTCAGCTCTGCCACATCAGGGGACGTTGCGCTCGCGTGGAACGGACCCAGGACGAGGCAATTGCCCACCTCACCCTGCGGCGCGACCTGACGCCAGGCCGAGCCGTCCCACCAGTACGCGACCGATGGACCCGCCAGTCCGCAGTCCTGCACCGTCACAGACTGGAAGCTCGCCCCCGCCGACAGACCCGCGTCGAAGAAGGTGTCATGGCCAGGCGGAGCGATAACGCTCTCCGGGTCGCTGGCGCCGTAGCCCACCACGGCGACAGCGCCCGTGCCGTCCGCCGCCGTCGCCGTCAGGTCGGCCAGCGTGCCGATGCCGCCTGCCGTGACTGTGCTCGGACTTGTCGCTACCCCCGCACCCTCACCAACGGCGACCTCGCCGGCAGCCGCCACTGCCACGCCCAGGGTCGCCGAAAGTCCCCCGCTCGGCTCCGAGGCGGTCAGAAGGACCGCACCGGGAGTGTTCGGCGCCACGAAGCTGGCCGTGTAGGTCCCGCTGCCGTCGGTGGACACGCTCCCCGCCACCGTGCCGGCGGAGGCGGCCAGGAAGACCGGGACGTCAGAAACGGGTGTCCCGTTCGGGCTGTACACGACCCCCGAGACTGTCGCGCTCCCCCCCGCGCTCACGCTGGCGGGCGAGAGCAGCAGCGTCATGGCCGGGGGCGCGCCGGCCGCCACCGCAGCCGTCGGAGCGGAGTCCACGACGACGGGGGCGGCGTGCGGGTTCGTTCCCGTGACCTGGACGCGAAGCAGGTCGCCCACGTCGTCCGCTGTGGGGACGTACGCGATGCCGGTCGCACCGGCGATGTCGCTCCAGACGCCGCCGACCTCGCGCTGCCACTGGTAGCTCAGCGCCGGCGCCGGGGATCCGCCCCAGGCGCCAGGGTTGGTCGCCAGGGTGGAACCGACGGTCGCCGTGCCGACGACGGTCGGTGGAGTCGTGTTCGTGGTCGGCGCCTGCCCTGCGCAGTACAGGGCGGGGTCGTTGCTCGCCGTGACCGAATAGCCAGCCAGGTTCCACGTGATGGACGTGTTGTCGTTGAGGTTGAACGTGATGGTGAAGGGGCCGGGCCCAATAGGACCTTGTTCACTATTAGGATCAGGCTCTCCGTCAGAAAGCTGCTCCCCGTACGCGTAGTAGCCCGTGTCGAAGATGACCGGCTGCCCCCTCACGCTCGGGGGCGGATCGATGAAATTGAACGGACTGTAGGGGATGACGACCGTGCTCGCATTCAGGTTGGCGTAGCCAAAGAAGGCCGTGACCTCGTTGGTCGCAGCGTTGTACTTCACACAGTTCAGGATCGGCACGACCCCCGAGTAGGGGTCGGCCTGAGCCACCGCTGGCATGAGCAGAAGTCCAAAGCTGACCAGCGTCAGGATGGCGAGGCCCGTCCGCAACCGCCGCATCCGTGATCCCCCTTGCCCCTGGCCCGTGGCGCCGGTCCCACGGGACTCCCTCCTACCATGCAGGCACTGGGTCGCGCCGCGCATCCGTGAGACACACGTATCTTTTGGGCCCGCCCGGCCTGGCGGTCTCCGAATGGCCGCTCAGGTGCCTTTGATCAGCAAAGCCGTGCGGGAAAAGGATCCCCGGCCCTCGGACGCCGCCGCGGACGCTGAACGGCAAGGTCGATTCACCCATACGGGCTGAGTGAGGTTAGCCCGTATGGGTGTCCTCTTGACTCCACGGGGCTAAGTGAATCTCACGGATGCGCGCCGGCCGCGGAGGTGTCAGCCTGTTGGCATGCGGATTATCATCCTCGTCGACGCGCTTGGGCCCCCGACGGGTGTGGCACGAGTGGAGGGCGGTCCGGCGCGGCCGTTCGCCGGATGGCTGGGGCTGTTCGCGATCCTCGAGAGACTCCTCG
>DAHVAF010000109.1 GCA_027314765.1 Clostridia bacterium | reverse complement strand
GGTCCCCGCCGAGCCCTCCGGTTCGGTGGGGAGAGACAAGGGTCCCCGGCGGCGCGCGCGGGCGACGCTGACGCCGCCCGCTGCTTCACGACGCGGTACCGCAGTGCGCCACGCCATCCGATTCGCGGGGGTGGGGTTGCGGCGCGTTCGCCTTACGGGCGCCGCGCGGCCGAGGGGCTCTCACTTTACGGTAGTGTTGCGGGGCGCGCCGTCGCTGTTGGCGCGCCACTTTTCCGAGGCGACCGCCCGCCGCGCGGCGGAGGCCGGCGCGGGCGACGCTGCCGCCGCCGGTTACCTCACGATGCCAGACCTCAGTGCGTCAGCGATGCGGCCACGTGCTCCAGCCGGTCCAGGGACTCCTGCATGCCGCCCTCCATGCCGGAGTTCACGTGGGCGTCACGGTGCTCGCGCGTCGTGTGCTGCACGAGGATCGCCAGCCGCGTGTGCCCACCCGCCTCGGCGAACGTCGTGGTCGAGACCGCCTCCGCGTCCGGCATCCCCTCAAAGACCTCCGTGGACACGATGCGCTCGTTGGGGACGATCTCGCGGTAGATGCCGTGGAAGGCCACCTCGAAGCCGGCGTGCGCCCGCATCACGTAGCGCCAGCCGCCGCCGACCCGCAGATCGACCTCGGCGCTCGTCACCTCGCCCCGCCCGCCGGCCCACCACCGCCGGATCAACTCCGCCATGGTCCACGCCGTGTAGACCAGTTGGCGTGGCGCCTCGAACTCACGCGTGATCAGGATCTGGGTGTCGGTCGGCAGCGTCACCGTCGCCCTTCCCACCGCGGTCACCCCTTGCCCTGAGCTCGTCCAGCACGACGTCCAACCGCGCGAACCGCTCCGACCAGGTGTCCTCGTAGCGCCGCACCCAGTCGTAGATGGGCCGCAGCGCCTCACCGCGCGGACGGTAGAGCCGCTGCCGCCCCTGCTCGCGCACGTCCACCAATCCGACCGCCCGCAGCACCGCCAGGTGCTTGGACACGAGCGGCTGCGCCAGCCCCAGGCGATCGGCGAGGTCGTTCACGGAGAGCTCGCCGCCCGCCAGGGTGTCAAGGATCTCCCGCCGCCGCGGCTCGGCCACGGCGTTGAACGTGTCGGTGGTCGTGGGCGCTCGTGCCATGGCCCGATTATATATCTATATGGGAATGTGTCAATGGGCCAGCCAGATATGGGCGGCGGCGTGGGCACGCCAGGGCCGCCATGGCCGTGCCGCGACCTCCGCCTCCCGGGCACCGGGCACGCCCATCGCGCGGCGGACGCCGAGGTCGGTGGCCGGGAAGGCGTCGGGCTCTCCCAAGCGCAGGGCGATGTATTGGGCCGTCCATGGGCCTAAGCCTGGGAGGGCGGAGATGCCCTCCACCAGCTCGTCGAGGCTGCTGCCGCGGTCCAGGGGCAGCCGCCCGTCCGCCACGGCCCGCGCGAAGCCCTGGAGTGCACGGGCCCGGCCGGTCGTGAGGCCGAGGCCGGCGACGTCGGCGTCCGCGATCGTGGCCGGCGACGGGAAGAGGTGGCCAAGCCCCATGGCGGCCAGTCCCGGCACCGGCGTGCCCAGGCGCTCCACCAGCCGTGCCGTGATCGTCCCGGCCCCCGCCACCGTGACCTGCTGGCCGATGATGGTCCGAACGCCCGTCTCAAAGGGGTCCCACGTGCCCGGCGGCCGCAGGCCCGGCCGGGCGGCCAGCAGGGGCCCGAGGCGCGCGTCCCCGGCGAGCTGTGCGTCGGCCTCCGCGGCGTTCGCGTCAAGGTTGAAGATCCGGCGGGCACGCTGGGCGATGCGGACCAGCCCGCCCCAGTGGGGCAGGTGCGCGCGCAGGATGAGGTGGTCGGCTCCGCCCCGCGACAGCTCGAGCACGCCCGCGTCGCCGTCGACGAGCACGGTGCGGCGGTAGGTGCCGGCGGTGACGTGCTCCACGCCGGCGATCGCCCGCGCGGCGTAGTAGGCCAGCATCGCATCCCAGGCCAGCGGCGGCGAAAAGGGCAGCCGCAGGACCAGCCCGCCGTCCGCCACCAGGCGGTCGTGCACGCGCCGCTTGGCGCGCAGGCTGGCGGGCGTATCGCGGAAGATCGCCTGGAAGCTGCGGTTGAGCTGCCGCACGCTGCCAAAGCCGGCGGCCAGGGCGACCTCGTCCATCTCGCAGTCCGTCTCGTCCAGCAGGCGGCGGGCGAAATGGGTCCGGGCGGAGCGCGCGAGCTGGTCGGGCGTGAGCCCCAGCTCGGCCTGGAAGAGCCGGCGCAGGTGGCGGTCGGAGATCCCCAGGCGGCGGCCGAGCTCGCCCTCCGTCCGCGTATCGAGGAAGCCGTCGACGATCAGCCGCACGGCCCGGGAAACCGGCTCGCTGGCGGCGAGGGTGAGTGGCACGTCAGTCCGGTAGGGACGGCAGCGCAGGCACGCGCGGTAGCCGGCGGCCTCGGCGGCGGCAGCCAGTTGAAAGTTGCGCACGTGCTCCGGGCGCGGCCCCCGCCCGCGGCACGCGGGCAGGCAGTAGATCCCGGTGGTGACGACGGCGCGAAAGGGCTCCATCGCTCCCATCATGCACGCCGGACCACGGCTGGGCGCGGCCGCCGCCCACGAGGTCCGGATCTGTCCGACGACCATGCCGGACGCCGCCCCATGATGGGACCATCGGAGGAAGGTGCCATGGCCAGGATCGACGAGGTCGCCCCGGGTATCCATCGCATCTCGTACTTCGACCCGGGCGCCCCGACGCCGATCACGTTCAACCAGTTCCTGATCGCCGGCGAGCATCCGGCGCTGATCCACACCGGCCACTTCCAGCGCCACGCCGAGGTGCGGCGGGCGCTGGCGCAGGTGCTTGACCCCACCCGGCTGCGCTACGTCGTCGCCGGCCACTTCGAGGCGGACGAGTGCGGCGCCATGGCGCCGCTGCTGGCCGAGGCGCCCGGGCTTACGCTTGTCTGCAGCGAGGTCGGGTCGTCGATCGCCCTGCGCGGCTGGGACTATGGCGGCCGCGTGCAGGCCGTCCGCGACGGCGACGTCATCGACCTCGGCGGCCACCGGCTCCGCTTTCTGGAGACGCCGCACGTCCACCACTGGGATTCGCTGATGACCGTCGAGGAGACGACCGGCAGCCTCTTTTCGAGCGACCTCTTCATCCAGGCGGGTGAGCAGCCGCCCGTGGTCCGCGCGGATCTTAGCCGCGACATGTGCCGCCTCTACCGCGAGCTGGGCCTCTTCGCCGCGGAGGCCCCGGTGCGGCGGGTGGTGGACCGCCTCCCGGCCATGGGCCTGCGCTGGATTCACCCGATGCATGGCGGCAGCCTGCCGGCCGAGGCCGCCGAGCCCTACTTCAGGGCTCTGCGGGAGGAGGCCTTCGCCTTCGACGGCCGGCTGCGCGGGCGGATGCTTCCCCTCTGAGGGCCACCTGATAGCCTGGAGCGGGGGGTGTCCGGAACGGCGATCGACCTCGATCTCTACAGCGACACGCTGACCATGCCGTCGCGCGCCATGCGCGAGTTCATGTGTGCCTGCCCCGTGGGGGACGAGCAGAAGGGCGAGGATCCCACGGTCAACGCCCTGCAGGAGCGCATCGCGGCGATGCTGGGCAAGCCGGCCGCCCTGTTCATGCCCTCGGCCACGATGGCGAACCAGATCGCCATCAAGTGCCACACGCAGCCTGGCGACGAGATCGTCGCCGACGCCATGAGCCACACCCTGCACTACGAGGCGGGCGGGCCGGCGTTCCACAGCGGGGTGATGGTGCGGGCGCTGTCTGGCGCGCGCGGCTGCTTCACGGCAGCGGACGTCGCGGCGGTCCTCCGCCCCACGGATTCGCAGTACATGCCCCGCACGCGCCTGGTCTGGGTGGAGAACACCCATAACCTCGCCGGCGGCACCGTCTGGCGGCTGCCGGACCTGGAGGGGGTGTCCGCGTTCGCGCGGGCGCACGACCTTGCCGTGCACCTGGATGGGGCCCGCATCTTCAACGCCTCGGCGGCCAGCGGCGTGCCGGCCGACGTCTACGCAGCGCTGGCCGACACCGTGACCGTGTGCTTCTCCAAGGGCCTCGGCTGCCCGGGCGGCGCCGTCCTGGTGGGACCGGCCGGGCTGATCGGGCGCGCCCGCCGCTACAAGCAGCTCTTCGGGGGCGCCATGCGGCAGGCCTCGGGCATCCTGGCGGGCGCGGCGCTCTATGCCCTGGACCACAACCTCGGCCGGCTGGCGGAGGACCACGCCAACGCGCGGCGGTTGGCCGAGGGCCTGGCCGGCGTGCCCGGCGTGACGCCAGAGGACGCGGAGACCAACATGGTGTACTTCCGGGTGGCCGACACCGACGACTTTCACGCGGCGTGCCTGCAGCGCGGCCTGCGCTTCTCCAAGCAGCTCGGCAACCGCCTGCGCGCCGTCACCCATCTCGACGTCGACGCGGAGGGAATCGAGCGGGCCCTCGCGATCGTCCGGGAGGTGGCCGGCGGCAGCCCGCGCGGATCGGTCCATCCGGACCCCAGATATCGCGACGAACGGACGTGATCGGACCCCGCCTCCCGGCGCAGCATGAAGCGCGAATGGCTCGGGAGGGGATGGCCGCTTGGCAAGGGCCCGCTCGCCCCTGATCCCCTTCGCGTGGGTGGTCGTGGCCGTGCTCTTCACCCTCGTGGTCGTGGGCGGCGTGGTGACCTCGACCGACTCCGGCCTGGGGTGCGGTCAGCATTGGCCGCTGTGCGCGGGGCAGCTCCTGCCGCCGCCCACGCTGCACGGCGTCCTCGAGTGGACCCACCGCTTCGTCGCGGGCATCGCCAGCGTCCTGATGGTGGTCTTGGCGGTCCTGCTCTGGCGATCCGGCCGCTCCTCCACGTTCCGGCGGCTGGCGGTCGCTCTGGTCGGCACCCTCGGCGTCCAGGTGGTGCTCGGTGGCCTGGTCGTGCTCACGGGCATCCCGCCGTGGCTGATCGCCCTCCATGAGGGCGCCGCCCTCCTGCTCCTCGACATGGCGGTCACGGCGGCGCTCTGGCTCACCCTGGGGCACGCGGCCGGCTCCGCGGCCTCCCCGCCGGCAACCCAGGCGGCGCTCTGGACGCTGGCGGCATGGGCGGGCCTCACCTCCATGCTGGGCAGCTACCTCGCCCACCTCGATCTGGCCTGCGCGGGCTTCACCGCCTGCCTGGCGATCATGGCGCACGCCAACGGGCCGTTCGGGGCGGGCCTCTGGCATTGGCTCGCGGCGCTGGTGCTCGGGGGAGGCCTCGTGGCCGTGCTCGCGGGGCTTGGCCGGAGCCCTCTGGCGGTGCGCCGCTGGTTCGGGGCAGCCGTGGCGGCCCTGGGTTGCCAGGCCGTCCTGGGCGTGCTGCTCCTGGCGAGTGGCGCGGCCCCCGCCCTGCTCACGCTGCACGAGGCCACGGGCATGGCCACCGGCGCGCTGCTGTGGGGCGCCGCGTGCGCGGCGAGTATCCTGGGGGTGGGCGCCGGCGCGCGTCCGCGGCTCGATATGGCGACGCTGCCGAGGTAGCGGGCGGGTGCGGAGCGTGCAGACGGACAACGAGGACGCGGGCGCCGGTCGGCAGCCCTCGCTGGTGCACACCATCAGCCACTGCCATCCCCACGGGGCGGCGATCTCCCCCCGGCTGCGCGACCGCTCCCGCCCCGAAGCGCACTTCCTGGGCGTAGAAGGTGTACCGGAAGGCCGGCGCGGCGGGTGGGCGGGTCATGCCATGCCCTCCGCAGCCTTCGCTTCGAGCACGATGGCGCAATCGACGGTGTACCACGGGCCCCGCAAGCCGGGCGGCGGCTCCTGCTGGCGAGGATCGTGCCGGCGGAACTGCCGGACGAGCGAGTCCTTCACGGCGAAGACGGCATCCGATGCCAGGTGGGGGCTGGCCGCGTCGAAGATGTGGGTCGTGACCGGCTCGTACCCCGGCGCCGAGACGATGAGGTGGATGTGGGCGGGCCGCCAGGGATGGCGCCCGGTCGCCGCCAGCATGTCGCCGACGGGCCCGTCGCTCGGAATGGGGTAGTCGACCGGCCGGATGGAGCGGAACCAGAACCGGCCCTCCCCGTCCGTGCGGAAGCGGCCGCGGAGGTTGTCCTCCGGCTGTGACGGGTCCTGCACCGCATACATCATGTTGGCGGCGTTCTGCCAGACGTCGACCACGGCGCCGGCGACGGGCTCGCCGTCGAGGCTCTGCACCCGACCGCTGGCCAGCAGGGGCTCGCCCTCCGCGTCCGTGGTGAGCGCATCCCCGTTTTCCCGCCAGGGCGAGCCGGAGACGTAGAAGGGGCCGAGGACCGTGCTCTCCGTGGCGCCGGTGCCCCTGCCGTGGTTGAGGGCGTCGACGAGCATCGAGACCCCGAGGGCATCGGAGAGCAGGATGCACTCCTGCCGCGTGTCGGTGCACGTCTGCCCGACCCGCGTGAGGAACTGGATTCCGGCCATCCACTCCGCCTCGGTCAGCCGGGCCTCGGCCACGAACGCATGCAGGTGTCGCACCAGGATCTGCATGATCTCGCGCAGCCGCCCGTCGGGGCAGCCGTCAAAGCTCCGGATCACGCGCTCCGCGATCTCCCGTGCAGCCGACGATGCCTGCTCGCTCACGACGGATACCTCCCGCCGCCCGCCATTCGTCCGAGACCCGCGGCGACCAGCGGCCGCGGCCAGCCATGCGCGGGCCACGGTCCGCCACGGACGCCGGCCTGTTCAGGAGCGGCCGCCCGTGGGCGCCCACCTCACGTCATCCGGGTTGACCCACCTCGGGTCCGTCCAGCCGTCCAGGTCGTACTCGCTCATGCATTGCTCCACCATGGCCTTGCACGCGTCGGCCGAGCCTGTCTCCACCGCCGCCGCGAGCGCGCTCATGCGCACATCTTCGTGGTTGCCGGTGTAGTTCCGCTCGTACAGGCCGTGCCGGCCGCCGAATTCGCTGGAGACCGCGTCCCACAGCAGCTTCATGAGCTTCATCTTCGTGACGCTGTCGTAGCCGTTCGAGCCCCGGTAGAAGCGGTCGAGGTACGGCCGCAGCTCGGGCTGCTTGAAGTCCTCCGCGCTGGAGGGCTGCACGATGAGCGCGCCCGCCACCACGTTCTCGATGATCTCCTTGACCCGGGTCCACGCCAGCGTCGAGAACACCCGGTACGCGAGGCCGTGCTCGATGTTGGGCAGCACGGTCCCGTTTGGCCCGGGATTGGGGTCCTTGGCCATGGCGGTGCTGAGCGCCCAGAAGAGGTTGCGCCAGGCGACGACCTCGCCGACGTTGGCCCTGACGCCCCGAAACTCGCCGGTGCCCGTCGATTCGACCGCCTTGATCAGCAGCCCCGTGATGAAGTCCATCTTGACCGCCAGGCGCGTGCAGCCGTGGAAGAGGAAGAGGTTGGTGAAGCCCGACTGGGGGAAGAAGGCGTTGGCCTTCTCGATGTTGCGGTAGATCAGCACGTTCTCCCAGGGGATCAGGGCCCTGTCGAAGACCAGCACCGCATCGTTCTCATCCAGCCGGCTGGAGAGGGGGTAGTCGAACGGGCTGCCCATGACGGCGGCGCTCAGCTCGTAGGACGGCCGGCAGATGAGCTTCACGCCGGGGGTGTCCTGCGGCACGAAGAACACCACGGCGAACTCTTCCTTCTGGATCGGCAGCGCGCCGTAGTAGGCGACGAAGTTGCAGTTGGTGATGGCCGAGCCGGTGGCCACCATCTTCGCCCCACTGACGATGATGCCGGCGTCCGTCTCGCGCTCCACGTTGACGAAGACGTCCGCCACCTCGTGGACCGGCCGGTTCCGGTCGACGGGCGGGTTGATGATGGCGTGGTTCAGGAAGAGCACCCGCTCCTGGGCGTCCTTGTACCAGCGGAGGGCGTTGTGCTCAAAGGGCGCGTAGAACCCGGGATTGCCCCCCAGTGTGGCGAGGAAGGAGCCCTTGTAGTCGGGGGTGCGCCCCATCCACCCGTAGGTGAGCCGGGCCCAGGCGGCAATGGCCTCGCGCGCGGCCAGCAGCTCCTCCCCGCTGCGGCTGACGCGGAAGAACCGGTGCGTGTAAGTCCCGGCGCCCGTATCCGTGGCCGTTGTCAGCACGTCGTGGTGCTGCGGGTCGTGCAGCGCGTCGTAGATGCGGGCGATCGACCGCGCCGAGTTGCGAAACGCGGGGTGGTTGGCGATGTCCTTCACCCGCTCGCCCCGCAGCCAGACCTCCCGCCCGTCGTCCAGGCTCGCCAGGTACTCGGCGCCGGTCATGGGCCTGCGCTCTGGACTCGCCATCCAACCCCCGCCCCCTTGCTCTCGGCACATGTGCGACTGCCCTCGGCGCACTTCGCCCCGCGGCATCGGGATGTGGCGGCGCGCCGGTCCCGCGGCCGGACGCGAAGCCGCGGTGGCGTTGGATGGTTCACCGGTGAGCAGGCAAGTGGTACCAGTTGATGATAGCATCCAATCTCATCCCGGTGATCGGGACCGTCGGGCGGGGCGTGGGGCGGGCCTGCAGCGCTGACGGCTTCCGAACGGCGTCGTCGGCTGACCGCCTGATCGTCGCTGACGCGCGCCGCCGGGTACCCGCGTGGGCGCGCAGCGCCATGCGCCGTGACGCGAGACGCGCGAGCGGCTCGTAGGCGCACGCGGGTGGCGGCGAGGCGCCGCGGGATGCGGCGCCGGTCGCGCCCACAATTCCTTCTGCTATGCTGTGTCAAGCAAAAGGAGTTGACCAGCGCCCTGGCGTCCGGACCGCAGCCGCAGGACCACATTCGCAACTTCTGCAT
>DAHVAF010000106.1 GCA_027314765.1 Clostridia bacterium | reverse complement strand
GGTCCCCGGACGCCACCCTGCGGCGCTCACCCGAAGCGTCGCCTCCCTCGCCTGAAGCGTCGCCTCCCTCGTCCGATGCACCGCGTCCCTCGCCTGGTGCGTCGCGCCCCGCGCCCCGTGTGTGGCGGCCCACACCCCGGGCGTCGCCTCCCTCGCCCGATGCGCCGCGGCCCGCGCCCCGGGCGTCGCATGCCTCACCCGACGCGTCGCATCCCTGGCCCCGGTGCGTGGCGTCCCTCGCCCACTGCAGAAACCCGCGAGACGCCTGCCCCGGCGTGCTCCCCCGCGCTCCACGTACCCGCGAGGCCGGCGTCAGCGACGGCAGCCCTGCTGGCCAAGGCCCACGAGCCACGGGCGCCACGGCGGACCCGGGCGTCAGGGCGGAGCGGTCCGCGGCCCCGTCAGACGCCGCACCAGCACAAGCAGCCCCCGGAACACGCCCGCGATCAGCGCGCCGGCCCCGACGGCGAACAGGGCCATGAGCGGATAGCCGTATCGGACCGAGGGAATGAACGCCAGCAGCAGGATGGCCAGCGTGGCGGCGGCGACCGTGGCGACGCGCAGGCGCGGGCGGAAGATCGCGGCCCACGCGAGCCCCGCGCCACCCACCCAGCAGAGCGCGATCTGGTAGTGGGCCAGGCCCTGGAGGAAGCCCCCGTTGGGCGTGCCGCCGGCGTACGTCTGAGTCAGGACGGCGGACCACTTGCCCACCGTCATCCACTGGAGAAACCTGCCGGGATCGGTGCGCAGTGCGTGCAGCACGTACTGGAGCGCGAAGATGTAGGCGTTGGTGCCCGCCGGCACCTGCAGGCTGGCCCCCTGGGGGCTGAGGCCGGACACAAGGGGATTCGACGCCTGCGTCGCAAAGAGCACAAGGCGGTGGAGGACGATCACGTTTCGCAGCCACCACGGAAGATTGACCAACGCCGCGGTCGCCACCACGAGCCCCAGGCCGTAGCTGGGGCGCACCCTGGCCGCGGCCGGCCGGATCCAGCGGCCGCAGAGGCCGATGACGACGGGAAGTGCGGCCGCGATCGGCCGCGTGAGGACCGCCAGACCGAGCAGGATCCCCGCCGCCACAGCGGCGCCGCGCGACGGCCGGGGGGATGTCAGGAGGCGCGCATGCAGCGCGAGGTAGCCGACCAGCAGGAGCAGGAAGAGGACCTCGGTCAGGATGCTGCCCGTCGACCAGATGAAGGACGGGTACAGGGCCACGATCACGCCCGCCAGAAAGCCGGCCCAGCCCGCCACGACGGCAGCCGTGGCGGCGCCCAGCACGGCCTGGATCCAGCGGATCGCCTGCAGCGGGTGGGAGGGGAACAGGTGCAGGATGGCGGCGACAAACAGCGGATAGCCCGGGCTGACATACGCGTCCGGCCCGTTGCCCCAAAAGGAATAGCCGTGGCCGGCCAGCAGACGCTGCGCCAGCGCGAGGTAGTGAACGGAGTCCTGCGCGTAGCTGGCCAGTTGGGAAGCCGGCGGCTGAGGCACCGCCGCGAAGAATGCGGCGCGCACGCCCAGCGCGACCAGGAATGCGGCGCCGGCCCCCGCCGCCCGCGCCCAGGAACGAGAATCGGGTGCCGGTCGGGATGCGGTTGCTGCCAACCGCGCCACCTCGATCGCGCGCGTCCCGCCATCCGCCGCGATGTTCGCGGCAGCCGCATCGGAGGACGTTTCCGCTCTCGGCGAATCCGTGGCCTGGCCTCCCCGTTCGCACGCTCCGCGGTGGCGTGCTAGCGCGCCGTGCGCTTCTCACAGCGGCTGCGCCGCAGGCTGCCAGATCTGATCGCCCTGGCCTGGATCGTCGCCGTCGCGGCGGTCTACCTGTCGCCGGCCTTGAAGCAGGGCCTGAGCTTCGGTCCGTTCGCGCTCGGCAGTGGCCTCTCAGGCCTCGGCAGCCTCCCGGCGCACAGGGTGCCCAACGGCTGGCTGGGCGACCAGATCGAGGAGTTCATCCCCTGGGCCTACTTCGACTGGCAAAGCCTGCATCACCTGCAGTTTCCCCTGTGGAACCCCCACAGCGCCCTGGGCATGCCGCAGTTCTTCAACTTCCAGTCATCGGTCCTCAGCCTGCCCGAGCTCATCGGCTACCTTGTCCCGGCGCGGCTGGCGATGCTGGTGGCTGTCGGCGGCAAGCTGATCCTGGCGGGTGCGGGCGCCTACCTCTTTGCGCGGGCCCTCGGCCAGCGCCCCTGGTCCGCCGCGTTCGCCGCCACCGTGTTCGAGCTGAGCGGCGGTTTTGTGAACGAGGTGGGCTGGCCCCTGGGCGACGTCATGGCGTGGGCCGGCTGGCTGTTCGGCCTGTCCTACCTCGTCTACCGCGGCCGCCGCGCCCGCCTGGCGGTCCCCCTGCTGGCCCTGAGCGTGGCATTCGCCATCTACGGCGGCTTTCCTGAAGCCAGCGTCCTCCTCTTCGGCGCGTGCGCGATCTTCGTCGCCTGCCTGGCCATCCTGGACCGGGTCGCGGGCCGCCCAGCGCCCTGGCCGGCCTGGGGCGGCCTGGCCGCGGGCTGGGCCGGCGGCCTCTGTCTCGCGGCACCGCTCTGGCTTCCCGGCGCGCAACTGCTTGGCCTGTCCGGTCGCAGCGCGGTCGCCTACCAGGCCACGCCGCCGGCCTCGCTGATCACCATGCTGCTGCCAAAGTACTTCGGCAGCCCGCTCACGTCGGACGGCTGGTTCGGCCCGACATCGTACAACGAGATCGTCGTCTATGTCGGCATCGTGGCCCTGGTGCTCGCTGCCGTGGGGCTCTATGCCCGGGGCCGTTCGCGCGAGGTCCGCGCGCTCGCCGTCACGGGCCTGCTGCTGGCAGTTGCGGCGTACCAGTTCGGTCCCACGGCCTGGATGCTGGCCCACGTGCCCCACCTGAACGCCCTGGCCCTCGGCCGGGGGCGCATCCCGCTCGACTTCGTGCTCAGCATCCTGGCCGGCTGCGGCATCGAGGCGGTGGTGGCCGAGGGCGCCGAACGCAGAGCCGTGCGCACGGCCTTCGGCATCAGCGTCGCGACTGTCGCCACCACACTGTTCGTCCTGCTGGCGCGTTATCTGATTCGCGGCGCCGCTGGCCTGTCCACCCCGGAGGCTCTGGTGCGCCTGTGGAGCTTCGTCTGGCCTCTGGTGATGTTGGTTCCGCTGGCGGCCGGCGCTCTGTGGCTTCGGCGCGTCGGCTCCAGCCGCAACGGCCGCGCGGCGCTCTTCGCCGTGCTGCTTGCGAGCGAGGCAGCGTTCCTGCTCATCTTCAGCATGGGCCTGAACACATACAGCCCCCAGTTCATGCCCGAGACGGCAGCCGAGCGCGCGGTGGCTGCCCGTGTCGGTCCCAGCGTCGTCGGCCTGGCCGATACCGGTGCCCCCGTGACGCAGTACCCGCGCTTGGGCGTGATCCCGGAACTCAATCTCGCATACGGCCTGAACGAGTTCGCGATCTACGACCCGATGCTGCCCAAGGCCTACTTTTCCGCCTGGTCGGCCGTCACGGGCACAAAGCCTGGCACGGGCGGATGGTTCGCCCCCGACGTGAGCACGGCCGCCACGGCCCGCGAGTTCGGCGTCGGGTACGTGCTGGCGGCGGGCCCACCCAAAGTGCAGCTCACCGCCGACTGGCAGGCGCGCCTGGCGGCGGCCGGCCTCCCCGCCAGCGACTTCCCGCCCCTGCAGGCCGCGGCCGAGAAGTTTGCCGCCCAACCGACCCTGCCCTACGGCACCACCGCGTTTGCGGAGGATCTGGTGGCCGGTACGCCCCTCGCCTCCGTCGTGCGGGGTGATACCGCCCTCACCCGCGCCATCGACACCATGTTCACGGTGCCGGATTGGAACGGCATGACCTTCGTGGCCGCCGTCGGCGGCGAGGTCCTGTGGCGGGTCCCCGGCGCCGCCCGCTTCCAGTTCGCCAGCCCCGGCGACACCGTCCGCTTCGCGCAGGCCACGGGCGACGGCGCCTGGTCGGTCGCCGTGCGCGCGCCGCGGGCCGGCCAGTTGATCGTGCGCCTGACGGACGTCCCCGGCTGGCATGCGACCATCGACGGCCGGCCGGCCAAGCTGTCGCCCTACCTCGGCGTCATGCAGACACTGCAGGTCCCGGCCGGCGCCCACGTGGTGCGGCTATGGTACTGGCCGAGCCTGTTCACGGCCGGGATCGCGCTGGCCCTGGTGGCGGCGGCGCTGCTCGCCGGCTGGCTGCGATGGAGTCGTGCGCGCGTCCGCGCGCCTGGACGGGGCCAGCAGCCACGCTGACGCTTCCGCGGGGTTCGGGGGCCGGCCAACCCCGCCCCGCCGCCCGAACGCCCACCTCGTTGACGCCCCCTGCCGGCCGTGAAACGCTACCCCCATGAAAGCCATCATCCTTCGCCGCTTCGGCGGCGCTGAGGTGCTCGAGGTCGCGGAACTGCCGGCCCCGGACGTCGGGCCGGGCGAGGTCCGCATCCGCGTCGCGGCCGCCACCGTCAATCCCACCGACATCGGCCTGCGCTCCGGCGCGTACGGGTCGGTCCCGCTGCCCGCCATCCCCGGCATGGAGCTGGCCGGCACCGTCGACGCCGTGGGCCCTGGCGTGACCGCCCCCCGCCCGGGCGACCGCGTCATGGCCATCGTGCAGCCGCGCCGGCCGCAGGGCGGCGCCCAGGCCGAGCTCGTCGTGGTGCCGGCCGCGTCCGCCGCGCCCATCCCCACGGGCGCCAGCCTCACCGAGGCGGCCACCCTGCCCATGAACGGCCTCACCGTCCGCCGCGCGCTCGACCTCCTCCAGCTGCCCCGCGGCGCGACGCTGGCCATCACCGGCGCAGCGGGCGCCGTGGGCGGCTACGCCATCCAGGTGGGCAGGGCGGAGGGCCTGCGGATCGTGGCGGACGGGGCGCCCGCAGACGAGGCCCTGGTCCGGGGCCTCGGCGCCGATGTCGTGGTGGCGCGCGGCCCGGCCGTGGCCCAGGCCATCCGTGCCGCCGTGCCCGGCGGGGTCGACGCCCTGCTGGATGCCGCCGTTCAGGGCGCGGCCGTGCTCCCGGCGGTGCGCGACGGGGGGCAGGTCGCCGCCGTGCGCCGGTTCGACGGCGCGGCCGAGCGCGGGATCCGCATCCACCAGGTCGCCGTCACCGAGTACCTGCAAAATCAGGGCGCCCTGGCGGCCCTCGGGGAGCTGGCCGGTGCGGGCCGCCTGACTCTGCGTGTGGCCGCGACCTTTCCGCCCGAGCAGGCCGGCGAGGCGCACCGCCGCCTCGAGGCCGGCGGCGTCCGCGGCCGTCTCGTCATCGTCTTCTGATCGCCCCTCCCCCTGCCACCCCACCCACGCGGGCCGCCGGCAGGCGGCTCGCTTTGCTGTCCGCGCGGACCTGTCCCGTGGTCCGATTGGGCACCCCCGCATGGTCCCGATGGCAGTCGCCGCTCCGCGCGGGCGGGGTTGATGATTTGACCAAGGCCGCGGATGGCTGCAGAAGGCGGGGATCACGATGGCAGCGGCGGAGGAGCCCGTCGAAGCGGCGTTGCGCAGCCGGCCCCATCAGCCGGCGCCCTTCCAGCGCGGTGCGCCGACGGGGCAGGCGCTGTGCGCGGAGCTGAAGCCCCCGCTCACCGACATCGAGGCCCTTCGGGAGAGCTACCGCTGCCTGGAGTGCGGCAGCGCTGCGGAGCCGGCCCCGTGCACCGTGGCCTGCCCGGCGGGCGTGGACGTGGCCGGATTCATCGGCCGTCTGGCCCGGGGGGAGGCGGCCGCCGCGGGACACCTCGTCCTGGAGGCCAACCCCCTCGGCGGGACCTGCGCCCGCGTCTGCCCCACCGAGGTGCTCTGCGAGGGCGCCTGCGTCCTCAGCCACATGGACCAGCGCCCCGTCGACATCGGGCGCCTGCAGCGGTACGCGGTGGCGAACGCCGCGCCGGCGGCCCGCTCCCAAAGCGTGATGAGACCTGGCCGCGTGGCCGTGATCGGCGCCGGCCCGGCGGGCCTGGCCTGTGCGACGGTCCTGGCCGAGCGCGGCCACCATGTGACGGTGTACGAGGCGCGGGCCGAGGTCGGGGGCCTGGTGCGCTTCGCCATCGCGCCCTACCGTGAGGTCCGGGAACCCCTGCCCGACGAGGCGGCGCGCCTGCTCGCGCTGGGCGGGGACATTCGCCTCGACTCCCCCATCGACAGCCCGGTACACCTGCGCGAGCTGGAGGCCGACTTCGACGCCATCTTCCTCGGCGTCGGCCTCGGCCCGGATGCCGACGTGCGCCTGGAGGGCGCGGACCTGCTCGGCGTTCATGACTCGCTGGCGTTCATCGAGGCGCTCAAGACGGACCGCCTGATCCCGGTCGGCGCGCGGGTGGCCGTCCTGGGCGGCGGCAACACCGCCATCGACGTGGCGCGCGAGTGCCTGCGCCTCGGCGCCGAGGACGTCACGGTCCTCTACCGGCGGACGGAGGCCGAGATGCCGGCGTTCCGCCACGAGGTCGAGGAGGCGCGGGCGGAGGGCGTCCGCTTCCGCTGGCAGACGGTGGCCGCGCGGGCGCTGGGACGCAACCGCGTCGAGGCGCTGCAGTGCCAGGCCGTCGAGCTGGGCGAGCCCGACGCGTCTGGCCGCCGCCGGCCCCAGCCGCGGCCGGGGAGTGAGTTCCTCCTGCCCGTCGACACCGTGGTCAAGGCCATGGGCCAGCAGCCGCGGGCCGGCTTCCTCGCCTGGATCCCCGGGCTGGAGCTGCACGGCGGGCGCGTGGTCGTGGACCCGGCCACCGGGCGAACCGGCCACCCCAGGTACTACGCGGGCGGCGACGCCGTCAACGGCGGGGCCACGGTGGTGGAGGCCGTCCGCCTGGCCAAGGTCGCGGCCGAGGCGATCGACGCATCCATCCGCGCCGGTGCGCCCCAGCCGCCCCTGGCTCCAAGCCACCCGAATCCACCCGCCCTCACCGCGGAGAGTGACGGCCGCCTGCTCTACACACGCGGCGGCGCCAGCCTCGCCGTGGCCCGCGCCTGGTGCAAGGGCTGCCGCCTGTGCCTCGATGCCTGCCCACCCGGGATCCTCGAGCTGGATGCCGACGACCTGATCCGGGTGACGGACATCGACCGGTGCGTGTTCTGCGGCGCCTGCGCCGCGCGCTGTCCGGACTTCGTCTTCGTGTTGGAGCCTGGCGCCGCCGGACGGCCGGCGGAAGGGAGCTGAGCGGCGCATGGACGGGATGCGGCTCGTCATGGGCAACGAGGCCGTCGCGCTCGGGGCGCTCGCCGCGGGGTGCGACTTCTATGCCGGCTATCCCATCACGCCGGCCAGCGAGATCCTGGAGGGCATGGCACGCCTTCTGCCCCCGCGCGGCGGCGTGTTCCTGCAGATGGAGGACGAGCTCGGCGCCCTGGCGGCCGTGATCGGCGCCGCCTGGGGCGGAGCCCGGGCCATGACGGCCACCTCCGGCCCCGGCTTCTCCCTCATGCAGGAGCACATCGGCTACGCGGCGATCACGCAGACGCCCTGCGTCGTGGTGGATGTCCAGCGGGGCGGGCCGTCCACGGGCCTGCCGACCCTGCCCGCGCAGGGCGACGCCATGCAGGCCCGGTGGGGCACCCACGGCGACCGGCCGGCCATCGTGCTCACGGCCGCCTCCGTCCGTGGGGCGTATGAGGCCACCATCCAGGCCTTCACGCTCGCCGAGGCCCACCGCCAACCCGTGGTGCTCCTGCTGGACGCGGTGGTCGCCCACATGCGGGAGCCGGTGGACCTGCCCCCGCCGCCCGCGCCCAGCCAGCGGCGGCCGGTCCGCTCGCCGGAGCCCCCCTTCGGCGAGCATCCCTTCACGCCGTTCGGCGCCGGACGCCCGATCGTCGTCACCGGCCTCTCGCACGACGACGAGGGCCTGCCGCGCACCGGCTCGGCCCGGGCCAGCGAGCGCATGCTCCGCGCCACGGAGGCCCGCATGGCCGCCGACCCCGCCCTCGCCGGCCTCGACCGCTACCGCCTGGACGACGCGCAGGTGGCCATCGTCTCCTACGGCGTCACCGCCCGCGTGGCGCGCGCGGCGATCGATACCCTGCGCCAGGCCGGGCTGCCCGTGGGCGGGCTGGA
Source organism: Clostridia bacterium (assembly GCA_027314765.1). GTDB lineage: Bacteria > Bacillota > Sulfobacillia > RBS10-35 > JAJYVM01 > JAJYVM01. The sequence continues at coordinate 2,284 of DAHVAF010000106.1, read as the reverse complement.
GCTGACGGTGCTGTGGCCGTTCCCCGAGCGGGAGGTGGCCGACCTCGCCGCCCGGGTCGATGCCATCCTGGTGCCGGAGCTCAACCTCGGCCAGATGGTGCTGCCGGTCAGAGCGGCCGTGGCCGGCCGCTGCCCCGTGACGTCCCTTGGCCGCGCCGATGGCACGCTGTTCCAGCCGGACGAGGTCGCGGAGGCGGTCCGCGCCCTGCCCGCCGGCACAGCAATGGGGAGGGACCAGCGCCATGCCTAGGATCGGCGACGACCTGCAGCGCTACCTCCGGACCGAGATGATGCCGACGGTGTGGTGCCCTGGCTGCGGCCACGGCAACATCGCCCGCGCCATCGCCTCGGCCCTGGAGCACGGGGGCTACGACCCCGAGCGCGTGGTGCTCGTGGGGGGCATCGGCTGCTCGGGCCGCACCCCCTTCTACTTCAACACCAACGCGATGCACACCACGCACGGCCGCGCCCTGGCGTTCGCGACCGGCCTGAAGATGGCGCGCCCCGACCTGAAGGTGGTCGTGGTCACGGGCGACGGCGACGCCCTGGCCATCGGCGGCAACCACTTCATCCATGCGGCCCGCCGCAACCTCGATGTCGCCGTGGTGCTCTACAACAACAGCATCTACGGCATGACGGGCGGCCAGCAGGCCCCCACCACCCCGGTCGGTGCGCGCTCGACCACCTCCCTTTCCGGCGCCATCGAGCCCGCCTTCGACGCCGTGGAGCTCGCCATGGCGGCGGGCGCCACCTACGTGGCCCGAACCACGACCTTCGACGCGCAGGAGATGCCGGTGCTCATCGCCGAGGCCATCGAGCACCCCGGCTTCGCGCTGGTCGAGGTCCTGACCCAGTGCCCCACGTACTACGGCCGGCTCAACCGCCTGGGCGATGCCCCCGAGATGCTGATCTGGGAGCGGGACCTGACCGAGCCGTCCCCAGATCCCCTCACCCGGGAGCAGATGGCCGGCGGGCGCCGGACCGGGGTCTTCCGCCGCGAGGTCCGGCCTGAGTTCACACGCTCGTACGCCGCGCTGTGCGAGCGGCTGGGGGCGGCTGCCGATGCGTAAGGACCGGCTGGGTGTGCGGCTATCGGGGCGCGGCGGCCAGGGCGTGATGCTGGCCGGCGCCATCTTCGCCACCGCCGCCATGTATGACGGGCGCCACGTCGTCGAGACGCCGACCTACGGCCCGGAGGCCCGCCTTGGCGCCACGAAGGTCGAGATCGTCCTCGCCGACGAGGAGATCGCCTTCCCGGCCGTGGACAGGGCGGACCTGCTGCTCTGCCTGTCGCGGGACGCATACGCGAAATTCGGCCGCGCCGTGGCCCCGGGGGCGCTCATCATCGTCGATGAGACGGCCGTGCCCCTCACGGCGGACCTTCCCGCGGGGCTCGTGCGCCTGCCGCTGCGCGCCACGGCCCGCGACCTGGGCGCGGAGATGGTGACCAATGTGGTGGCCCTGGGCGCCATCTGCCGCCTGTCGGAGGCCGTCACCGCCAGCAGCCTCACGGCAGCCGTGGCGGAGGCCGTGCAGGGCAAGGGCGACCTCCGCGAACTGAACGCCCGTGCCCTCGCGGCCGGCATGCGCCTCGGCGCCCCGGCCGCCTGAGGCAGCACCGCCGATGCGGCAGCACGTGGATGGCTGGCTGATTCTCATCGCCGCCGCGATCGTCGGGCTGGTGGTGCTGGGCCTCAGCGACTACCTGGGCGGCGCGGGTCCCGCCCCCCTACCCTGACCGACTCCGTGGCCGCGGTGCCGGTCGGCCCCCGCGATGGCGCCTGGGTGGTCGGCCCGGGCTCTCAGGCCGGCCTCCGCGTCGAGCAGCGCGCCTTCGGCCTGAGTGGCGAGCTGGTGGGCCGGACGAGCGCGGTGACCGGCACGATGGTGATCGCCGGCCGCAGGGCCACGGCCGCGACGCTCCAGGTCGACCTGGCCACCCTCCGCATCGGCGGCTGGAGCCGGCCGGAGCCGGCGCCCCGCCCGGCGGCCGGCCCGTATCCAACCGCCACGCTCGAGTTCGCCAAGCCGCTCACCCTCGCCGACAGCGCACAGCTGACCGCCCTGCTCACCACTGCCGACACCACCAGGGTCGTCACGTTCACGACCGCATGGCGCCGCGACGGCCCGACCCTCGAGGGAGCCGGGTCGGCCCCCCTCCCATTCGCCAACTGGGGCATCAGCGTGTCGCGCGCCGCCACCTGGTTCCGCGCGGTGGCCAAAGACGGCACCGCCGAGTTCCTGCTGGTCAGCCGAGTACCGCAGGCAGCATTCGCGCCGGCGC
>DAHVAF010000104.1 GCA_027314765.1 Clostridia bacterium | reverse complement strand
CTGGCGGCGGCGCAGCGGGCCGCGGTCGAGGCATCGGCGGCGGGGGAGGAGTCGGCCAAGACGGGCCTGGAGGCCAGGGCGGCGCGCGAAGCCCGGACGGCGGCCGAGGCGGCGGCCTCGGCGGCGCGCGGTGCGGGCGCGCGGCTGCGGAACCAGGTCGGCGAGGCGCGCGAGCGCCTCACCGCATTACGCAGCCGGGCCCAGGCCCTGCGCGAGATGCTGCGGCACGGTGCCGGACTGGCTCAGGGGCCCAGGGCGGCCGTGGCCGGCAAGGCGGCGGGCGACCCTGCGTTCGCGGGCATCCTTGGCGCCCTCGTCCAGCTGCTGCAGGTGCCGCCGGAGCTGGCCGTGGCCGTCGACGCCGCGCTCGGCGGGTCCGCCCAGGACCTCGTGGCGCTGACGGCGGCGGACGCCGAGGCGGCCATCACGGCCCTGAAGGAGCGGCGGGCCGGCCGGGCCACGTTTCTACCGCTGGATGCGCTGGCGGCCAGCCCCCTCGCGGCGGCGACGCGGGACCTCGCGCGCCAGCCCGGGGCACTCGGCTGGGCAGCGGATCTCGTGACCTGCGAGGACCGCGTGCGCCCCGCCCGCGACCACGCCTTGGGCCGCGTGCTGGTGGCCCAGGACCTGGCGGCGGCGCGCGCGCTGGCCCGGCGGAGCGGCTTCCGCATCCGGGTCGTGACCGTCGAGGGCGATGTGGTGCATGCGGGCGGGGCCATGACCGGCGGCTGGCTGGGGGGCGAGCGCCGCGGCGGGGCGCTTGGCCAGGAGGCGGAGGCGGCACGGCTGGAGGCGGAGGCCAAGGCCGCGGAGGCGGAGGTTGCGGCGGCGGAGCGCGAGCTGCGCGCGTCCGGCCACCAGGCCGAGGCCGCTGAGACGGCGCTGCGCAGGGCGAGCAAGGACGCGGCGGCGGCCGAGGCCAAGTTCGCGGCGGCCCTGGCCCTGATGCGGCGGGCCGAGGCGGAGGCCAAGCGCACCCGCGCCCGGGCCGACGACCTCAGCCGGCGCGAGCTGCGCGACGAGTCGGCCATCGCCGAGCTGGCGGAGCGGGAGGCCGCCCTCGGGACGGAGCTATCGACGGCGCGACAGGCGGTACAGGCCGCGGCCCACGCCGACCTGCAGGCTCAGGCGGCCAAGGAGCGGGCCGCCAACCGGCGGGAGGCGGCCCGAGCGCGGGTCGCCGACGCCGAGGCGTGGGAGGCGCGGCTGCAGGGCGAGCGGCAGCGCCTGGAGGAGACCGTCGCCGGGCTGCAGGCCGAGGCCGAGCGGCTGGTGGCCGAAGGCGAGGCGCGGGTCGCCGAGGCGGAGGCGCACGCCCGGCGCGCCGACGAGCTTGAGGCGGCCGCGGCGGCAGCCCGCCGCGTCACCGCGGAGCGCGAGCGGGACCTCACCGCGGCGCGGGAGGCGGCCGCTGCCGCCGGGGCGGAGCGGTCGCGCGCGGAGGGGCGGCGCGCGGAGGCGGCTCAGGCCCTGCGCCTCGCCGAGGTGGAGGCCGCGCGCCAGGAGGCGGCCCTGGCCGGCTTGGCGGAGCGCCTGGCCCAGGCTTACGGAATGGACCTCGACGGACTGGCGGCGGTGGCGCCGACGGACCGTCCGGGAAGCGCCCGGGAGGCGGCCGCAGTGATCCGCGCGGAGCTTACCGAGCTGGGCGAGGTCAACCTCGGAGCCGTCGCCCTGCACGAGGCGGAGAAGGAGCGGGCCGCCGCGCTCGCCGCCCAGTTGGCCGACCTCGAGGCGGCCGTCGCCATCCTGCGCCGCTGGGCGGAGCGGGTCGGGGAGCGCATGCAGACCGCGTACGCGGATACCCTGGTGGCAGTGCGGCGGGAGCTGTGGGACGTCTTTGGCCGCCTCTTTGGGGGCGGGCGGGCCGACCTGGCGGAGGTTCCAGGCGGGCTGGAGCTGATGGCGCAGCCACCTGGCAAGCGGGCCGGGCCCCTGGCGCTGCTGTCCGGCGGAGAGCGCGCCCTGGTCGGCGTCGCCCTCCTCTTCGCCCTGCTGCGGCTGCATCCGGCCTCGTTCTGCGTTCTGGACGAGGTCGAGGCCGCGCTCGACGACGCGAACGTCGCCCGGTTCGCCACCTTCCTGCGCGAGTGGTCGGGCGCGGGCACGCAGTTCATCGTCGTCACCCACCAGCGGGCGACGATGGAGGCCGCGGACCGCCTGGTGGGGGTTACCCTGGCCGACGGCGGCACCTCGCGCCTCGTCTCGGTTCGCCTGGCGGACGCGGCTGCGGCGTCATAGGGCGGCGCGGGCACCGTATACTGGGTGGCGCCGAAGGGGTTGGGTGCCGCGTCCGCGGCGCGGCGATGCGATGGCGTCACCGCCAAGGAAGCGCGGCGTGGCCGGTGTGGTCCCCGTGTCTCCCCGGGGAGGCGGTCCCCGTACCCTCCGTCGGGGGTGCATGTCGGCGGGCCGGTGTGGTCGGGGCGTCCCCGGGGAGGCGGTCCCCGTACCCTCCGTCGGGGGCGCATGTCGGCGGGCCGGTGTGGTCCCGGTGTCTCCCCCGGGGAGGCGGTCCTCGTACCGTCCGTCGGGAGTGCATGCCGGGGCGGCATGACCATTGCGATGGCGGCGACCCCAAGAGGCGGCCCGCACCATCCATGCGGTTGCGTCCGCGCCCTGCGCCGCGCGGGGCGGCCGGGTGCGCTGAGGGGACGCTGCCGCGAGAGCCCGGCGCGGCGTGCGGCGGCTGCGCGGTGAGAGCAAGGGAGGGCCGAGATGAGCACCTGGCTTGACCGGCTGCGGAGCGGGCTGCAGAAAACCCGCCAGGGTCTCTCGGACCGCATCGGCGCCGCCCTGCTGGGGCGCCAGAGCATCGACGAGGGCCTCTATGACGAGCTCGAGGAGGCCCTGGTGGGCGCGGACATGGGCGTCCCGGTGGCCGAGCGGCTCATCGCCGGCCTGCGCCAGCGCGTGCGCGACGAGCGGGCCGGCCCCGACCGGCTGCCCGCCCTGCTGCGGGCCGAGCTGGCGGCGGCCCTGGCTCCGGTGGCCGGCCGCCTGGAGCTGGCCTCGCCGGGGCCCACCGTCGTGCTCTTTGTGGGCGTGAACGGCGTGGGCAAGACCACGACGGTCGCCAAGGTGGCCCAAGTGCTGCAGGGTGAGGGCAAGCGCGTGCTGTTGGCCTCCGCCGACACCTTTCGGGCCGCCGCCGTCGAGCAGCTCACGGTCTGGGCCGACCGTCTGGACGTCGAGGTGGTCCACCATGGCGCGGGCGCCGACCCGGGGGCCGTGGTGTTCGACGCCATCGCGGCCGGGCGCGCGCGGGGGGCCGACGTCGTGCTCTGCGACACGGCTGGGCGGCTGCACACCAAGGCGAACCTCATGGACGAGCTGCGCAAGGTGGCGCGGGTGGCGGGGCGGGCCCTGCCGGGGGCCCCGCACGCGACGCTCCTCGTGCTGGACGCCACGACGGGCCAGAACGCCCTGCAGCAGGCGCGCATCTTCGCCGACGCGGTACCGCTGACGGGGCTCGTGGTCACGAAGCTGGACGGGACGGCGCGGGGCGGCGTTGTGCTGGCGGTGGCGGAGGCCATGCGCCTGCCCGTGCTGTAAGTGGGGGTCGGCGAGGGGGCCGACGACCTGCGGCCCTTCGAGCCAGAGGCCTACGCGGAGGCCATCCTGCCGGGCTAGCCCTCACCGCGCGCCAAGCCCGGGAGGGCTGGAGACCCTGACCTTCCGCCGTCAGCGGCCGCAGCCGCGGAGCGGCGGCTCGGGCTGCCCCCGGCGCATGGCGATCAGCGCCAGCTTGTCAAGCCGCAGGCTCGCCTCCACAATCGCCGGATCGGTCAGGGCCCGGCCGCCCGCCATCCCCGCCGCGATCTCGGCGCGGATGCGCCGCACCTCGGCCGCCTCATCCTCGCTCAGCACGTACATCCTGGCCCCCCCTGCCTCAACCATTCGCAAGCGGCGCGCGGCCTTGCGGGGGTCATCCATTTTGCGCAAGGGGATTATCTCCATGCGGGCGGGCGCGAGGATGGACCCGAGCCCTCCTTGGCTCACGCCCGGGCGGTTTTCGCGAACCCTAGAGTCCGAGGGCCAGAAGCGCCAGCGAGACGGCGCCCGCCACCCAGCAGTAGATGGCGAATGGCCGCAGCGCCTGCACTTCGCGCTGCTTGAAGTAGCGCATGAGGATCGCCGTGCTGACGACGGCCGCCACGCCGGCGACCACGCCGCCCACGGCGGCCGTGGAGAGGATGCCCTGGCCGCGGTAATGCAGCAGCTGCGGCACCTCCAGCAGGCCGGCGCCGCCGATGACCGGGGTGGCAAGCAGGAAGGCGAAGCGGGCCGCCTCGTCCTCCCGCAGGCCGTGGCGCAGCCCCGCCACCATTGTGACGCCTGAGCGCGAGATGCCGGGGATCAGGGCGGTCGCCTGCCAGATGCCCACCCAGAACGCCTGGCTGGCCCGCAGCTCCGGCAGGGACTTCGCGCCGGCGCTCTTCCGCCTCCGGTCGCCGAGAAACAGCATGGTGCCGTTCACCAGCAGAAAGACCCCGGCGACCAGCGGGCTGGCGAAGAGCTTGGTCAGCGGCTTATTCAGCACGAGGCCGATGATTCCGGCCGGAACGGTGCCCACGATCAGGAGCCACAGGATGCGCAGGTGGCGGAATGCCTCGATCCAGTCGCCGAGGAAGTAGAGGAAAAGTCCCAGGGCGGTGCCAAGGTGGAGCACAACGAGAAACGGCAGGAAGGCGGGAGAGGACTGGTCCAGGGCCCAGTGGAGCAGCGACGGCAGCAGCACCCCGTGGCCCACGCTGCTGACGGGGAAGAGCTCGGTCGCCCCCTGCAGCAGCCCGAGGATCACGGCCTGCGCGTGTGTCGGCATACCTCGACTCCCTTCGGCGCAGATGGTAAGACAGCCCAAGCGCCGTGTCACGTTAATGTTCCCTGAGATCCACGCGCTTGCACCCCGCGGCCCGGCCGTGTACGATGAATGCCTGTCAAGTATGGAAGCTTTACAGATCGAGCGGCGCGCGGCCATGGCCCTGCTGCTGGACTTCTACGGGCCGCTGCTGACCGAGCGCCAGCGCGACGTGCTGGCGCTCCACATCGAGCAGGACCTCTCGTATGGCGAGATCGCCGGCCAGCTGGGCATCACCCGCCAGGCCGTACACGACCTCGTCAAGCGCGGCGCGGAGGCCCTGGAGGACTACGAGCGGCGTCTCGGGCTCGCGGCGCGCTTCGAGCGTCAGCGCCGCGCCCTGGCCGAGGTCCGCCGCCTGCTGCGCGAGTTCGACGCCTGAACGCGTTCGACGCGTGAGGGGGGAGGGCGCCCATGTTCGAGAGCCTGGCCGAGCGGCTGGATTCCGTGTGGAAGCGGCTGCGCGGTCGCGGTGCCCTGTCCGAGCGCGACGTCGACGAGGCCCTGCGCGAGGTGCGCCTGGCCCTGCTGGAGGCTGACGTCAACTTCCGCGTGGTGCGCGACTTCCTCGCCAAGGTGCGCGAGCGCGCCGTCGGCGACGAGGTCAAGCGCAGCCTGACCCCGGGTCAGCAGGTCGTCAAGATCGTGCACGACGAGCTGACGGCCCTGATGGGCAGCGGTCCGGAGGGCGAGCGGCAGGCGCGCCTCACGCAGGCGCCGCAGCCGCCGACCGTCATCCTCCTCTGCGGCCTGAACGGCGCGGGCAAGACGACGACGGCCGCCAAGCTTGGCGTTTGGCTGCAGCGCCAGGGCCGAAAGCCCCTGCTGGTGGCCGCCGACCTTCAGCGGCCGGCCGCCGTCGAGCAGCTCCGGACCCTGGGCCGCCAGGCCGGCACGGCCGTCCTCGACCCCGAGCCGGGCGACACGCCGCCCGCCGTCGCCGCCCGCGCCCTGACCGAGGCCGACCGTACCGGCGCGACCCACGTGATCATCGACACGGCCGGGCGCCTGCACATCGACGACGAGCTGATGGCCGAGATCCGCGAGGTGAAGGCCCGCTGCCGCCCGCATGAGGTCCTGCTGGTGGTCGACGCGATGACGGGCCAGGATGCCGTGAACGTCGCGACCGGCTTTTCGGAGGGGCTGGGCATCGACGGCCTCGTGCTGACCAAGCTGGACGGCGACGCCCGCGGCGGCGCCGCCCTCTCCGCCCGCGCCGTGACCGGCAAGCCCATCAAGTTCGTCACGACGGGCGAGCGGCTCGACGGCCTGGAGCCGTTCCACCCCGAGCGCATCGCCTCGCGCATCCTGGGCATGGGCGACGTGCTCTCGCTGATCGAGCGCGCCACGGCCGGGGTGGACGCGACCGCCGCGCGGCAGATGCAGGAGCGGCTGCGCAAGCAGACCTTCGGCCTGGACGACTTCCTGCAGCAGATGCAGCAGGTGCGGCGCATGGGCCCGCTTGAGCAGATCCTCGGCATGCTGCCGGGCGCCGGCGGCATGAAGGCCCTGAAGGGCGCCCAGGTCGACGAGCGCGAGGTCGGCCGCGTCGAGGCGATCATCCACTCGATGACGCCGGATGAGCGGCGCCGGCCCGAGATCATCGACGCCAGCCGCAAGCGCCGCATCGCCGCCGGCTCGGGCACGCGCGTCCAGGACGTCAACCGCCTGCTCCGCCAGTTCGAGGAAATCCGCAAGCTGCTGAAGGGCTTCGCCCAGGGGCGCACCCGCATCCCGGCCATGCCGGGCATGCCGGGGATGCCGCAGAAGTCGCCCTTCGGCCGGAGGAGATGATTCGTCGATGGTCCGCATCCGTCTGCGCCGCATGGGCGCCAAGAAGCACCCGTTCTACCGCCTCGTGGTCGCCGACAGCGTCTCGCCCCGCGACGGCCGCTTCATCGAGGAGATCGGCTACTACAACCCGACGGCCCGGCCGCCCGTGATCCACCTGCGCGAGGAGCGGGCCCTGCACTGGCTGCGCAGCGGCGCCCAGCCCTCCGACACGGCCCGCGCGCTGCTCTCGCGCGCCGGGCTCATCGTCGCGGCCAAGGCCCGCCCGGAGGCCTAGCCCATGGTCCGCGACCTCGTGGAGTTCCTCGCCAAGAGCGTCGTCGAGCGCCCGGAGGCCGTCCAGGTCAGCCAGGTGGACGACCACGGGCTGCTGCGGATCGAGGTGCGGGTCGCCGCCGAGGACATGGGCAAGGTCATCGGCCGCCAGGGGCGCATGATCGCCGCCATCCGCCAGCTGGCGCGGGCGGCGGCCGTCCGCAGCGGAGCCGGGCGCGTGCTGGTGGAGCTCGCCGAGTGAGGGATGGGGACCTCGAACCACTTGTGCCGCCACGACGTGGCGGCACGAATGCGCCCTCCGATCCCATCACGGTGGCCAGGATCGTGGCCGCCCACGGGATCCGCGGGGAGTTGTCCGCCTACCCGGAGACGGACTTCCCCGAGCGGCTGCGCCCCGGGCGCGAGGTGTACGTGGCGGGCGTGGCGGCGCCGCGCTGGAGCCGCATCGCGGCCGCGCGGCCGGGCAAGCCGCCCACCGTCCTCCTGCGCTTATCCGGCGTGGGGGACCGCGATGCCGCCGAGGCCCTGCGGGGCGCCGAGCTGCAGGTGGCGGCCTCCGACCTGCCGCCCCTGCCCGAGGGCAGCTTCTACCTGTACCAGATCGTCGGGCTGCGCGTGGTGACCGAGGACGGGCGGGAGCTCGGCCGCGTGGACGACGTCCTGCAAAATGCGGCCAACGACGTGTACGTGGTGGGGTCCTACCTGATCCCGGCGCTGCGCGAGGTGGTCCGCGAGATCGACCTGGCAGGCGGGCGCATGGTCGTGCGGCCGCTGCCCGGGCTGCTGGACCCGTCATGAAGATCGACGTGGTCACCATCTTCCCCGGCATGTTCGCGGGGGTGTTCGCCGAGGGCATGGTTGCGCGGGCGGCACAGGCCGCCACATGCACCATCGGGGTTCATGACCTGCGCCGGTGGGCCGAGGGCCGCCATCAGGTGACCGATGACTACGCCTTCGGTGGCGGTCCGGGAATGGTCATGAAGCCCGAGCCCTTCTTCCGGGCCGTCGGTGAGCTGAAGGCGCCGGGCGGTCGCGTGATCCTCATGTCGCCGCAGGGCCGCCCGTTCACCCAGTCGGTGGCGGCGGAGCTGGCGACCCTGCCTCAGGTGCTGCTGCTCTGTGGCCGCTACGAGGGCGTGGACGAGCGCGTGCGCCTGGCGCTCTGCGACGACGAGATCTCGATCGGCGACTACGTCCTGACGGGTGGCGAGCTGCCGGCGATGGTGGTCATCGATGCCGTCGTGCGGCTTTTGCCGGGGGTGCTGGCCGAGGGCTCCGCCGAAGGCGACTCGTTCGCCACGGGGCTGCTCGAGGGCCCGCAGTACACACGGCCGCGCGAGTTCGCGGGCATCGCCGTGCCCGAGGTGCTGATCTCCGGCGACCACGGCGCCGTCGCCCGCTGGCGGCGGCGGGAGGCCCTGCGCCGGACCCTGGAGCGGCGTCCCGACCTGCTGGCGAGCGCTCCCCTGACGGAGGAGGACCGGCGGATTCTCGCCGAGCTCAGCCAGCCCCCTGTGATATAATCGGCCACGATTGTGCCTGAAACAGTGGAGGGGCCTAAAGCATGGACAGTATCCGGTTGATCGAGCGCGAGCAGATGAAGGAGAATGTGCCGATCTTCGGCCCGGGGGACAAGGTGCGCGTGCACACCCTGGTGAGCGAGGGCGGCCGCGAGCGCATCCAGGTCGTCGAGGGCGATGTGATCGGCCGAAGCGGCGGCGGCAGCACCGAGACGTTCACCGTGCGGCGCCTGTCCTACGGCGTCGGCGTCGAGCGCACCTTCCCCATCCACTCGCCGCGCGTCGAGCGCATCGAGGTCACGCGGCGCGGGCAGGTGCGGCGTGCCAAGCTCTTCTACCTGCGCCAGCTGTCGGGCAAGGCGGCCCGCATTCGCGAGCGGCGGCGCGGCGATTAGCGGGGTCCCGGCGAGCCGGGGCGGCGGGGGGCGCGGGCGTTGAGGCAACGTTCCTGGGGGGGCGCGCTCTGGGAGACGGTGGAAACCGTCGTCATCGCGCTCGCATTGGCGCTCCTGATCCGCGCGTTCGTCGTGGAGTCGTTCGTGGTCCAGGGCGAGTCGATGGAGCCCACCCTGCAAAACGGCGAGCACCTGCTGGTCAACAAGGCGATCTACGACTTCGAGTCGCCGAAGCCGGGCCAGATCATCGTCTTCCGGCCGCCCCTCCCCACGAATAAGGACTTCATCAAGCGCGTCATTGCCGTCGGTGGCCAGCGGGTCGCCATGACCAACGGCATCATCTACATCAACGGCGTGGCGCAGAACGAGTCCTACCTGCCGGCCTCCTACCGCGGCGTCGCCAACTATCCGCCCACGCTCGTCCCGCAGGGCGAGATCTTCGTGCTGGGCGACAACCGCAATAACAGCGAGGACAGCCGCTACTTCGGCTTTGTGCCGCTGAAGAACATCCGCGGCCAGGCCATCATCATCTGGTGGCCCCCGCAAGAGATCGGCGCGGTGCACTGACAGCGCCCTGAGCCGGCTGCGGGAGGCCGCATGCGCCGGCGGGCTATAATCTTGGCGTGGAGGGACGCCCGTGGCTGCCGAGGTCGCCACCCGGCGCATGACGCTCAACGAGTGTTTCGCCCTGCCCTGCGACGGGACCCTGGTCGAGTGGGTGGCCGGCGAGGCGGTGTTCCATGTGAGCGCGTCGGCATTGCATAAGCAGGTCGTGCACTTCCTGCACGTGCTGCTCCGACTCTTCACCAATCTGCGGGGCACCGGTCGCATCCTTCCGGCCCCGTACGCCATGATGTCCACACCGCAAGGGCCTGTACGCGAACCGGACATCATGGTGGTCACCGCTGAGCACTTGGACCGTGTTCAGAACAGGTGGCTGACGGGCGCACCTGACCTGGCCGTCGAGGTCCTCTCGGACGACAGCCTGGCGCGCGACCGCAGCGAGAAGTTCGACGAATACCAGGCCGCCGGCGTGCCCGAGCACTGGGTCGTGGACCCGCGGCCGGGTCGGGAGCGCGCCGATTTCCGGGTCCTTGACGAGGGCCGCTACCATGCCGTCCCGGCCGGCGGCGAGGGCGTCCACCGCTCGACTGCTGTCCCCGGCTTCTGGCTCAGGACTGGCTGGCTCGTGGCCGAGGCCATCACGGATCCGCTGGCCGCGCTCGCAGACATCGTTGGCCGAGATGCCCTCATCAGGGCACCTCGGCAGGGCTGACCATGCCGAAGGGCGTGCTGGCCGGCCACATGGCGGCGGGCGAGGGGGCTCTGCGCCGCCACCTGCGCGACGTCGACATCCTCTGGGAGATCTGCGACGCGCGCTGCCCCCACACCTCGCGCAACCCGCGGCTGCGGCGCCTGGCCGGGCAGAAGCCCCGCCTGCTGCTGCTGGGCAAGGCGGATTTGGCGCCGGAGCGGGATGTGGCGGCCTGGGTGACGGCGCTGCGCGAGGAGCGTGCCCTGCCGATCGACGCGGCCAGCGGGCGGGGCATGCAGCGCCTCTGGGCGATGAGCGCCGAGACGGCGGGCGGCAGGCCACTGAAGGCCATGGTCGTCGGCATCCCCAACGTGGGCAAGAGCACCCTGCTGACCCGGGTCGGCGGCCGCCACAAGCTGGCCACAGGCGCCCGGCCGGGCGTGACCCGCGGTCCGCAGTGGATCGAGACGCCGGCGGGGCGACTGCTGGACCTGCCGGGGATCCTGGCGCCCCGGATCGGGGGCCCGGAGGCGGCCTGGCGGCTGCTGGCCATCGGGGCGGTGGACGAGGGCGCGGTGGACCCGCAGATCGGGGCCGCGGCCCTGCTGGCCTGGATCGCGGTCGAGGCGCCCCGCAGGTTGGAGGAGCGGTACGGGCTGGAGAGCGAGGCCGGCGGCGGCGACCTGCTGCTGGAGGCCGTGGCCGCGGCGCGCGGCATGCGGGCCGCGGGTGGCGTCCTTGACCTCGAGCGGGCCGCCTCCACGGTGCTGGCCGACTTCCGGCGCGGCAGCCTCGGCGCCATCGCCCTTGAGCATCCCGCCGGCTGGCGACGGGGCGTGAGCCGGCGCGGCGCAGGCCGCGCCGGCACCAGACGAGCGGCTTTCAGGCCGGCGCCTGCTGGCCCTCGGCGGCGCGGCGGAGGCGGCGCAGCTTTTCCACGACGTCAGCCAGCTCCTGCTCGAGCTCGCGCTGGTAGCGCTCCAGCCGGACGATCCCATCGTTCGAGACGATCTCATCGTTGAAGCCGCTCGCGCGCGGACAGACCGCGCGCTCCATCAGGCGCATCGGGCGGCGCTGGCCGTGATGGCCGCAGCCGTGGCGGTGGCCATACCCCAATGGCGGCAATCCCTTCACCCCCTCTCGCCTTCGGTGGGCGCATAGCGGGCAAAGAAGCGGTCCAGGGTGGCGCGCACCTCGCGCAGCGCGTCCGCGGCCTGGCGGAGGTAGCGCTCGCCGTCGGCCGTGAGCGTGTACACCCGGCGGCCAGGGCCCTCGCCGCCGACCTCCCAGCGTGAGTCCACCAGGCCCGCCATCTCCATGCGGCGCAGGGCGCGGTAGAGGTTGCCGAAGTCGACGTCCGGGATGAGGCCGCTCGCCTCCAGCTCGTCGCGCAGGGCGTAGCCGTGGCGCTCGCCGGTGCGCAGCAGCAGCAGGACCGCTGGGACGGTGAAGCCGGCGAACGGCGAGCCCCAGCCGTGGCGGAAGCCGTGCGGGCCGCCGCGCGCGCCGCCCGGGCCGTGGCGCAAAGCGGGCTCGCGGTCCGGGGCGGGACCGCCGCGGTGGCGCCGGCCCTCGCCCTCGGGGGCGCCGGTCGGGGGAGGGGTGTCGCGTCCGGGCATATCGCTGCCTCCTTCCGTTCATGACCACATATATCATGGACATATAGACACCCGCAAGCGCCGGAGGAATCGGTGGGGGATGGTGGCGAGGTGTCGCCGCCTCCTTGCGCACACGGACCTTTGGTGACGTGCGAGAGCCAGGCGTGGGGGACTACGGCGCGCGGTTCGATCTGTCGCCGCCTTCTCGTGCACAGGGACCTTTGGAGGCGCGCGAGAGCCAGGGTGCGGGGATAACGGCGCGCGGTTCGATCTGTCGCCGCCTTCTCGCGCACAGGGACCTTTGGAGGCGCGCGAGAG
>DAHVAF010000129.1 GCA_027314765.1 Clostridia bacterium | reverse complement strand
GGCTCGGCCAGGATCCCGCGCCCGCGCTCGTAGACCACCCTGCCGCGCACGACCGTCGCCGCCACCGCCCCGCCCGCGGGCTGGCCGTCCCAGATGCGGGCCGTCTCCCGCGACTTCGTCAGCCAGTCGGCAGTGCGGATGACCCCCGCCTCGCGCAGGTCGCAGACCGTGAAGTCGGCATCCGCGCCCGGCCCGATGCGGCCCTTGCGCGGGTAGAGCCCGAAGATGCGGGCCGCGCTCTCGCTGGTCAGACGCACCATCTGACCCAGGCTCAGCCGCCCCACGCGCACGGCCGCCAGCAGCGCCGGCACCATGGCCTCCAGGCCCGGCGCCCCGGCCGCCGCCCCGCCGATCCGCTCCCAGTACGGCTCCTTCTCCGACACGAGGTAGGGCGCATGGTCGGTGCCGATGACGTCGACGTCGCCCGCCAGCAGGTGCTGCCAGAGCCGCTCCTGCGACGCGCGCGGGCGCAGGGGCGGGTTGATCTTGGCATAGGGCCCGTGCCGCGCGAGGTCGGCGTCGGTGAGGAACAGGTAGTGGGGGCAGGTCTCCACCGTGACGTCGCCCCGCCCGGCCGCCCGGGCCGCGTGAAGGATCTCCAGGGCGCGCACCGCGCTCACATGCGCGATTTGGACGCGCGCGCCTGTCGCGCGCGCCAATTCAATGCTCGAAGCGACCGAGACGGCCTCGGCCAGCTCGGGCCGGGATCGGGCATGCGCCATCGGCTCGCCGCCCGCGACCTGGCTCCGGTACCACGCCAGCAGCGGCTCGCTCTCGGCGTGCAGCACGCCCACCCGCCCCGTGGCCGCGATGCGCTCGAACACCGCCAGCATGGCCCCGTCGTCAGGGCAGGTGAAGCCGCGGAACTCGTCCTCGCGGCCGGTCGGCGCGGCCGTGCGGAAGGTCTTGAAGGCGATGGCCCCCGCCTCGGCCATCGCCTCGATCTCGTCCAGGTTGTCGGCGCTGGCGCCCCCGTAGAGGGCGAAGTCCACCACGGCCTTGGGCGCGACCGTCTCGACGCGGGCGCGCAGCAGCTCGGCCGAGCAGGTGGGTGGCAGGGCGATGGGCATCTCGAGGAGGGTGGTGATGCCGCCTGCGGCGGCGGCGCAGGTCCCCGTGTGGAAGTCCTCGCGATCCAGCAGCCCGGGGTCCCGCAGGTGGACGTGGGTGTCGATGACGCCGGGCAGCACGTGCAGGTCCGTCGCGTCGAGCTCGGCCGCGGCCGCCGGCAGCTGGCCGGGGGCGGCCACGGCGGCGATGCGACCTGCCACGACGCCGATGTCCTGGGGCTCAGCGCCCTCGGGACCGACCACCGTGCCGCCGCGGATGAGAAGGTCCAGCGTCACACGTATTCGCCTTCTTTCGACGATACAAATCCTGGTGGTTTCACTATGCGGATCGTGACCCTGGACGACCAGGTCGTCGGGGAGCGTCTCGGCCATACGATCTTCGGCCCCGGCGGGCGCCTCCTCCTGCACGCCGGCGTGCGGCTGACGCACGACTATGTCCAGGTCCTGCGCGGCCGGGGCTACCTCTCCGTCGCCGTGCACGACCCCCTGTCGCCGGACGCGGTGCCGGTGGACGCGCTGCGCGATGAGACGCGGGCGAAGGCCAACGCCGCGATCGAGCGGGCCCTGGAGGGCATCGGCGAGCCGAAGCGCAGCGCCATGGCGGCAATCCGGCGCGTGGTGGACGAGATCATCGCCGACATCGGCGCCAACGCCTCGCTCGCATACAGCGTCTCGGCCCTGCGCAGCGTCCAGGACAGCCTCTTCACGCACTCCGTCAACGTGTGCGCGTACTCGGTCATCCTGGCCGCCATGCTGGCCCTGGAGCGCGAGGACCTGCGCCACCTGGGCGTCGGCGCCCTGCTGCACGACGTCGGGAAGATCTACTACCTCGACCTGGTCAACAAGCCGGGCAAGCTGGAGCCCGGCGAGTTCGAGCGCATCAAGCAGCACACGACCGACGGCTTCCAGCTGCTGCGGGGGCAGGAGGGGGTCCACCTTCTCGCCGCCCACATGGCGTTTCAGCACCACGAGCGCCTGGACGGCAGGGGGTATCCGCGCGGGCTGACGGCGGAGCGGATCCACGCCTGGTCGCGGGTCGCCGCCGTGGCCGACGTGTACGACACCATCACGGGCGACCGGCCGTACGGCGCCGGCCTGCCGCCGGTGGCCGCCATGGCCGAGCTGCGGCAGGCGGGGCTGCTTGGGCAGCTCGACCCCGTGCTCGTGCGGTACCTGAGCCAGCGCGTGGCCGCGTACCCCGAGGGCACCATCCTGGTGCTGGAGTCGGGCGAGATCGCCGTGGTGGTCGGCCAGACGGAGAAGGGCGCGGAGCAGCCGCGGGCGCGGGTTCTGACCGACCCGAAGCTGAAGCTGGTGGCCCCGAGCGAGCGGGTCCTGTCCGGCGCCGCGCCCGGGACGATGGTGCGGTCCGTGCTGGCCGACTACCCTCGCAAGGTGCGCAACCAGTTCGGCCTGAAGGCGCCCACGTAGCGCAGTCCCGTCGCTTGCACATGATCGGCAAATAGGTATAATGCGATACGGTGATTCCTTTGAAGACAGCGCGATCGCCGGTCGCCACCGTGTGCCGGGCCCTGGGCGATGAGACGCGGCTGCAGATCCTGGCCCTGCTGCGCGTGCGGGAGCTCTGCGGCTGCGAGCTGGTCGCCCTCCTCGGCATCAGCCAGCCCGCGGTGAGCGAGCACCTGCGGCGGTTGAAGGACGCCGGGCTGGTGGTGGACGACCGGCGCGGCATGTGGGTCTGCTACCGCCTGAGCGAGCCGCTCCCGGCCGTGGCCGCTGCGGCCCTGGAGGCCGCCGAGCCCCCGGCGGACCTCGAGACGCGCCTGCGCGCGATGGCTCCGGCGGCTCCTGCCCGCTGAGACGGAGGTGCTGGGTCATGTACGATCCGAAGGACCTGCGGCCGGGTGACATTCTTCTGCTCGAGGGCGCCCTCGACGTGAGCGATCCCATCGGCCTGCTCATCGTGTGGGCCAGCGACAACCGGTTCCAGCACGCCGTGCTCGTGGGCGACGGCGAGCTGATCGAAGCCTTGGACTCGGTGCAGGCGGCCCCTTTGGACAAGTACGCCCCCGTCGGCTGGCAGTACAAGGTGGCGGGCGCGTCGGACGCACAGGTGCGGATGGCGGTCGCGGCCGCCCGCGGCCGGGTCGGCCAGCCGTACGACTATCGCCAGGCCCTGCGGGACGGCGGCGGCCGGGTGCCGCTGGCGCGCCGCCTGGACCCGCACGACGTGCTGTCGTCGACCCTGGTGTGCTGGGCGTACGAGCAGGCGGGGATCCGCCTGACCTGGGAGCGGCTGCCGACCCCGGGCTCGCTGGTCCACAGCCCGCTGCTGGTGGGCCCGCGCCCCTGGCGGAAGGCGAGCTGAAGAAGGTCCCCGCCGGGTGCGGCGGGGCCCTTCTTCTTGGCCGACAGATCATCGATATATACTGCTTACATGGCCCGCCGCGCGATGCAGCAAGCCACGCTCCTGATCCTCACGGCCCTCGCGAGCGGGAGCCAGCACGGCTATGGGATTATTGGCGACGTCACCCGCATCTCGAGCGGCCGCGTCCGGCTCGGCGCCGGCACGCTCCACGCCGCGCTTGACCGCCTCCGCCGCGACGGCCTGATCGAGGTCGACCGTGAGGAGGTCGTGGAGAGCCGGCTCCGCCGGTATTGCCGGCTCACGGCGGCAGGCAGCCGGGACCTGGCGACAGAGTCCGCGCGGCTGCAGTCGGACGCCAGGGCAGCGCTCAGCCGGCTGGGAGGCCGCGCGGGGGTCAGCCAGGCGACCTCCGCCCCAGACCTCCAGCGGGCCTACCGGCGCTGGCTGCGCTGCTACCCGAGGTCGTGTCTGCGCGAGCACGAATCCGAGATGGTCGGGGTGCTGATGGCGGGCGCCCGGCCCGGCCGGCGGCGGCCGGCGCCCGCCGAGTGCCTCGACCTGGTCGCCAGCGCGCTCTGGCTGCGCGTGCGGCTCAGCGTGCCGCGGTCCGACCGGGCAATCCATGCCGCCATCCAGGTCATGTGCCTCGGTGCCGCCGTGGAGCTGGCCACCGTGGTCTCCGTCGCGGCCAACCGGCACACCCTGCTGGGCGGCCCCGCCACCCCAACCGCCCTTGGGGACCTGATGGCGGTCGGCTTCTGGCTGTGGATCGCGTGTTGCATCGGTCGGCGCCGCCGCTGGGTCCCGACCGTGTTCACGGCCTTTGTCGCGCTCAACCTCGCCAGCCTGGCGGGCGGACTGGTCCACGGCGCCCCAGCCGCCGAGGCCGCCTCCGGCGTCGCCCTCTGCCTCTTCGTGATGTCGGCGGCCGCGCTCATCCTGCGCTTGAAGTGGACCTCGGCATGACACAGGCGGCCCGTGCGGACACCGAAAGGGAGCCGGCGCGAGCAGCCCGCCTCCACTACCTCGACTACCTCCGCGCCGGGGTCGTCGCGCTGGTGTTCATGCACCACACGGCCATCACGTATGGGGCCCTCGGCAGCTGGTACTACTCGGATGCCGGCTCCGCGCTCCTGCCCAAGGGCATCCTGACCATTTTCGTCGCCGTGAACCAGGGCTGGTTCATGGGCTTTCTCTTCTTCCTGTCAGGCTACTTCTCCATCCCGTCCTACACGCGCAAAGGCGCGGCCCAGTATGTGGCCGACCGGCTGCGCCGCTTCGGGATCCCGCTGGTCGTGTACGTGCTGGCCATCGCGCCCGCCGTGGACTGGGTGGTCCTGGCGGCCCACGGCGGCCCCGAGCCGTCCCTGCTCACGCTCTGGAGTCAGGTGGACACCGGCCCGCTCTGGTTCGTCGAGGCGCTGCTGATCATGGACCTGCTGTTCGTGGCGTGGGCGGCGTGGCTGAGCCGCATGGACCTCACGGCGCGCCCCGGCGGCCGCTTCCCCACGCGCGGGGCGCTGGCCGCCTTCGCCGTCGGCCTCGGCCTCATCTCGTTCGTGGTGCGCCTGGGCATGCCGGTGGGCGCCACGTTTGCCAACCTGCAGATCGCCTACTTCCCCAGCTACGTCGCCATGTTCGTCCTCGGCATGGTCGCCTGGCGCCACCGCTGGCTTGACGCCATCCCCGACGCCGCCTTCCGCTTCGGCCGGGCCGCCGTCATCATCTGCGTGGCGTTCATCACCCTCGGCATCCTGGCCCTGCTTGCCAGGGCCGCCGGCTCCACGACCGCGGCCGCGAGTTCGGTATCGGCCGCCCAGGGCGGGTTCCAGTGGTCGGCGCTGGAGCAGGCGATCTGGGAGCAGTTCGTTCTGGTGGGCATGTCCCTCGTGGTGCTGCGCTGGGGGCAGCGGCGGCTGAACCATCCGTCTCCCCGCTGGCAGGCCTGGGCGAGCGCGTCTTACGTCGCGTACATCATCCAGCCGCTCGTCATCGTGCCGGCCGCAATCCTCTTTCAGGGGGCGGACTGGCCCGTCCTGGTCAAGTTCGCCCTCGTCGCGCCCCTGGCGGTCGCGGCGACGTACGCTGCCGCCCGGGCGCTGCGCTTCATCAGGCCCATCCGCACGGCGACCGGCTGAGGAGCCGCCCCCCATCGCCGGCGTCGCCGAAGAGCCCCCACGGCCGGCGCGGTGCGCGCAGGCCACGAACGGCCATGTGGGGCAGGCCATCGGCGTGACCCTGGCGTGACGCTGGCGTGACAATGGCGTGGACGCGCTTATTCGGGGAACCAGCGCAGGCGGCATGCCGTCTACCGATCGTGAGCACGAACCCGCTCGCCCGTGCGCACGTACACGCCCGGCAGCCGGTGGCCGATACAGGCCCCGTGCGTAACCGTGCCTTCGAGGTGGGTCTGGCCGTGGTCGCGGGCGTGCTGGCCTGGCACGCCGGCCCCTGGCCGACCGTGCCGGTGGCCCTGGTGATCGTCGCCACGGCCGCCCTGCTCACCCGGAGGGTGTAGTAACTACCCCGGCAGCGACTCCGCCAGGCGTCCCTCGCAGCAGGTCCGCCGCGATCACCAGCCGCTGGATCTCGGAGGTGCCCTCATACAGCCGGGTGATGCGCGCGTCCCGCAGCAGCCGCTCGGCGCCGTAGTCCCGCAGATACCCGTACCCGCCGTGGATCTGCACGGCCTCGTCGGCACAGCGCACGGCCACCTCCGAGGCCAGCAGCTTGGCCTTGCTGACGTCCGCCGTGTGCCGCCCCGGCTGGTCGTTGAGCCAGGCCGCCCGGTACGTGAGCCAGCGCGCCGCCTCCAGCTGCATCGCCATGTCGGCGAGCTTCAGTTGGATCGCCTGGAACTCGGCGATCGGGTGCCCGAACTGCCGCCGCTGCTTGCTGTAGCTGACGGCAAGGTCCAGCGCCGCCTGCGCCACGCCCACGGCTTGCGCCGCGATGCCGACCCGCCCCGCATCCAGCGTGGCCAGGGCCATGCGGTAGCCGTCGCCCTCCTGCCCGATGCGGCGGTCGGCGCCCACGTGCACCCCGTCGAGGAAGATGGACGCCGTCACCGACGCGCGGATGCCCATCTTCTCCTCGGGCTTGCCGAACGACAGCCCAGGCATCTCGCGGTCCAGCACGAAGGCGCTGATGCCGCGCCGGCCCCGACGCGCGTTGGTCACGGCGAACAGCACGTACAGCGCGGCCTCGCCGGCGCTGGTGATGAGGGCTTTCTGGCCATGCAGCACGTATCCGTGCCCACGCTTTTCCGCGCGCGAGCGCAATGCGCCCGCGTCCGACCCCGCCAGCGGCTCCGTCAACGCGAACGCGCCCAAATCGCCCCGGCAAAGGCGCGGCAGCCATGCCGCCTTCTGCTCCTCGGCGGCGAAGTGGCTGATCAGCTCGCAGACGACGGTGTTGTGGACCTCCATGATGACCGCCGTGGCCGCGTCCGCCCGCGAGATCTCCTCCAGGGCCAGCGCGTGGCTGAGGTGGTCGAGGCCCCCACCCCCGTACGCCGCCGGCACGGTCATGCCCATGAACCCGAGCTCCCAGAGCCGGTTCAGGGCCTGCCGCGGAAAGCGCCCCTCCGCGTCGTTCCTCGCCGCCACGGGCGCCAGCTCCGCCTGGGCAAAGGCCCGCGCGGCCTCCTTCAGCGCCCGCTGCTCACCGCTCAGGCCGAAGTCCATGCGCCGCTCACGCTCCCCAGAGCCTGCTCCGCCGCCGCGGACGCCCCAGGCCCACCATGCCCCGCCGACGCGCGCACCCGCCCTGAGCCCGCGGCTCACCGCTCAGACCGAGGTCCATGCGCCGCTCACGCTCCCCAGGGCCTGCTCCGCCGCCGCGTAGGGGTCGAGGTCGCCCCGCGCCACGGCCTCCGCTGCCGCCTGCCAGGTGCCGCTGGCCTCGGCCACCGCCCGCAGCCTGCGGACCGCCAGCTCGGCGAAGGCCTCCTCGAACCGGCACAGCGCCAGGTCCGCCGCCCGCCCCTCCCAGCGCCCGGCCTCGCGCAGCCAGCGCCCGTGGTCGCCGATGGCCTTGACCAGCTTATCCAGCCCCTCGCCCTTCAGTGCGGAGGTCTGGATGACGGGCGGGCTCCACGGCCGCGGCGGCGCCAGCATGAGCATGGTGGTCAGGTCCCGCGCCGTGATGTTGACGCCCGGAAGGTCCGACTTGTTGACGACGAAGATGTCGCCGATCTCCATGATCCCGGCCTTGAAGGCCTGCACGTCGTCGCCGAGGCCCGGCACCGTCACGACCACCGTCGTGTGGGCCAGGCGCATGATCTCGACCTCGCCCTGGCCGGCGCCGACCGTCTCCAGCACGATCACGGAGAAGCCGGCCGCATCCAGCAGGCGCACGGCGTCGGCCGTGGCCCGCGAAAGCCCGCCCGCGTGGCCGCGCGAGGCCAGGGACCGGATGAAGAGCCCTTCACCCGTGCCCATGCGCACGCGGTCGCCGAGCAACGCCCCGCCCGAGAACGGCGACGAGGGGTCGACGGCCAGGATGCCTACCCGCTCCCCCGCATCCCGCAGGGCCCCGGCCAGGGCCGCCACCAGGGTGCTCTTGCCGGCGCCGGGCGCCCCCGTGATGCCCACGACATGCGCCTGGCCACCGTGGCCGTGCAGCCGGCTCAGCAGCTCGGCCCGCTCGGCCCCGCCGCTCTCGACGACCGTGATGGCGCGCGCCAGGGCCCGGCGGTCGCCCACCAGCAGCCGCTCCGCCAACTCGCTCACGCGGGCGACCCCGTCCGCACGTGCCCCTGGATGAAGTCGACGACCTCGGACGTGTCCGTCCCGGGCCCGAAGACCGCCGCCACCCCCGCCTCGCGCAGGGGCGGCACATCCTCGTCGGGCACAATCCCGCCGAGCAGGACCAGCATGTCGCCGGCATCCTGCCCCCGCAGGCCCTCGATGATCTTGGGCACGACCGTCAGGTGGGCGCCGCTCAGCAGGCTGATGGCGACGACGTCGACATCCTCCTGGATCGCCGCCTGGATGACGTGCTCCGCCGTGCGGTGCAGGCCGGTGTAGATGACCTCCATGCCTGCGTCGCGCAGGGCGCGGGCGATGACCTTCGCCCCCCGGTCATGGGAATCGAGGCCCGCCTTGGCGACGAGAACGCGAATGGGCCGCAATCCATCAAGCCTCCCGAAGCGCGGCATTTGCGGCGCGGCCGCGTACGCGCCCGCGCGTTCAAAAGATGATCGGCTCCACGTACTCCCCGAAGATGGCGCGCATCCGGTCGCAGACCTCGCCGAAGGTGGCGCCGACCCTCAGCGCGTCCAGGATGGGCGGCATCAGGTTGGCGGTGCCCTCCGCGGCCCGCCCGACCGCCGCCAGCGCGGCATCGGTCGCGGCCGGGTCGCGCCTGGCGCGGTGTGCCTGCACCCGCTTCACCTGCGAGCGCTCCACCTCCGGGTCGATGCGCAGGATCTCCACCGGCTCCTTCTCGTCCAGCGTGTACCTGTTGACGCCCACCACGGCGAGCTCGCCGCGCTGGAGGCGCTGCTGGTACTGGTAGCTGGCGTCCGCGATCTCGCGCTGGAAGAAGCCGGCCTCGATGGCCGGGATGACCCCGCCCAGCTCCTCGATCTTGTCGAAGTACGCCTCGGCCTCGCGCTCCAGGTCGCTCGTCAGGGCCTCCAGGTAATACGAGCCCGCCATGGGGTCGGCGGTGTTCGTCACGCCGGTCTCCTCGGCGATGACCTGCTGCGTGCGCAGCGCGATCCGCACGGCCTCCGTGCTGGGCAGGGCCAGGGCTTCGTCGAAGGAGTTGGTGTGCAGGGACTGGCAGCCGCCGAGGACCCCGGCCAGAGCCTCGATGGCGGTGCGTACAATGTTCACCATCGGCTGCTGGGCCGTCAGCGAGCAGCCGGCCGTCTGCGCGTGGAAGCGTAACCGTAAGCAGCGCGGGTCGTCGACGCCGTAGCGCTCGCGCAGGCGCCGCGCCCAGATGCGGCGGGCGGCGCGGAGCTTGGCGATCTCCTCGAAGAAGTCCATGTGCACGTCGAAGAAGAACGAGAGCCGCGGCACGAAGGCCTCATAGGGGAGACCGGCGGCGTGGCCCGCCTCGACGTAGGCGAAGCCGTCGGCGAGTGTGAAGGCCAGCTCCTGGCCCGCCGTCGCGCCGGCCTCGCGGATGTGGTAGCCGGAGATCGAGACGGTGTTCCAGCGCGGCACGCGGTCCGAGCAGTAGGCGAACATGTCCGTGATCAGGCGCATGGAGGGCCGCGGCGGGAAGATGTACGTCTTCTGCGCCGTGTACTCCTTGAGGATGTCGTTCTGGATGGTGCCGGAGACCTTGTCCCAGGGCACGCCCTGGCGCTCGGCCACGCCCAGGTACATGCAGAGCATGACGATGGCGCCTGAGTTGATGGTCATCGACGTGCTGACCTGACCCAGGGGAATGCCGTCGAAGAGGCGCTCCATGTCGTCCAGGGTATCGATGGCCACGCCCATCTTACCGACCTCGCCCTCGGCCCGGGGGTGGTCGGAGTCGAGGCCAAGCAGGCGCGGGTAGTCGAAGGCGACGGAGAGGCCCGTCTGCCCCTGCTGAAGCAGGTACTTGAAGCGGGCGTTCGTCTCGGCGGCCGTGCCAAAGCCCGCGAACTGGCGCATCGTCCAGAGCCGGCCGCGGTACATCGTGTCGTACGGGCCGCGGGTGTACGGATACTCCCCCGGCTCCCCCAGATCGCGGGCGGGGTCAAATGCCGCAAGGTCGTCGGGCCCGTAGCGCCCTTTGACTTCGCGCCCTGACAGCGTCCGATGATCCGGGGCTCGCTCGGCGGCCTCCGCCGTGGGCTTTTGCGCCATCCGCGCACCTTCCCCTCTGATGCGCGCGGTAGCTCCGCGCGCGATCCTTCCCGTGAAGCGCGCGGTCTCTCCGCGCGCGGTCCGTCTCGCGGTCCGTCTCGCGGTCCGTCTCGCGGTCCGTCTCGCGGTCCGTCTCGCGGTCCGTCTCGCGGTCCGTCTCGCGGTCCGTCTCGCGGT
>DAHVAF010000086.1 GCA_027314765.1 Clostridia bacterium | reverse complement strand
CCGTGGCGGCGGCGGATGCCTCCAGCACGCCGGTTACCATCGACGTCCCGGCGGGGATCTACGTCCTGACGGGACCGGCGCTCCAGGTCGGGACCGCCGCGGGCGCGGCCATCACGCTGCTCGGCGCGGGCGGCGCGGGCGCGACGGTCGTGAAGCAGACGTACGCCGACCGGGTGCTGAACGTGGACCCGAGCGTCGACGGGAATGTGAGCGTGACGGTGCAGAACCTGTCGCTCACCGGCGGGTCGGCGGGCGGCTACGGCGGTGGCGGGATCCTCGCCGGCGGTCCGAGCGACGCGCTGAGCAT
This sequence comes from Clostridia bacterium, assembly GCA_027314765.1. Taxonomy (GTDB): domain Bacteria; phylum Bacillota; class Sulfobacillia; order RBS10-35; family JAJYVM01; genus JAJYVM01. The sequence continues at coordinate 4,640 of DAHVAF010000086.1, read as the reverse complement.
CGTGTCGAGCGCGGTCTACGGCAACACCTCCAGCACCAACGGCGGCGGCATCGCCTTCGAGGGCGGCGGCACGCTGACCATGCAGAACAGCACGATCTCAGACAACTCCGCCCCGGCCGGCGACGGCGGCGGCGTCTTCACCAGCCAGGCCGCCGCTTTGAACGTGACGGGTTCGACCTTCACGGGCAACACGGTCGCCGGGGTGGCCAGCGGGGGCGGCCAGGGCGGCGGCATGTTCGTGTCCGTCCTCGCGGGAGGCGCGGCCGACATCTCGACCTCGACCTTCACCGCCAACCAGGCGGACGGCGACGGCGGCGGCCTTTTCGTGGCCAGCGGCGCGCCGGCCCTGAGCCTTGACCGGATCGCCGGCAACACGGCCCCGGCCGGGAGCGGCGTGTACAACGGCGGGCCGATCATGGCGGCGACCGACGTCTGGTGGGGCTGCAACGCGGGACCGGGCGCCCCCGGCTGCGATACGGTGGACGGCAACACCACGACGAACCCCTGGATGGTTCTGCAGGCGGGCACCGTCGCCTCGAGCGTTTACAGCGGCGAGACGCTGACGGCGACGGCGGACATGACGCACGATTCCAGCGGCGGCACGCCGGGGGCGCTGCCCGACGGGACGCCCGTCGCGTTCAGCTCAAGCCTGGGCAGCCTGAGCCCCTCCAGCGCAGGCCTCGCATCGGGCCAGGCCAGCTCGACCTTCACGGCGGGTGCCACCTTGGGTCTGGCAACCCTATCCGTGTCGGTCGACAGCCAGACGGAGACCGTCCCCGTCACGATCCTGGCGACCGTGGCCCCCACGGTCACGACCCAGCCCGCAGCCACGTACACCTGCGCGGGCGGCCCGGCCACGTTCACTGCCGCCGCCTCCGGTGCGCCCGCACCCACGGTCCAGTGGCAGCGCAGCACGGACGGCGGTGCCAGCTGGCAGACGGTCGCGGGCGCGACGTACGGCACGCTGCAGGTCGCGGCCACCACGGCGGCGGAGAACGGCGAGCTCTACCGAGCCGTGTTCGCCAACCCGGTCGGTTCGGCGCCTTCCGATCCGGCCCCGCTGGGCGTCGACACGCCGGTGACGGTCACGCAGCAGCCGGCCGACGCCAGCGCTGTGGCGACAGCGTCGGTCTCGTTCTCGGCCGCGGGTGGCGGGAGCTCGAACATCCAAACCCAGTGGCAGGTCAGCACGGACGGCGGCTCGACGTGGGCGGCCATCGCGGGCGCGGCGTCCGGCACCCTGCAGCTGACGGCGGCCCCGGCGGACAGCGGGAACCAGTACCGTGCGGTGCTCACCGATCGCTGCGGCAGCGTACCGACCCACGCCGCGACCCTCAGCGTCAGCCGGGCCACCCCGGCCATCGCGTGGACCCCGCCGGCGCCGGTGGCCGACGGGACGCCGCTCGGCCAGGCACAGCTCGATGCCTCCGCCTCGTTCGGCGGCGTGGCGGTATATGGCGCCTTCACCTACACCGTCGGCGGCCAGCCGGCCGCCGGGCTCACCCTGCCACCCGGCTCCTACACCATCGACGCCGCGTTCGCCCCGTCGGATTCCACCGAGTTCACGTCGGCAACGGCCCACGTCCCGCTCACGGTGCTGCCGCCGCCGACCGTCACGGGCCTTGACTGGACGGCCAGTCCGCAGACAGGCTTTCTCGCCTCGACGTGGACCCTGACCTTCACGACCAGCGTCACGGGCGCCCTGACCGTCGGCCAGGCGGTGTATGTGACAGCGCCGGCGGGGACCGTGCTCCCGGGTCTGGCATCGGACTACACCCTGAACGGAACCGTGGCCGGGGCCGTGTACGGGGGCGGCAGCAGCGTGCGGGCCACCCTGCCCGTGGCGCTGGCGGCCTCGACGGCGGTGACCCTGCGGGTCGCGGGCGTCGTGAACCCGCCCGACGGCACGTACCCGGCGGCCGACCTGGCCGTCAGCACGAGCGCGGACACGATTCCGGCCAGCCCGAGCGGGTCGCTTGTGTTCGCGCCGCTGCCAGACGGCAGCGGCGCCGTGAGCGTGGCGCCCGGCACCGTCGTGGTCGGCAGCGCGGGTAACACCCTCACCTTCACGTTCACGGCCGGGGCCGACGGCACGGTGGCGGGCGCCGTCTACCTGGCCGTGCCCACCGCCTGGGGCGCGCCGGGCGCCGGGAGCTGGACGGCCTCACAGGGACAGGTCAGCGTGAGCGGCCAGACCGTGGCCGTCTCGGACATCACCTTGGCGCCGCAGCACCGGCTGACCATCGTCGATGCGGGCGCGGTCGCGCCCGCGACGCCTGGCCAGTCCGACTTCGAGGTGAGCGAGGCTTCGAGCGCAGGCGGCACGCCTCAGGCGCTTGCGCCGGCGGCCGTGGATGTCGTGACCCCCCTGGCGCCCCCCGCCGGCAGCCTTCCGGATGCCACCCTTGGTACCGCCTACAACCAGACGCCGGCAGCCACGGGCGGCACGCCGCCCTATACCTTCGCCCTGAGCGGCGGCGCGCTGCCCGCGGGGCTCTCGCTCGACACCGTCACCGGGGCGGTCTACGGGATCCCGACGGTGGTGGGGACCGCCACGGCACGGGTGACGGTCACCGACAGTTCGTCGCCCCCGCTGACCGCGACGGGCAGCGTCACCGTCATGGTGGTGGCGGCCCCGCAGCTGACCGTCACGTCCACGGTGCTGCCCGGCGCCGCGGCAGGCGCACCCTACACGGCCACCCTGGCGGCCGCGGGCGGCATCGCCCCTTACCGTTGGAGCCTGGCGCCGGGGGCGGCGCTACCGGCCGGGCTCAGCCTCAGCCCGAGCGGCCAGATCACGGGAACGCCCATCGCGGCGGGTGCCGCGACCACCGGGGTGGAGGTCGCCGACAGCGGGCGGCCGGGCCAGACGGCCTCCGGGACGGTGGCGCTGCTGATTGGGCCGGCGGGGGGCCGCCTCAGCGGCTCCAGCGGCGCGACCGCAACGTCCAGCACGACGGCTGCCGTCGCCGGGGGCACGGGGAGCCCGACCCCGCTCACCACGGCGACGGCTTCGGGCGGCACCGGCACGGTGCTCACCGGGTCGTACACCGGGGATCCGGTCGGCGCGGGCCTCAGCGTGAGCGGAAGCGCCACGTACTTCGACGTCGCGCTGGTCCCCGGCGGCACCTTTACCCAGGTCACCGTGCAGCAGTGCGGGCTCCAGCCGGGCGCGAGCCTGCGGTGGTGGAGCGGCACGGGCTGGCAGCCGGTGGTCGCCCCCCAGACCTTCGCGTCGGGCTGTCTCACGATGACCCTGACCACGAGCACGCAGCCCAGCCTTGCCGACCTGGCTGGGACCGTGTTTGCGGCCGTCGAGCCGGTCCCCCAGGGCCTGGAGCCGAACGGGGGTGGGGCGCCGGCGACCGTGCCCACGGGCACCACGGTGGGCACCCGCGGCGGCACCCTCACGACGTCGGACGGCGCCTTCGCGGCGACGGTGCCGCCCGGGGTTGTGCCGACGGGACAGACCCTCGGCGTGGAGGAGACGCGCGTGCCGCCAGTCGGTCTACCGGCTGGGCTTCAGCCCGTGAGCGCCACGTTCACGGTCACCGGGCCGACTCTGTCCGCGCCGATCTCCGTGACGCTGAAGGTCGCCTCAAGGACGGGTGAGGCCGGGGCTTGGGCCGTGTACGCGGAGGGGACTGGCGGGACCTGGCGGTCCGTGCCGGCACGCGTCAGTGCGGCCGTGGGCACGGTCACCGTGGATGTGAGCGGGCCCGCGACGCTTGTCGTGGTCGGCCCGTCCGCACTGCCGGCCGACGTTCCGGTCGGGTATTGGGCGGCGCCAGCCATCGGCAGCCTGCTGGCGGCGGGCGTGGTCAGCGGTTTCCCCGACGGCACGTTCCGGCCGGGGGAGGCCGTCACGCGGGCCGAGTTCGTCAAGATGCTCGACCTGGTCCTGGGCCTGAAGGTCGCTGGCGGGCAGACGCCGTTCACCGACGTGGCTGCTGGGGCGTGGTATGCGCCGTATGTGGCGGCGGCCGTGGGGGACGGCCTCGTCGAGGGCACCTCGCCGACCACGTTTTCGCCGGACGCGCCCTTGACGCGGCAGGAGATGGCCGTGCTGCTGGCCCGGGCCCTGAAGCTGAGTGCCACGGCAGCGCTGCATTTCAGCGATGACGGGCAGATTGCCGGCTGGGCGCTTCCGGGCGTGGAGGCAGCCGTCGCCGGCGGGCTGATGGCGGGCTACCCCGACGGCAGCTTCCTGCCCGAGGTGGCGGCGACCCGCGCGGAGGCGGCCCAGGTGCTGGCGAACGCCATCGCGGCCATGGTCCGGTAGGCGGCGGCACTGCGGCTGGCGGCGGCGGCCCGACCCGGCGGCGGCTTGCAGCCCGAAGCGGCGGCGACCCGCGCCAAGGCCGAGTGCCATGGTCAGGCAGGCGTCGTCGTCATGGCGGCGGCTGGCGGATGGCTGGCAGATGGATGGCAGATGGATGGCGTGCCGCCACGGCGGCAGCTTCCCGGCCAGGTGCTGGCGGCCGCGATCGCCGCGATGGTCCGGTGGGCGGCGGCACTGCGGCGGCTTGCAGCCCGAAGCGGCGGCGACCCGCGCCAAGGCCGAGTGCCATGGTCAGGCAGGCGTCGTCGTCGTCATGGCGGCGGCTGGCGGCGGCTGGCGGATGGATGGCGTGCCGCCA
>DAHVAF010000082.1 GCA_027314765.1 Clostridia bacterium | reverse complement strand
CGGTCGGGCCGTAGCGAGCGCTCCGCACTCGCCGGCGCACGACATCCTGCTGGGATAGGGCGGTGGGCCGGATGGTGCAGCGTACGCTCGTGGCCCTGCTGGTGCTGGCCGGAATGCTGGCGGCGGCGGTGCCGGCGGCGGCCGCCTACGACGTGGCGGGCAGCTGCATGGTGGCGCCGCTGCACTTCAACTTCAACGGCCAGGCGGTCACCCCCCAGGTGGCCAATGGCAACCCTTCCGGCTTCATCTGCAACGGCACCTCGTACGTGCCGCTGCGGTTCATGGCGGACGCGCTGGGGCAGGAGGTGGCCTGGGACGGCGCCACCGACACCGTGACCATCACGACGCCAGCCACGGCCACGCCGTACGCCGGGGGCGGGGGCGCCGCGGCGGGCGCCGGCTATGACGTCGCCGCGAACTGCGCGGTGGCGCCCCTGCAGTTCGTGTTCAACGGCCAGGCGGAGACGCCGCAGGTGGCCAATGGCAACCCGGCGGGCTTCATCTGCAACGGCACCTCGTACGTGCCCCTGCGCTTCGTGGCCGATGCGCTGGGCGACCAGGTGGCCTGGAGCGGCAGCACGGACACGGTGACGGTGACGTCATCGGCCACGGCGAGCTCCGGCGGCGGCGCCACGGTGCAGGCCGTGAACAACGCGACCTACGGCCAGATCCTTGCCGACAGCAGCGGCATGACGCTGTACCTGCTGACGCAGGACTCGCCGACCTTCAGCGCCTGCAGCGGCAGCTGTGCCTCGCTGTGGCCGCCGCTGACGGTGACGGGCACGCCCACGCTGGCGGCGGGGCTCTCCGGCACGCTGACCACCCTGAAGCGCGCGGATGGCACGCTCCAGGTGGAGTACAACGGGATGCCGCTCTACACGTTCGCCGGCGACAACAAGCCGGGGGATGTGAACGGGGAGTGCGCCCAGGGCGTGTGGTTCGTGGTCAAGGCGGGCGAGACCGCGCCGCCGTCCGGGAGCACGGGCTGCTGAGCCGCATTCTGGTCGACGCCGACGCCTGCCCCGTCAAGCAGATCATCCGCGAGGAGGCCGCGGGGCGGGAGATCCTCTGGTTCGCCACGGTCGACCATGAGCAGGCCGAGGGCGACCACTGGGTGAAGGTGGCAAAGGGGCCGGATGCCGTCGACCATGCCCTCTACGGCGCCCTGCGGCGCGGCGACGTGGTCGTGACGCAGGACTACGGGCTGGCCGCCCTCTGCCTGGGGCGCGGCGCGCGCGCCCTGCACCCGGATGGCCGCATCTACACCGAGGCGACGCTGCCGGGCCTGCTGGAGGAGCGGTACTTCGCGGCGCGGGTCCGGCGGGCGGGGGGCCGCACCAGGGGGCCGCGCCCGCGCACGGGGGAGGACGACCGCCGCTTTCGCGCCGCCCTGCGCGAGGTGCTGGGCGGCACCTGAGGAACTTCCCGGCGGCCCGCCGCGTCGATCCGAGCGGGTGGTGCGCCAAGGCGCTGGGCCTGCCGCCCCCGTGAATGCCGCCTTCCCGCCCTTTGCGGCTCTGTTCCCGTTCCCCACCCCCAATCCACTGGCCGTCCGGGTCGTGGTGGTCGTCATGGTGGCGGTGCTGTGGTCGACTTGGAACATCGCCACGTCCGATCTCGCCTGGTCCTGATCGCCACGAGGGCGTTCGGTGGCGCGCTTCACCTCGGGCCGGCGTAGCGGCGGCTCCAAGCGAGAGGCGGCGGCGGGGCGATGTGGAAAGGGCGGACGCGGCGCCGCGCGGGTGGCGCTGCCACTGCGTGTCCGCGGCCCAGGCCACGATGCATGCGGTGTGGATGTGCCGACACTTCGCGCGGACTCAGTCGGATGCTCCATACTGACGTGGGGTTTCCCTGCGAAACGCAGGTGGCCGCCGCCTTTGCGCGGCCGCCCCGGAGGAGGTCGCGGCGTTGCGCGGACTCTGGTGGCTCATCGCGCCCGTGGTCGTGGTGGCGCTCCTGGTGATCCAGCTCGTGCGGCCGGTGCCGCCCGTGCAGCTGCAGATGCGCGCGCCGGCGCACTTCACGGTGCAGGGGCCCGCGCTCAGCCTGCCGTGGCCCTCGACGGGCCAGAGCGCGCTGGCCATCTCGGGCATCGGGGTCGTGGGCACCTCCGGGTCCAAGTCGCCGCAGCCGATCGCCAGCCTGGCCAAGATGATGGTCGCCTACCTCATCCTCCACGACCACCCGCTTGGCGCCGGCCAGAACGGGCCGAGCATCACCGTCACGCCAGCGGACGTGGCGCTGTATCAGAGCGATAAGGCCGGCCTGCAGTCGGTGCTGCCGGTGGTGGCCGGCGAGTCGCTCTCCGAGCGGCAGATGCTCGAGGGGCTGCTGCTGCCCTCCGGAAACAACGTCGCCACCATGCTGGCGCAGTGGGACGCGGGGAGCCTCTCGGCCTTCCTGACCAAGATGAACGCCGAGGCGAAATCGCTGGGCATGACGCAGACGCACTACGCGGACGCAAGCGGGCTTTCGGCCCAGACGATCAGCACGGCGACCGACGAGCTGACGCTGGCGCAGGCCGCGATGGCCGACCCGACCTTCGCCTCCATCGTGGCCATGCCGCAGGCGACGCTGCCCGTCGCCGGCATCGTCTATAACGTCAACGGGTTTCTGGGGCGCTCCGGCATCATCGGGATCAAGACGGGCAGCACCTCCGGCGCCGGCGGCTGCTTCGTGGTGGCGGCGAACGCCACCGTGGGCGGCAGGACCGTGCTCGTGCTCGGGGCCGTGCTCGGACAGGGCGGCCTGCACGAGCTGAACACGGCGCTGACGGCCGGTGAGAACCTCATCAACGCGGCGCGCCGCATCCTGACGACGACGCAGCCCCTGAAGGCCGGAGACGTCGCGGCCACGCTGACCGTGCCCTGGGGGACGCCGATGGACCTGACGCTGCCCTCGACCCCCACCTTCATCGGCTGGCAGGGCTTCGCCGGCGATGAACGGCTGACGCCCGCGCCGTCGGCGCTGGGAAAGTCCGTGGCGGCCGGTACGGAGGTCGCGACCCTCACCGTGACGCTGGGCCAGCAGCACCAGACGCTGCCGCTGAAGACGAGCGCGGCGATCCCCGGACCCTCCCTCGTGTGGCGCCTGACGCGGCCGTAGCCGGCAGGGGCGAGGCCACTGCCTCGCCCCTGCCGACGCGAAGGCCGCGGCAGCGGTCGCGGTACGGCTGACGGAGCCGCAGCCGGGCACGTGGCGACACCGCTGCCTGGCCCCAGCGGCGCAAGGTCCGCGCCAGCATTCGCAGCCGGGTAGGGGTCGGGTCATGGCGAATGCGGGGGCGGGTGTCGCCGGGGCTGACAGTGGCACGGCCAGCACGACGAGGGCGGGCTGGGGGCAGTGACCCGTGGGCGCGTGTTTGTAAGGCCGGGGCCACGTCCACCGGGGGCGCCGCCAGCTGGGGCATGAGCGGCCATGCGGCGGCGGCCATCCGCGCACCGTCGCTCGTGAGGCGGCGGTCGCCCCCGGGGGAACGGCTCGGGCACGGCCTGCGGCCGTACGAGCGACGCACGGCAACGGCCGTCTGCGGACCGCGGCGCGCCGGGGGGGGGCCGAGGCGGCGTTATCCGCCAGGTAGCGGCGAGGCCTCCGGCACGGCCAGCAGCGGCAGCGTCAGGGTGAAGGCGGTGCCGCTGCCGACCTCGCTTGTCACGGTGAGGTCGCCGCCATGGGCCTCCGCGCTGCGCTTGGCGATGGCCAGGCCCAGGCCGGCGTTGCCGGTCTCCCGCGCGCGGGAGGGGTCCGCGCGGTAGAAGCGGTCGAAGACGTGGGGCAGGTGCTCGGGCGGGATGCCGCAGCCGTCATCGGACACGCGGGTGGCGACGGCATCCTGGCGTAGCTCGACCGCCACCTCGATCCGCCCGTCGGAGGCCGTGTGCCGGATCGCGTTGTCCAGCAGGTTGATCAGCAGGCGGTAGAGCTGGTCGTCATCGCCCCGCACCCAGGCCTCGGCGGCAGCGGGTCCCACTGCGACCGCCAGCACCCGCCCACCCGCCACCGGGCGCATGTCGCGCACAGCGCGCTGGACAACATCCTTCAGCCACACGGGCTCCATGTGCAGGCTGGCGTCGCCGGCGGCGTCCAGGCGCGCGAGAAGCAGCAGGTCCTGCACGAGGCGCATCAGGCGCTGGATCTCGCGCTGCATGCGGCGCGCGATGCGCTCGGCGCCGGCGGGATCCCGCCGCAGGCCCATCAGCAGCACGTCAGCCGAGCCCGCCAGCACCGTCAGCGGCGACCGGAGCTCGTGGGAGGCGTCGGCGGCGAACTGGCGGGCCTGGGCCTCGCTGCGCCGCTGGACGGCGAACGCGGCCTCGATCCTGTCGAGGAGCCCGTTGAAGCTCACGGCCAGGTCGCGGACCTCGTCGTCAGCCCGAGGCACGGGCAGCCGCCGGTCCAGGTCGCCCGTGCCCATCCGCTCCGCCGAGGCGGCCATATCGGTGAGGGGCCGCAGGCCCAGCCGGACGACAAGCGGGCTCAGGGTCAGGGCCAGGGCGATCAGGGCGGCCATGCCCAGGGCCAAGGCCAGGCGCAGGCGGCCGAGCGTGGCGTCGACGCTCGCCAGGGGGGTGGCGAGGACCAGGTAGCCGGAGGGCGCGGATCCCTCACGGACGGCGACCACGCACATCAGGCCAGGCCCGGCGGTCGGGGGGCCGAGGCTGACGCCCGCGCAGTACGGCGTGGCGGCGGCGTGATGCAGCGCGGCGGCGCCGGGGGGCGGCAGGCCCGATGCGATCCCGGCCTGTGGCCCCACGAACGGGCCCGGCTGGCCGCTCGGTCCCAGCACCTGCACCAGGATGTTCGAGCCCGAGACCGCGTTGCTCTGGCGGATGCGATCGCCGAGCCGCGAGGCGGATTCGCCGCCGTCCAGCGCGTCGAGCTCGCCGGGCCTCAGCACGCCCGCCACCAGGGGCGCGGTGGCCAGCAGGCGCTGCTGGATGCAGTCCACCATGAAGCCCTGGACCGCGACGTAGGTCGCGGCGCCCAGGGCCAGACTGAGCAGCGCGGCCAGGGCGGCCGTGAGCAGGGCGAGCCGAACGCGCAGCCCGCCCCAGCGCGCGGCCGCGGCCTTCACGCCTGCGGTCTGCGCATGACGTAGCCCGCGCCGCGCACGGTCGTGATGGGGTTGGGCTCGCCGAGCTTGCTGCGCAGGTAGCGGACATACACCTCGATGATGTTGTCATCGCCCATGAAGTCCGCCCCCCAGACGCGGTCGAGGATCACCGCGCGCGACATGACGCGGTCGGGATTGCGCATCAGCAGGTCCAGCAGCTCGAACTCGCGGCGGGTCAGCTCGATGTCGCGGTCGCCGCGCCGGGCCAGCCGGAGCTCGGGCTCCAGGGTGATGTCGCCCAGCTGCAGGGGCCCAGGGGCGCGCATCTCGCCACTCTGCCCGTGCCGGCGGAGCACGGCCCGGATGCGGGCGGTCAGCTCGCGAAAGTGAAAGGGCTTGGTGACGTAGTCGTCGGCACCCATCTCCAAGCCGCGGACGCGGTCGCCCACCTGATCGCGCGCCGTCAGCATGATGACGGGGACGTCGGAGCGCTCGCGCAGGCTGCGGCAGACGGCGAACCCGTCCATGCCGGGCAGCATCAGGTCGAGGACCACGAGGTCCGGCTCGCGGTCCTCGGCCATCCGCAGGGCGGTGGGGCCGTCTCCCGCCACCCGGGTGGCAAAGCCCGCATAGCCGAGGCCCGGCACCAGGAATTCCACGATGCCGGGCTCGTCTTCCACGAACAGGATCTCCGGACGCTCCCGCCCCACCCTCTTTACGACGCTGGCGGCGTGAAGTTCAGCCAGTTGTGCCACATGTCGACGTCGACGCCGTCCGGGACATTCAGCTGATTCGGCCCAGAGCCCGCGACGCCGGTGGTGCCGTACTGCCACACGATCTTGTTCGTCGTCGGGTCGATGACGATCACGCGGTCGTTGTAGTCGTCGTTGAGCAGGACGTTGCCGTTCGGCAGGGGCAGGGCGAGCGAGGGATGGTTCAGCTCGCCGGGACCCGACGTCACGTGATACTGCCAGACGACCTTGCCGCTCTGCGGGTTGAACTCCAGCACGATGCCGGGCTTGCCGTATCCGGCCACCAGCACGTTGCCGTTCGGCAGCAGCTGGGCGTCGGAGACGTAACCGCCGTAGAGGTCAGGCGCCGGCACGTTCCAGATGACCTTGCCGGTTGGCGAGAGCAGGGCGATCCGGTCGCCGCTGATGAAGGACATCAGCACGTCGCCGTTGGGCTGCGGCGTGTCGCCGTTGGGGTAGCCGAACAGGTTGTTGGCCGGGTCCGTCTTGCAGTAGCCGTTCTGGGCCGCGCCCCAGGTCTGGATGATCTTCGCGCTGGGGCTGATGGTCAGCTCGCGGCAGTTGCGGATGTCGGCCACGATCGTGTTGCCGCTCGGCAGCATGTAGGCGTCGTCGGGGTAGTTCAGGTGCGTGCTGCCCCCGCCCAGCTGCCCGGGCACCCCGAAGTGCCACGTGACCTGCCGCGTGTAGAAGTCGATGCGGATGATCGTGCCCTTCTCCTCGTCGTTCGTCACGATCTGATTGCCGCTGGGCGTGAAGAACGCATCGTCGCCCGTGGTGCCGTACGACTGCGACTTCGCGGTCGTCGCGGGCGTCGGGTACTGCCAGACGATCTTCTTGGTCGGCGTGACCTCAAGGATACGATTATTATTGCTGTCCGCGATGAGAATCGGATACGGCAGGGGACCGGGCCAGGCCGGCGGCGGGTTGCTCGGGCTGTAGGCGGACGGCGGCAGGCCGTCCTTGGCCGCCAGGGGCGTGGCCCTGGCAGCCGTCGCGGTGGCACTGGCCGTGGCGGGCGCGGCGGCGACGGCGTGGGCAGGTCCCGGCGCCGTGCGCGCGCGGACCACCGCGAAGACCACGGCCGCCGCAATCACGATGAATGCGATGAGCCGCCCGGGCCGGAACCGGCGGCGAAAACGCTGATTCGACGTAGGTGGACAACCCCTTCTGCATGATAATCGGGCGCGAGTTAGTGTGAAAGGCGCCGATGACTGGGTGATGACGGGCCTCGACAAGATCCGCGGCGCGTCAGACTCGCGTTCCGGGCAGGACGATGCGCACCGTGGTCCCGTGGCCGGGCTGGGATTCGATGCTCAGGCGGCCGCCCTGCCGCTCCGCGATGGCACGTGCAATCGCCAGGCCGAGGCC
>DAHVAF010000072.1 GCA_027314765.1 Clostridia bacterium | reverse complement strand
AGTCCGGCGCCCCGGGCGGCGGGCGCGGGGCGAGCGGCGATGCGCCCACACGCGAGCGGGGCCAGTCCGGCGGCCCGGCTGCCGGGCGCCCGACGAATGGCGATGCTCCCACGCGGGAGCGCGGCCCGTCCGGCGCCCCGGGTGCAGGCGGCAGCCGCGCGGGCGGCCAGGCCGGGGAGGCCGGCGACGCCGCTTCGGGTGGGCGGGCCGCGGGGAGCAGGTCCCGCAGGGCAGGTGCCGGCCGCCGCGATGCCGGGTAGCAGGCCCGGGCCAGCCCGGATCCTGGTCTCCGGCTATTACGGCTTCGGCAACGCCGGCGACGAGGCGATCCTGGACGCCATGGCCGCCGGCCTCTCGCCGCACCGGCTGACGGTGCTGTCGGGCGACCCGGCCGCCACGCGGGCCGAGCACGGCGTCGAGGCCGTCCCGCGCCAGAGCCTGCGCCACGTGATGGGCGCCATCCGCGCCGCCGACCTCGTCGTGTCCGGCGGCGGCTCGCTGCTGCAGGACGCCACGGGCCCGCGCAGCGTCCCGTACTACCTGGGCATCCTCTGGCTGGCGCGGCTGCTGGGCCGCCGGTTCGTCGTGTACGCGCAGGGCGTCGGCCCCGTGCGGTCGCCCGCGCGCTTCCGGCTGCTGCGCTACCTGAACCGGGCGGCCGCCATCACGGTGCGCGACCAGGCCTCAGCCGACCTCCTGCGCAAGGCGGGCGTGCGCCGGCCACCGCTGGAGGTGACGGCGGACGCCGCCCTCGGCCTGCCGCGTCCCGTCCGCGACCCCGCCCGCGGGAGCCTGGCCCGCCTGGGGCTGCCGGCCGCGCCGCCCGTCTTCGCCTTCTCCGTGCGCAGGTGGCAGGGCGACGGGTTCACGGCGGCCGTGGCCGCCGCGGCGGATGGCCTGGTGCAGCGGTTCGGCGGCAGCGTGGTGCTCGTGCCGATGCAGTACCCGGGCGATGTGGCCGCGTGCGAGGCCGTGCGCGCGCGGATGCGGGAGCCGGCCGCGGTGCTGGCGCGCCGCCTGCCGACGGTGGAGATGCTGGAGCTGTTCGCCTGCTTCGACCTTGTGGTCGGAATGCGCCTGCATGCGCTGATCTTCGCCGCCCTGGCCGGCCTCGGGCCCGTCGGCCTCTCGTACGACCCGAAGGTCGACGCCTTCCTGAAGGCGGTCGGCGCGCCGCCGCCCTTTGCGGTGCGCGACCTGCGGGGCGAGGACCTGCTGGCGCACCTGGCGGCCAGCTTCCCGGCCCCGGCCGAGGCGGCGGAGCGCCTCGCCGATCGCCTCGGCCACCTGCAGGCCATGGCCCGTCGCAACAACGAGGTCGTGCAGGCCGCCCTGGCCAGGTAGGGCTGGAGGCGCCGCATAGACTGCCATGGCGGCCCGGGTGGGCGGGCTCGCTCACGACATGGCGCCCGAATCACGAATCACCAGGTGGGACGGCACTTTTCGCGCATGGGTGGCCGCCGCGGCGCCATCTGCGCGGGAGAGCAACGCCCGAAAGCGGCCGGTTCTCCGGCGAAGTGGCCGTCCTGCGGCAGGAGGCTGCCGACTTGCGTCGAAATGCGGGCAGGGTCGCCAGCAGCGGGGCCCATGGCTTGAATCCATGGCGTCGCAGCGTTCCCGGGTTCGGAGGGATCGCCGATCATCACCTTTGAGCAGGTCATCAAGGTCTACCCGCCGCGCACCGTCGCGCTGGCGGACGTCAGCCTGGAGATCGCTCAGGGCGAGTTCGTCTTCCTGATCGGCGCCAGCGGCGCCGGCAAGTCCACCATGATCCGCCTGCTGTACCGCGAGGAGAAGCCATCGGCGGGCCGGCTGCTGATCAACGGCAAGGACGTCGGCCGCCTGCGCCGCCGCGAGGTGCCCTACCTGCGCCGCCGCATCGGCGTCGTCTTCCAGGACTTCAAGCTCCTTGACCACAAGACCGTTTGGGACAACATCGCGTTTCCCCTCGTCTGCACGGAGGCCCGCCCCCGCGAGATCGCTCGGCGCGTGCCGCAGGTGCTGGAGGCGGTCGGCCTCCTGCACAAGGCCCGCGCGCGTCCCACCGAGCTCTCCGGCGGCGAGCAGCAGCGGTGCGCCATCGCCCGGGCCGTCGTCGGCGACCCCGAGATCCTGATCGCCGACGAGCCGACCGGCAACCTCGACAGCGAGACCGCCCGCGGCATCATCAACCATCTGGTGGAGATCAACCGGCGCGGCACGACCGTGCTGGTGGCCACCCACTCCGAGTCGCTCGTCAACACCCTGCGCCGGCGCGTGATCGCCCTCGACCACGGCCACGTCATCCGCGACGAGGAGCGCGGCCTCTACCGCCGCGAGGCCCTCTAGGGGAGGCTCCCAGCATTGAAGGTGCGGACCTGGATGCACTTCGGCCGCGAGGCGGCCTCCAGCATCCGCGACAACGGCCTGATGAGCATCGCCTCGGCCAGCACCGTCGCCATCTCGCTGCTTGTCCTGGCCCTGTTCGTCGTCCTCGGGCTCAACGTCTCGCACATGGGCCAGGTGCTTGACTCGCAGGTGGAGATCGTCGCGTACCTGCAGACGAACTTCGACCGGGCCAACCAGAGCTCGCTGATGCAGCAGATCGAGGCCATCCCGGGCGTGACGTCGGCGCAGTACGTCACCAAGGGCCAGGCCCTGAACCAGCTGAAGCAGCAGTTCGGCGACCAGCAGGACCTGCTCAACTCCGTCGCCGCCAACAACCCGCTGCCGGACAGCGTGGACATCCACGTGGCCGACCCGACGCAGGTCGATGGCGTCGCCCAGGCCGTGGGCAAGCTGCCGGGCGTCGACCATGCCGACTACAAGCAGGCCGTCGTCCAGCGCCTGTTCGCCCTGACCGACGCCCTGCGCACGGCGGGGCTGGTGCTGGTCGGCGCCCTGGCCCTGGCCACCATCGTCCTGATCGCCAACACCATCCGCGTCGCCGTGTTCGCGCGCCGCGAGGAGATCGCGATCATGAAGCTGGTCGGAGCGACCGACAGCTTCATCCGCTGGCCCTTCCTGCTGGAGGGCGCCATGCTGGGCCTGCTCGGCGCGGGCGCCGCCTCCGGCGTGGCCTGGTGGGGCTACACCGCGCTCGTGGGCCGGATCGCGCAGGACCTGCCGTTCGTGCCCGTCCTGGGCCGCCAGCCCCTGCTGACGGAGCTGACGGGTTGGCTGGTGCTGCTGGGCCTGATCCTCGGCGCGGCGGGCAGCACCGTGTCGTTGCGGCGCTTCTTGAAGGTATAGGTCGGCGCACGCGTACGCGTGCGCCGTCACAGCACGCATCGCGGCGGCGCCGACGTTTGGGTGGGGGCCACCGCCCGTCCGCCACCGGCACCTGGACTCCGACCAGCCGGAATCGATCCCGGTGGACGCGCTCAAAAGGACTGGGTGACGTCGTGTGCGGCCAGCGCACGCGGGCCATGTACAGCTTGGAGCCCTCCATCGCACTCCTGGGCCGAGGGTTCCACGGCCTGGCCTGAATGATACGTTGATCGATGGGTGATACGGGGTGCCGCTCGCGCGAGTCGGCCCCAAAGGCCAGGTCGTGATTCCAAAGCGCGTGCGAGATGCGCTGGGCATTGAGCCGGGCGATCGGGTGGTCGTCGACGTCGACAGGGGCAGAGTCGTCGTGACGCCGGTCAAGGTCCGCAAAGCCGGCGACCTGCTGGGGATTCTGCGCCCGGAGCGCACGGTTGACGTCCGGGAGGCTCGCCGCGACTACCAGGAGCACCTGGTGGAGAAGTTTCGGAACGAGTCGCGTGAGCCGCGGCATGGCTAGCCGTGCGTTCGTCGATGCCAACGTCATCCTGCGGCTGCTGCTCGGCGAGCCGAACGGCCAGGCCCAGAGGGCCAGGACCCTGTTTGAGCGCGCGTCCGCGGCTGAGCTGACCCTTGTCGTTCACCCTGCCGTGCTGGCCGAAGTCATCCATGTGCTGACTTCGCCACGCGTGGCCGCACAGGCACGCCCGGCCGTGGCGGATGCCCTGCGAGGTCTTGTCGGCCTCGATGGCGTGGAGGTCTCGGACCGCGCGGCGGTACTGGCCGCCCTGGACCGGTTCGAGGCCGGAACGATGGACTGGGTCGACTGTCTGCTGCTGGCCGGGGCACCTGGCGTTCCCACCCACACCTTCGACGAAGCCATGATGGCTGCCGGCGGGACGGCACTGCCCGCCTGACGGCCGCTGCCCGCCTGGTCAGCAACCCCCGGGGGCCGGGGCATGGCGGACCCCGCCCGATGGGTGCACACTGTGCGCCAGGGGGTTGGTCCATGGGGCGCGGGCCGGAGGCAGCGGGCGAGCCGGCGGACGACGGCAGCTGGGCCGCCGCCCACGCGGGGCCGTCGCCCGCGCGGGCGCAGGAGGCGGAGCTGCCGCTGCACGTCGCGCTGGTCTGCCACCCCACCCAGGGCGGCAGCGGCGAGCTGGCGACCGAGCTCGCCCGC
>DAHVAF010000071.1 GCA_027314765.1 Clostridia bacterium | reverse complement strand
GGAAGCCGCCGGGCTCGCGGGCGGTGGCCGGCGCGGCGCCGTGGGCGGCGGCAGGGGTCGCTGGGGCGGCGGCTGGGGTCGCTGGGGTGGCGGATGGACCGGTTGCCGGACTCGATGCGGCGGGGCCGGCGGTCGGGCCGGTGGCGGCGGGGCCGGACAGGGTTTCCGGGCGGCCGTCGCCCCGCTGCGGCGGCGGGCCGAAGGTCTGCTCGGAGGAGAAGGCGGCGTGGTCGTTGAGGACGCGGCGGACATCGCCGTAGCGGAAGACGCTCCAGACCCCGGTCTCGGGGTCGCCGTGAACGGGCTCGTTGCGGCGCATCTCGGCGTAGTGGGCAAAGCGCGCGGCCTCGTCGGCGAAACGCGGGAAGATGCGGCGCAGCGCGGCGCGGTCGGGGGTGCCCGGGGCCGCGGGCGCGGGTGCGGTGGGCTGGCGGGTCGTGGGGTCGGCCATGGCGGGCTCAGCCTCCTTGCCCCCTCAGTGTGCCACGCAGGAGGTTCGCGACGGGCGCCCTTCGGTCGCCCGTTGAACATGGTTCCGGAGGTGCGAGCACCGTTCACCAGCGGTACCAGCGACGCTCGGCGCCGCGCACGAAGAAGCCGATCAGCCAGATGATCACGGCGACGATCAGCACATCCCACAGGAAGTGGATGGCGAACCCGCCGGCGCCAAACAGCACGAGCACCAGCACAAGGATCAGCAGCGGCACGAGCATGGGCCACATCCCCCTTCGTTGATGACAGCCTTTCACCACAGCCTTCGTGGCGGAGAGGCCGTTGCTGGCGCAGGGGGTCGCGGCGTGCGCGCCGCAGTGAGGGCTTTCGGCGGCGGGGGGTGAGGGGATGGCCGACTTGGAGCCGACGCCGCCGGACGCCGCGCCGGCGGCCCTCCAGCGCCTGTGGCCGCCTGTGGCCGCCTGTGCTGCAGTGGGCGGAGGGCGACGACTCCGCGCGCGGGGACCGGCTTCAGGCCGCAGGCGCAGAGGAGCTCCGGCTGCCGGCGGCGGCCGTCCAGCCGCTCTATCCGGCCATGAACGCCTACCTGGCCGCCGCCTGCGATGCCGAGCGGGCCGTGCCGTTCGGCGACCTCGCACAGGCGGGGCTGGAGGCCCGGCTCGAGCTGGAGCGGCGCGCCCGGCCGCGGTGAGCGTCGTGGGCTTCGTTATGGGAGCTGGTCCGGGTGCGGGGCGGCGTTGCGCAGGCGCAGGCCCGAGTAGGCGACGGTGGACGCGGCGACGCGGCGCCAGAACGGCCAGATGGACGGGACGATCCGCAACTCGATGCCGGCGGCGGCGTGGCGGTCGATGAGGTCGCCGGCGGCGACGCGCTGGATGGCCGTCACGGTGCGGTCGGCAACCCAATACCCGCCGACGTCGTCGTGGGGACGGAAGCCCTCGCCGGGCAGCCGGTAGGCGAAGAGCGTGCATGCGCGCATGCGCTCCAGCCAGCCGGCTTCCATGACATGCACGCGGTCGGCGCCGCTCTGGCCGAAGAAGCGCTCGCGGTCGGCGGGCGTGGTTTGCGCGCACGGCCAGATGCAGCCGCGCGGGCAGTCGCGCGGGAACCAGAACATCGGCGCGTGGCGGGTGTCGACGGCCCAGACGAGCGGCGGCGCCGCCGGGTGGGTGGCCGGGACGTGGGGCCGGAAGGTGCGCAGCGACGGATCCTCGCTGAAGTGCCAGAGGGCGAACGGGCCCTCGCCGCGGTGGGGCGGCGCCGCGTCGCGCGCCAGCAGGTGCGCCGGGTAGGCGCCGGTGTCCATGCCGTCATGATACGCCGGCGCCGGCTACCCCGCCCGCATCCGGCCCAGAGCCGCCGCCAGGGCCGAGAGCGCCTGGTCGCTGGTCCAGCAGAAGGCCGTCGCCGCCTCGAAGGGGCACGGCCCCGTGCCGGCACGGTCCCGGAGGCCCTCGACGAGGGTGTCCCAGGTCAGGCTGAGGTCGTCGGCGGTCGCCAGCGCCGTCGCGCCGCGGCTGACGATGGCGCCGTGCGCCGCCGCCAGGCCGAGCCCGCGCACCAACACGACGGCCGCCCGCCCCAGCACCGCGTCCGCCATGCTGGCGCCGGCGAAGTCGCCCGGGTTGAGCAGCACATGCTCGTAGATGGGGACGATGCTGCGGCGGCGGTCCTCGGCGATCACACCGCCCTCGCGGACGAGCACAAACGTCCCGCCGTCCCGCCCCAGATGCAACCGGGCAACCTCCAGGTCCGTGATCCGGATCGCCTCCCGTCATGGGGGCTCGGCAGTGGATGTTCTTCGTATCGGAACCGGCTCCTGTAGGGAGCGGGCTGCGGGCTATTGCGTGTATTCGCCGGCAGTCGCCGGCGTGTGCGGGTCGGGGTGCAGAAGGAGTTGGCGGCGCGCGGCCAGCGTAGTTGCGGGATCGGGCGAGGGGTGAGCGGAATGGGCGTCCGGCGGCTCCGGTGCCTCGCGGCGGTGATGGCGATGGGCGTCGCGCTTGGCGCGGCTGCATGCGGAGGCGCGACCGCGGCACCGGCGCCGCCGCCGCCTGCGAACCCGTGTGGCGGGACGGCCACATCCGGATCGACGACGATGGCCCTGAGCGTCGACGGCCACAGCCGGACGGTCATCGTCCACGTGCCGCGCGGCTACACCGGCAAGCGGAAGGTGGCCCTGATGCTGAACCTGCACGGCAGCGGCAGCACGGCGCGCCAGCAGGAGCTGCTCACGGGGATGGACGCGACCGCCGACCAGGACGGCTTCATCGTCGCGTACCCGCAGGGCCTGCTGCGCAGCGGCGCCGGCTACGACTGGAGCATCCCCGGCGTGCCGCTATTCGGCGGCGCGGCCGTCCCGAAGGGCGCCGCCAACGACGTGAGATTCCTCACGGACCTGGTGCCGGCGCTGGCGTCGCGCTACTGCATCGACACGACGCGGGTGTACGCCACGGGGCTTTCCGGGGGCGGGCGGATGAGCAGCCAGCTGGCCTGCGACGCCGCCGGCACGTTCGCGGCGGTGGCCCCGGTTGCGGGCCTGCGGCTGCCGAGCCCGTGCGCCTCGAGCCGGCCCGTGCCGGTGATCGCCGTCCACGGCACGGCCGACCGGATCGACCCCTGCGGCGGCAACGGCCAGGCCTACTGGACGTACTCGGTGCCGTCGGCCGCCGCGCGGTGGGCTGCGCACGACGGCTGCCAGAGCACGCCAACGACCGTCTCCGGAAGCGGCTACACCCTGACGACCTATGGCGCGTGCGGCGGCGGCAGCGGCAGCGCCGTGGAGCTCTACACGCTGCAGGGCGAGGGCCATGAGTGGCCGGGCGGGCCGAGGCTCCCGGCCCGGGACGTCGCCCTGCTTGGCCCGCAAAGCGACGCCGTGAGCGCCAACGCGGCCATGTGGGTCTTCGCCGCCCACCCGGGGTGAGTGGCTGGCCCTACGCCGATGGCGGTCCGAACGGCAG
This sequence comes from Clostridia bacterium, assembly GCA_027314765.1. Classification (GTDB taxonomy): domain Bacteria; phylum Bacillota; class Sulfobacillia; order RBS10-35; family JAJYVM01; genus JAJYVM01. The sequence continues at coordinate 10,608 of DAHVAF010000071.1, read as the reverse complement.
CACCATGTCGCCGTCAAACGGCGGGGCGCCGAACATCCGCAGCAGGACCAGGATCTGGCCCTTGTGGTTGAACTCGTGCGTGATCGGGTGCATGACCAGCCAGCGCGGCGTGAGGCGCTCGGTGTGACCGTGCACCACGCGCTCGATGGGCTCGTCCAGCTTGCCGTCGAAGCGCGTGAGGAGGCGCCCCACGGCCGCGTCGGCGGCGGCGAAGAGCGCGCGGGCGGCCGTGGCGTCCGGGTACTCGTCGGGGCGCGGGTCGGGCGGCTCCTCCTGGAGTCCGACGCGCGCCGCCCAGAAGATGTAGCATCCGGCGCTGTGGAGATGGCGGTCGCGGATGCTCTCCCCGGCCAGCGTCGCCTGGGGCGCCTGGTAGCGCTCGGGTCCGAGGGCCCCAAGGGCCTGCATCAGGACTTCGCGGGTCTGGCGGGTCCAGTCGAGGGTTGTCAGGAGCCCCTGATCCACGTGGAGTCCTCCCCTTTCAGATCGCGACGGGGATATGGCTCGCCGAGTGGCCGGACCTCGATGATACCAAAGGTCGCCACGGGGCGCTTCGCCGCGACCTCAATGGCCTCGCCCAGGTCCCGGCAGTCGAGGATGTCAGAGCCCGTGATGGGCTCGCCGGCAGCGGGGACCGGCCCCTCGGTGACCTGAGGACGCCCGTCGCGGACGCGGACGGCCCGCGCCGCGCTTCCGCCCAGCAGCTCGCGGCCCTGCTGGCGGATGCCGCGCCCATCCATTTCGGCCACCCAGGCGCCGACCGCCGCCGGCATGGCGGCTCGCGGCTCCGGACTCGGGCGCACCTCCGACCCAACCCGAGTGAACGGCATGAACCTCAGGCCCGCCGCCTCCCCTGCCGTCGGTCCTGAGCACCGGTTTCACCTGGATGACGGTTCGGGAAGCGAAAACGGATCGGTCCGTCGGCGTGCGGCGCGGGGACGGCGACTCACCCGCGCGGTTGAATCGACCCTGCCCCGCGAAGGGACGGGTCCGTCGGGTTCCGAGGCTGCGCCGGCCCCTCGCTCCCCCTGATTCGGCGGGCGCACGTCATCGCGGAGGGAGCGTCAAGACGCCTCGGCAGGCAGAACGGTTCTCCGCATCACGCAGTGGTTCTTGCCCTTGTGGCGGTCGTGGGTGAAACCGGCCTGCTCGAAGAGGCTGCGCGTGGCGCTGTAGAGAAACGTGGGCGAGGTCTTTTTGCCCTGCGTGTCCTGCGGATAGCCCTCCACCACCCCGCCGCCCGCCTTCGCGATCAGGTCGAGTGCACCGCGAAGGGCCATGCCAGCCACGCCCCGCCGCCGGCAGCTCCGGTCGACGAAGATGCAGGTGACGCGATAGTCGGGCGGCTCCTGCGTGCGGGTCGCCTCGTACTCCTTGCGGTGGAAGATGCGCGGAAGCTCGTCCGGGGAGCCGAACTGGCACCAGGCCACGGCCACCTCGCCATCCAAGACCAGCGCCGCGTGCGCGTTCCCCTCGCGCACAAGCCGCTCCTTCCACGGGCGGCCCATCTCCCCCTCGGGCCTGCCGACCCGCGAGTGAAACCACGTGCACCAGCAGCCAAACCCCGCCCCGCCATGCTTGTCCGCGAGCCGGGCGAAGGCATCCCAGGTTGAGGCGTCGAGGGGTTTGACCGTGTATTCGCTCATGGCACCGACCCTCCAGCCGCCCGACTCAGCGCTCGATGGTTTCACCACGCGCTCTGGCTGCATCGGCGCTCCCGCGCCCATGATCGCCAACTTCGGCGGCCAACTGTTCGTCGCCCTGCCGACCAGACCAGTCGAACCCTTCGCCGGAGGGAGCGTGGACGGCCATGGTGGCCGGCTTGTGTGCGAGACGGCGATTAGCCGTCCTGGCTGCCGCGCGGCGTGTGTGAACCTCAGAACGACGCGAGCGGGTCCTCCATCTCGTCGCCCGGGTGAGCGAGACACTCCGCCAGCGTCTGCGCGAACGGGGTCGAGGTCAGGCCGAGCTCCCGCTCCGCCCGCTCGGTGGAGAAGCCCTGCATCTCCCGCCGGAGCATCGGGACCCGCGTGATGCCGGCCTCCTGCAGGGCCTGCCAGCTTACCCTCCGCACCCGCGGCGTGACTCCGAGGAGCGCGGCTGCGGTGTCGATCCATTCCCGAAGGGTCCGGTGGCGTGTCGCGGCCATGTTGTAGGCCCGGCCGGCCGCGTGCGGGGCCTTGGCGGCTGCGATCATGGCCCGCACGCAATCCCTGACGTACACGCAGCGGGTGAAGTGGACCGGTTCCTCGGGCACGACCACATCACCGGACTGGACCCGGCGGAGCCAGTACTCGCCACACTGGTCCCAGTAGTCGTAGGGACCGTATACGACCGGCGGTCGGATCACCGAGGCCTCGAAGCCAATGGCAGGCGCGAGCCGCCAGAGGGCGGCCTCAGCCTTGGCCTTGCGGGCGCCATACCAGCTTGGCGCCGGCGGGTCCAGGTAGCGCGGCTCTGGCGGCCACTGGGGCGTTTCCTCCGTGATTTCCACGCCCTCGGGCTGCGGAATGTAGGTACCGCGCGTGGAGATGAAGACGTAGCGGTCGGTCCGAAGACCGACGCGGTCGATCAGGCCCACGAGGTCCCCTTCCGTGAATGCGGATATGTCAAAGACCCAATCCCAATGGTGCTGGGGGAGGGCGGCCGGTGGGTCTGCCCGCTCGCCGGGGATGCGGGCGGCATCCGGGAAGAGGTCGGGGTTCGTGCGGCCGCGGTTGAAGAGCGTCACGTCATGGCCCTCGTCGAGCAGGAACTCCACAAGGTGGCGCCTGATGTACCGCGTGCCACCCGCGACGAGTACCCGCACCGTATGAGCGCCCCCTCCGATGGCCATGGGTTTTGGCGCGCGCGTGGAGCCATTGACGTTCGGTGAAGCCAAATGTGGTGGGCCAGGTGGGACTCGAACCCACGACTCGCGGATTAAAAGTCCGCAGCTCTGCCAACTGAGCTACTGGCCCGGTGTGGGATGAACGATTGGCTGGGGTGGCAGGATTCGAACCTGCGATAGCGGATCCAAAGTCCGCTGCCTTGCCACTTGGCCACACCCCACCGCATGCGGGGAAGGGTGCTGGGGTGACTGAGGGGACTCGAACCCCCGGCCTCCAGGGCCACAGCCTGGCGCTCTAACCAGCTGAGCTACAGTCACCATGTGTGCCGACCGCGACGTTTCTGGCCGCACCGCTCGCCGCGCGGGCGAGGCGTACAGCGGCAATCATTTTACCATCGGACAGGCCCGTTTCACAACCAACCCCGCGGTGCCCGACTACTTCGGCGTCGTCGGCAGCGTCGCCGACGCGGCCTTCACGCCCGCGCTGCTGCACACATTGGCCGGCTTCCCGCCGTCCACGGCGCAGATGGCGGCCGTCATCACGTTCGCGTTCGCCAGGATAGCCTGGGCCGCGGGGCTGGTGCCGGCAGCCAGCTGGGCCGCGATGGCGGCCTGCGAGGACCCGGCCAGCAGCTGCGGGTCGTATGACGCGCCCTGCCATGCGTAGGTGCCGCCGATCAAGACAAACGGAATGTTGCCGCTGCTTGGGAAGTACGGCGTCGCGTCGTACTTGGTCAGCAGAGCCTGCTGCGCTTGCGTGGGCGTCTGCAGGGGCTGGTAGAAGCCGCCCTGGGGGACGTTGGTCGTGGTCTCCACCGCCTGCAGGTCAAGCACCGAGCTCGTGTACGTCGAGCCATAGAACGAGAACGTTGGCGTTCCGGGATAGACGTCGTTGGTCGCGGAGGCCGTGTAAAAGAGGTTCTTCAAGGTCCCGAAGCGCGAGAGGGCGGTGACCATGGACCAGCGCTCGGCCGCGCAGTACGGGCAGAACTCCGCCCCGATATAGAGGAAGGTCGGCTTCGCGGCTGGCTTCAGGGGGGCCACCATCACGGGGGTTGCGGCGCCCTTGGCGCCGATGGTGTTCCAACTGGTCGCGGGGATCGCCGACAGCTGCTGCATCACGCTCGCGGGCACGGGCGCGCGCGCCTCCGGTGCGGCCGTGCTCTTGGGGCCGAGACCGCGCACCACAGCGATCAGCACGACGACGACCACCGCCGCGACGATCACGATCGGCAGCCACCGTCGGCTGCTCGAGGCTCCCTTCGGCTTCTTGCGGGCATATCGTGTCGGCTGCGACGGCAACGCGACGCCCCCCTGTGCGAATATAGCCTATCCGGCCCAGCGCTTCGCGCAAGGGGGCGCGGGCCGCCTTTCGCCCGCCGCACGGCCAGGCACCATCGGTCATCCCTTGGGTGATCCCTGACTCAGCCCTGTGAGGTCACCGTCTGGGTGCATGAAGTGCGCCATTGTCGATCCGCACGGCACCGCCAGCGTCGGCATCGCCTCCTGCCGGCCGAGCGCTACGGCGCGGTCCAACGCGGTCTGCGGATCCGGCACCCACAGGCAGATCGCCGCCCGCGCCTCCACGTCCGGCTTCCGGGCGATCTCGCCGCCTGGGGCGCCACGATCTGGCCGCGGCGTCCGATTTCTGGCCTGTCACGCCCACACCGCCGCATCCGCCACCCTGTCGACGTGGGCAAGGGCTGGATGTCCCGCCACCGCGCTGCCGCCTCGGGCTCGCTCACGGCCTTGGCGAGCCGCCGTTCCCGCGTCTCGGGGGTCTTCGCGTCCTCCTCGCCGCGTACGCCCGCACGCCGCGAACCGTCGCGGCCGGGGTCGCTCAGGCGGGCGCGGACCGCGTCGGAGACGGTGATCACGACATCCACGCGAGGTGGGCAAGCGGCGGGTCGCGCTTGACTGCGTCCCGCCGCCCTCACCAAGCCGCCGACGTCACTGCGCCGGGACAGTGTTGAAGCCAGTGCCCCCGAAGATGGCTCCCGCCCCCACGCCGCTCGCGGTGCCCGACGCCGTTGTGGGACCGTTATCCTTCACGAACAGGTACAGCGGGCGCCCGTCGTAGGTGACCTGCATGCTGCCGTCCGGCCGCCGGATCACGCCGAGGGCGCGCGCGTCGAGGCCCGTGGCGGCCTGCGGCCTCCCCTGCCCCAGCAGCGGCGGCAAGAACACCGCGCACCTGCCCGTGCACGCCGTGCCATGGGCCGGATCGGCGCTGAAGGTGTAGACGGGGAAGAGCTGGTCGCCCCCGAAGTCCGTCGGCATCAGCGCGCCGAGGACCACGCCCGCTCCGCTGGCGTTGCCCGTGAACGTCACGTTCTCCATGGCCAGCGTGGCGACCCCGGGCAGCGGGGTGCCGCGCCCGGGCGAGACCAGGTACCAGACCCCGGCCGGGCTGGCGAACTTATCGAAGATATCCTCGCCTGCCGTCGCGCCCGGCGCCGGATCGTGCGAGTACTGGTAGAGCGGCATGCCGGCGTACGTGACCTGCAGGACCGTGGTTCCCGTGATGATGTCCGTGCGGGCCACCGTGCCGAGCAGCCGCGGATTGACGCCCGGCCCTGCCAGGGGCCGGGCGCCCGTGAGCAGCGCCGGCCAGATCTTCGTGTCGCACGCGCCCCCGCTGCTGCAGCCGTAGGACGGCGGGCTGGCCAGCGGCTGGTCGGACGTGAGGATGTAGAGGGAGCAGCCGGCGTTCGGGCCGCTGCCGACCACGAGCATCGGGCCCTCGGGCCCGGGCCGCATCGCCAGCATCGCCGGACCGCTCGGCGCGCCGGTGATGCCGGACGCGGCCGCCGGACATCGGCCCGCCATTGGCCGCGGACCCGGGGGCGGGCCCTGCGGCGCAGCAGCGGCGGGCATCGCGCCGCCCCCAATGGCGACCATGCTGGCCACCAACGCCAGCGCGATCGGCAGCGCGGGCAGCCCCCGGCGGGCCCGTCCACGCCGAGAAAAAGTGCTTTCGCTCATCACACCGCACCTCCCAGCTCGATGCACGCGTGCCGCGGGCACACCGCGGCGGAACCGGGGCTCCGCCCTTGGCGCCCGTTTGCGAAATCTCACCGTCCTGGCGAAGCGCGGGGCATGCGGCGGCGGGCGGGCGAGCGAATCGGTCCCTACGACAGGGGACTGCCCAACACGCGGCGCCCGCACCGACGGCGTGCTCGTCGCGGCCCATCCACTCCTGTCAGGAAGAACCCTTCGCAGATGCGGCGGGTGCTCCGGCACCTCCGTGTGGCGCGGGCCACGGCGACCGCACAAGGCCCAATCGTCAGGCGCTCGGCAAGCCGCGCTGACCTCGCGGCGGCCCCCTCGAGCCGTCGACGCCTACGTGTGCGTATTCCGGCGAAAGCGGACAACTGGTCCGGGATGATTCCGGACAGCTGGTCCGATAAATCGGGGACAGCCGGTCCGGTGAATCCGGACAGTGTCCGCGACGCGGGGCGGCCGGGCGGCTACCACCGGCTCTGCGCGAGGTTGAGCGCCGTGGCGTCCCGGCGCCCGGCAATCGCGGGTAGTGGCTGGCGGTGACTCTTGCTTGGCCGATACGTCCCTGGGACCTACGGGGGCGGGGCACAGCGCGCACGCAGGCCTGGTGCGTCGTCCGAATTGCCCCACCAGGCGCCACTACCCGTTGACAGCATGTGCAGTGGGTGGCGGACGCTACCTGCTGTATGCGTCAGCGTGGTCGCGGGCGGGCGGTCCGGCGCTGGAGATACTCGTGGAACTTCGGGGCCGTGTATTCGTACTGGCCCTTTTGAATCCGGAACACCACGCCCTGTTCGGCGAGGCGTCCCATGAGGACGTTGACGTTGCCCTCTCGCTTGCCGGCTCGTGTGTGAATATCGACCGTGCGTAGCGGAGGATACGGACACCTAGCCGTCGCGATGAGCAGGTCCTGCTCGGCCGGCGTCAGCGCTTCGACGCGGCCGTCGTAGAAGTCGATGTCCAGCCGGCGGTAGATCTCCCGCTCGATAGACTCGAGCAGGGGCTCGGAGAGCCGAATCACGCCCGCATCTTGGGCGGCGTCCCACATGGCCGCTCCCCACAGCTGGATGAAGTAAGGGTAGCCCTCCGCCTCGCGTACCACGCGCGCGACCAGACCACGGTCCGCTCCCACGCCCGTTCCCGCCAATGGCCGGACAAGGGCATCGACGGCCTGCGGCTCCTCCAAGCGGCCGATCTCTTCACCGCGAAACATGCGCTCGGTGTATGTCCGGGCCTTGAGTAGGTTGGTTCGAAGGGTTGGCAGGCCGCACACGGTCAGCCCCAACGGCAGCGCTCTCTCCTGCAGGGCATTGACGGCCGCGACCAGCAGCGACAGGGGATGCGACCCGTGCCGGTCGGTATCGTCTCGCAGCACCTGAGCTTCGTCCAGCATCAGCAGGTAGCCAGGCCTTCCTTGGCGCAGCGCCGCATCGACGGAATCGAAGAGAGCCTTGGCGACATCACGCGTGCGCTCCTCCACGGCGGCGAAGGACAACTCCACGTCGTTCCACGATAACCGCACGTGTTCAAGGGTGGCTGCGGCGGCGCCTCTGACGGCCTCCAGCACCCTTGTCGCATTCGACACCCGGCGCTGTGCGGCTTGGCCGATCTCAGCCACAAGGTTGCTGAGGGCCTGATCCGTGTTGTGGCGCGGTTCTACCTGAACGCGGCTACACAGCCATCCCTGGTCTTCGGCCTGCTCCTCCAGGCGCTTGAGCAACACCGTCTTCCCGACGCCACGCAGCCCTGTGATGCGCACGTTTGCCGGGAGCTCGGGAGAAGCGCCGAGACTGGCACGAAAACGGCGCTGCTCGCCGTCCCGTCCGGCGAGGTAAAGTGGGCTCACGGCTGCGCCTGGCCGGTAGGGGTTCCGTGACCTCGGTGTTTCGCTCATAACAGATATGATGTTAGAATCGCACATCCTAACTGTCAAGTGCTTATGAGTGTTGTTTAGACCGCCGCCGTCGCCTGTGACCACTGCCCCCATCGCGGTAGCTTCTGTATCGACGCGCTGCACTTGAGGAGGCGCGATCTGGACCAACCGCCGCTTTCCGGTAGAGTGCCGGAGACGCTGAGAATGGAGATGATCCCCATGGGCCGCAGCGCCGCGGTCGCGAACGCCCGAGCCGACCGGCACGCTTAGAGCCATCCTCACGATCCGCCCCGGCGTCGGCGGCGCCGATGCCGCCCTATTCTGCCGGAACCTCCTGACCGCCTATGGCCGATACGCCGTGCGCCGCACCCTCACGCTGCACCCGCTCTGGCTCGACGATGAGCTGGGCCTGCGCGAGGCTGTCCTGCGGATCTCCGGGCCCGGCGCCATGGTGGCCTTCGCGGCCGAGGCAGGAGTCCAGCGGGTTCCTCCGACAGAGCGCGCCGGCCGCCGCCATACCAGCACGGTTGCCGTGACGCTCCTGCAGGAGATCCGGCCCGAGGAGGCCGGACTGCGCGCCCGGGACCTGCGGATCGAGCCACTCCGGGCTTCTGGGCCGGGGGGCCAGCACCGCAACAAAACCGAGACCGCGATTCAGATCGTGCATGTTCCGACCGGCCTCATGGCGGTCCCCGCCGGCGAGCGCAGCCAGTGGCAGAACCGCCAGCAGGCCCTCGCTATCCTCCCGACCCGGCTGCGGGAGCGGGGCGGCGGGCCGCCTCCGTGAGAACATCCATGTCCGGGCGGGTGAAAGAAGCGCGCCGGGCTGAGGAGGAACGGGATCGCCGCGATCAGGCTGGGCTGGCCGAGCGCGGGCGACACACTCGGAACTACTGCTTTTGGCGAGGCGAGGGTCTCGACTGCACCTTCGTTCATACGCTCGTCACTTGTCCGCCTACCTCGACGAGTTCTGCTACTTATGACGAGCTCCGCATAAGAAGCGCTTTCCGAGACGGTGGTCATAAATGCCAAGAGCCCGCAACCTCACCGGCTGCGGGTTCTTTCGCTTCTCGTGATTGGTGCGCCCGGCAGGATTTGAACCTGCGACCAAGTGCTTAGAAGGCACTCGCTCTGTCCCCTGAGCTACGGGCGCGCAGCCGGCGAATCTGGAGCGGGTGGGGGGAATCGAACCCCCACTGCGACCTTGGAAGGGTCGAGCCCTACCGTTAGGCGACACCCGCCCGCACGCTGGTCGGGGCGGCCGGGTTCGAACCGGCGGCCTCGTGCTCCCAAAGCACGCGCGCTGCCACCTGCGCCACGCCCCGCAGGTTAGATCATAGCCTTCAAGGCCGGAACGGCGCAACGGGAACCATGTTGTGCCGGGCGCGCGATTCGCGCGCCCGGTCACGAACGCGCTGCGCGATCCGCTCAGGCGACCAAGCCGGGGATCTCGGCCAGCTCCCGCACCACCGCGTCCGCGCCGCCGCCCGGCTCACCCCGCTCCACCAGCACGGCCATGATGCCCGCGGCGCGGGCGCCGGCCACGTCCCGCGCCGGGTTGTCGCCGACCATCGCCGCCGCGCCCGGCTCGCAGCGCAGCCGCTCCAACGCCAGCGCGAAGATGCGCGGATCCGGCTTGCCGACGCCGGCCTCGCCCGAGACCACGACGGCCTCGAAGTGCGGACGCAGGCCGCTGCCGTCCAGCTTCAGGTTCTGGTAGTCGGGGGCGCCGTTGGTCACCAGGCCCAGGCGGTGGCCCGCCGCGCGCAGGCGCTCGAGGGTGGCGACAGCATCCGGATACGGCACGTGGCGGCGCAGCCGGTCGGCCGCGAACGCCGCCGCCAGGTCGGCCGGGTCCGCGCGCACCCTGAGGCGGTCGAGGGCCGCCGCCCACGCCTCCGCGCGAAACCGCGGGATCCACGCGTGCAAAGCGGCGAGCTCGGCGACCGGCGACGGGCCGAAGGGGCCTGACATCCCCTCCCACCAGCTGATGCCGATGGCGCCGCAGTAGGCCGCGGCGGGGCCGGCGCCCCAGAGCGGCACGGCGGCCGCGCGCACCGCCGCCTGCAGCGTGGAGCCGTCCAGGCCGTGGGCCGCCGCGACCGCGGCGAACGAGGCCGCCGTCGACGCGCGCTCGTGGATCAGCGTCTCGTCGAGGTCGAAGAGGACCACGGCCTTACGCACCGGCCAGCACCTCGCGAACAGACAGCACGACCGCTTTATGCACCGGCCAGCACCTCGCGGGGGACCTGAATGAAGCGCACGTCGCTGACGGCCGGGATCTTGCGCAGGGCCGCCAGCGCGGCGGGCGGGACGGGCTCATCCAGCGTGAGGACCATCACGGCCTCGCCGCCCGGGCTCTGCCGGCCGACGTGCATGGCGGCGATGTTGACGCCCGAGTCGCCGAGCAGGGTGCCGGCGCGGCCGATCAGCCCCGGCCGGTCGCGGTGGCGCGTGGCCAGCATGAACGGGGCCGGCGCGATGTCGATCGGCAGGCCGTCCCAGGTCGTCAGGCGCAGGCTGCCGGCCCTGGCGGTGCCCGCCATGACGCGGCCGTCGGCGCGCACCTCCAGTGCGTCGCGGTCGCGGGCCGGCTCCACGCGCAGGGCGGCGTGCACCCCGCGCTGCTGGGCGATCGCCTGCACGTTGACCAGGCTGAGGGGGGCGTCGACGACGCCAGCCAGCAGGCCCCTGAGGGCGCTCCGCAGCAGCAGCTCGCCGGCCTGACCCGGCAGCTCGCCGCCGGCGCAGACCTCCAGGTTGACGCACGGGCCGGTGCAGAGGCCGCCCAGCAGCTCGGCCAGGGGCAGGAGGCCGCGCACGGCCGACCAGGCCGGCTCGTCGAGGGCAGGTAGGTTCACGGCCGTCCGCACGGGCCGGCCGGCCAGGGCGTCGCACACGT
>DAHVAF010000069.1 GCA_027314765.1 Clostridia bacterium | reverse complement strand
GCGCGCACGCCCGCGTAGCCGCGCACCAGCGACGCGTCAGCCAGGGCCGGCACGCGGCGGGTGGCGGCGAGGCCGCGCGGGAAGCGCGGCCGGTCGCGCCATGATTCTCAGTCCATCATCGGCTCCAGGGCGGCCCACCGCTCGCGCACCGCGTGCTCGCACCGCATCAGCGCGTTCCGCGTCGCCGCCAGCGTCATCGCGCTCGGGTCCGCGCCCATCGCCTCCGCGGCGCCCCGCACGCCGTCCGACGCCGCCACCAGGGCCAGGTCCTGCTCCAGCAGCAGCTCCAGGGCCACGGATTCCGTCCGCAGCCGCGCCCACGTCCGGTCGGCGTGCGCGTACGGCAACGCCCGCAGCCGCCCCTCCACGTCGCCGATGGCGCGGCCGAGGTCAGTCATGTCGCGCACGATCGCCATCCGCTCCGGCGGGGGGAAGGGCTGCTCGCGGGTGGACGGCGGCAGGCGCCGCCGGGCCTCCTGCTCCGCGCGCCGCACCGCCGTGGCGGCATCCACCAGGCTGTGCGCCGCCCGCTCGCGGACCAGGCGGTCGTCGTCGCGCAGCCGCTCCTTGTGGCCATAGAAGTCGAAGCCCGTGATCAGGAACTCGAGCTGGCGGCGGACCGCATCGGGGGTCTGGCTCACGACGCCTTCCCGCCGCCGCCGCTCACGGACGGCACGCTCGTGAGGATGTCGCCGCCGATGGTGAAGGGGGTGCCCGTGGCCATGTTCGGCGCCGACACGAGGCCGCGCTCGGCCATCACCAGGGCGATGTAGTGGCGCACGGCGTCGACGTCCGAGAGGCCGAACGCCTTCAGCGTGATCAGGGTCTTGACGCGCTCGTCCTGCGGGAAGACCAGGACCTTGAGGTCGTCCAGCACGATGCCGTAGACGGCGAGGAAGCTCGACAGATGGCCGCGCACGAGCTCGGTGATCTCGTGGATCTTCTCGTTGACCTGCTCCAGGCTCGTGATCTGCACGACCTGGTTGATGGACTGCTCGACCACGGGCGCCGCGTAGGCGTTGACGTCGTGCGACTTCAGGAAGTGGCCGGAGACCGGCATGTGCTGGACGAGCTTCAGCGTGTCCTCCTTGCTCTCGACGTGCACGTAGTAGTCCACGACGTAGGCCAGCTCGGCCATCTCGCGCGTGAAGGCGATGCCCTTGGCCTGCAGCAGGAGCTTGGCGCGGTTGATGTAAAGGACCTCGTACTGCCAGGGGCTCTGCCCGCCGTAGAAGGCCTGCTGGACGCCGCCGAGCAGGAAGCGCTGCGGGGTCTGGACGGGGTACTGGCCCGTCTCGTAGACGTCGATGACGGCGCCGCGCGACTTCAGCACGCAGAACGCGTTGGATTCCACCGTCAGCAGGGTGCCGTTCTGCACGTCGTTGCCGGGGTGGTGGTAGAGGAGCACCTCGGGGCCGAGGATCTCCTTGCCGTCGTCGGTAAGGGTGCTGATCACATTGCGGAAGGGCACGCGGCCTCACCTCAGTCCAGAGATACCACACGGCGGGGCGGAATGCGGCAGAAGCTGGATGCTGGGTGCGTGGCCCGGACCACACCGCGCATCGGGCGGATGTTGTGCGGGGCCGCGCAATGTGCGCGGCCCCCTCACGGCACACCCACAGCGGCGCGCGCGGGGTTGGGCGCGGCCGCCTCGCGCAGGCAGAACAGCAGGGCCACGGCCACGATGTAGCGGCGGTGGCGCTCCAGGGTCGTGCGGCTGACCCCCAGCTCGCCCCTGGCCACCATCTCCTTCAGCGGCAGGGCCCGGCGCCCCAGCAGGTGGGCGCGCCAGCCGGGGTCGTCGGCCACGGCCCGCGCGGCGGCGATGGCCCGGGCGCGGGCGTCGGCGTGGCGCGGGCAGCCGCGGACGACCTGGGCGAGGGAGATGCCGTGCTGGCGCAGCATGGCGCGGTAGGTGAGCAGCTCCTCGCGGCGCTCGATGGCGCCGAAAGCGGTCTGGTAGGCCAGCATGGCCTGCCGCATCTCCGCCGCGCGCAGGTTGAGGTCGACGGTCTCCGCCAGCGGCGCCACGGAGAAGCAGGAGACGGGCACCTCGGCCCGGACGCCGCTCCGGCGCAGGGAGTCGATCACGCGGTGCTGGACCACCATGCGGGCGAAGGCGGTGAAGCTCCCGCCGCGGTGGGGCCGGTAGCGCTCGACCGCCTCCATGAAGGCGACCATGGCCACCGACACCTCGTCGTCGCGGCAGAGGCGGAGGCGGCGCCGGCAGACCTGCTGCGCCACCTTGAGCACAAACGGGACAAAGGCCGTGACCAGCCGCTCGCGGGCTTCGCGCGAGCCCTGCTGGGCGCGCATGATCTGCTCGACGAGGTCGTCCGGGCCGGTGGCGTCCGGGTGCGAGCCGGTCACCCCCTCGGGTCGGCGTTGCCGCTCCGTCCCCTTCCTCACGTCGCGCGGCCACCTCCTGCACAGCCAGTACCGGGATCTTCTGCCACGGGGCGCCGCCGGGGGCCGCGGGGGGCCTCCGGCGGCGCGCGGACCGGATCCTTTCGGGGCCAGAACGAGGTGATGGCCACCGCCGTGACCTGGCAACCGCGCGGGAGGAACCCGTGCGATCCGTCTGGCCTGGCAGTCGCACGGGAGGAACCCGTGCGATCCGTCTGGCCTGGCAACCGTGCGGGAGGAACCCGTGCGGTCCGTCTGACCTGGCAATCGCACGGGAGGAACCCGTGCGATCCGTTGCGATGCCTGGGGGGTTGGCTGACGGGTGCGGGGAAAGGAGCCCCGTCCGGCCGGCGGCCGGATTCACCCGAAGAGGCGGCTGTGGTCCCCCTCGCCCGCGCCCGGGTTCGGTGCCGGCTTCGGCTGGCGGCTCTGGCTCCTCCGCTTCCCTTTCAATGCTCTGGGATGCGCGCCACCGCTTGCCAAAGCGGTGGTCTCCTCCCGTTACAAAGCTGTAAAGGGCGCGGACTTCGTGCCGCGCATGCGCGGCACGCCGCGACTTCCCGGGCGCCCGTGTGGGGTTGGGCGGGGGAGGCATGCGCCGTCGCCAGCCGGGGAATCTTGGCCGTGCAAGGAGGATGGCGAGAGTGCAGGATGAGCAGTTCCTGGGCGAGGTTCAGCATCGGGGCCGCATGGCGTCGCGTGAGGAGGCGGAGCGGGCGATCGAGGCCACCCTGGGCACGCTGGCCGAACGGCTGGCGGGCGGAACCGCGGGCAACCTGGCAGCGCAGTTGCCGCCCGAAGCGGCCGCCGCCATGCGGGATGTGGAGTTTGCGGAGGCCTTCAGCCTGGACGAGTTCTTCCGCCGCGTCAGCCGCCGCGAGGGCGTCGACCTGCCGAAGTCCGTCCACCACGCAAGAGCCGTCATCGACGTGCTGAACGGCGCGGTGGCCGTGGGGGCCATGGCGCACCTGCGCGCCCAGCTGCCCCAGGAGTGGGGCCGGCTGTTCGAGGCGGGCAGCGAGGGCGAGATGCGCTAGGTGTGCCGGCCGCCCTCGTAGATGTGAACGGTGACGGACAGGTCCAGCTTCATCTTCTGGAAGAGGGGCGGCCAGGCGTCCTGGGCCAGCGACGGGTAGCGCGCCAGGACGCGGTCGGCGATGCCGAGGATGTCGGTGCCGTCGGCCTGCAGGACATCCAGCACGCCGCGGATCTGCTGCTCCATCTGGGCTGCCGCCGCCTGCTCCAGGGGGGCCGTGGCCCGGTCGTCCAGCACAAACCCCGCGCTTTCCCGGATGTTCACGTCAAAGGAGAAGGCCAGCGCGACCTCGCTCGGCCCGCGCACCGTGATCTTCAGCCGGCGCCGGTTGATGCGCAGGGCGGACGGCGTCTTCTCGCCGCTGAGGCGGACGAGGGCGTCCGGGTACCCCCCGGCCTTGACCAGCCAGTCGGCGACGTCCGCCTGGTAGCCCGTCAGCTCGCCGGCGAGCGCGTCGCCCCGAAAGAGGGCGAGGCCGGTGACGTTGAAGGGCGAGCCTTGGCTTGAGGGAACGACAAGCGGCGCGTAGGTGGCCCGCGCGTGGGCCTCGGCGGCCCCGAGGAAGCGCCAGAGCACGTTGGGTGCTGTCGGATAATAGAGGCGCTCAGCCGAGTTGAGGAACCGGAAGAGGGGCAGCGCCACCCCGCTCGTCGTCGTGGGGGTGGTGGATTTGAGGAGCGCGACCGCCGTTTGCGGGGCGACCGCGAGCTCGGTCGCCTCTGAGATCTCGCCGTCGCGGAGGAAGAAGTCGAGCGCCGTCATCGCGCCCTGCCGGGCCAGCGCCCGGCCGATGATGATGACCCCGAGGTTGCCCATGTACAGGAAGCGGTTCGTCTCCCCGCGCAGCTTGCGGATGGCGTCGTCGACGTTCACCCCGGTCGCGGTCAGGGTGACGGGCGTCACATCCGTCCCGCTGGTGCTCCCGCCCATGGGCGAGGTGCCGCCCCCCTGTCCGGTGCTGGGTTTCAGGTATTGCACCGTCACCTGCATCGTGCCGGGGCTCGCGCCCGCGTCCAGGCCCACGCCGACGATGAGGGCCTTGCGGTCCAGGTCGATGAGGTCGCCGCAGCCCACCGAGCACAGCATGGCGCCGATCAGGGCGATGGCGACGGCCACGCGGGCCCAGCGGCGCGTCCTCACAGCGATGCCTGCCGCCTGCCGCGGTGCAGCAGCAGCAGAGGCGCCGGCAGCATGATGCCCGCGCCGACGACCGCGAAGTTCCAGGCGTCGATCAGGTCGCGCTGCACGCTCGGGGCGTGCGGGATCCCGGCCACATAGATCGTCAGGGCGCCGCCGGCCAGGAGCCAGGGCCGCCAGTTCCGGATCCCGAGCGCGGCACACACCACCAGCACCCCGGACCACAGGTAGAAGGCCAGCACGGTATACATGATCATCTGCCAGATCAGGATGGTGACGGTCGTGATGCGTTGGAACGGCAGCCAGTGGAAGGTGATGGTGCCCGTCACGCCCAGGATGGGATAGCGGAGGTTGGCCGCGAAGGTGGCGCCGAGGACGGCGACGGGAAGGGCGAGGCTCAGGGCCAGGAGCACCCATCCGGCCAGGGTGGCCGCCATCGCGGGCCCGCGGAGGTCCTCGTGATCGCGGATGCGGCCGCCGACGACGAGCAGGACCAGAAAGCCGCGCGCGGTGCCACTGGTCGAGGAGACCAGCGGCAGCCAATAGCTGGCCCACGGGAAGGGTCCCAGCATGGCCAAACGGTAGGGTACGACCGTGGCCAGCGGGGCGAGGAAGATGATGAGCAGCCCCCCGATGATGAGCGGCGCCAGCACCTCGGCGGCGCGGGCGATCACCTCGGGCCCTCCGTAGCATGTGTAGGTCACCACCGCGGTGAACATGGCGACGATGAGGTAGGGCGAGGTGCGGGGCAGCTCGGCGAAGCGCACCACGCGCGCGAAAATGTGGAGGTTGCCCGGGGCACCCGTCAGCAGGGTCAGCCCGAGGAGCAGCAGGAAGATGCGGGCCCCGGCTGGCCCGAGGACCTCCGGCGCGTAGTCGATGACGCTCCTGCCCGGGAAGCGGGCAGCCAGGGACCCGGCGACGGCGCAGCCCAGCAGGCCGACGGCCAGCGCCGGCAGCAGGCCCACCCAGGCCCAGCGCCCGAGATACACCAGCATCACCGAGTCGTAGGTGAAGGGCGTGACGCAGACCGTCACGAGGAACACGAGCAGGATGACCTGCCGCCGCGAGAGGCGGAACGATGCATCTTTCATGACGGCACCGGGCCCGCGTCGTCCACCTGCTGCTGGTTGGCGACATTCGGACGGCCGCGGCGGAAGGGGGCCGGGATAAGCGTCGCCGTGTACCGCAGGGCGGTGCGGGGCCTGTAGGGGCCAAGCGGCGTCAGGTAGGGCACGCCGGCCGACTTGAGCAGCGCCACGTGGCCCACAAGAAGCAGCATTCCCGCCATCCACCCGAACAGCCCGCCGACGCCGGCCAGGATGGCGACCGGGTACTTCCAGATGCGCAGGGTGTAGGAAAAAGAGTACTTGAGCGCCAGGAACTGGCCAAGGGCGGAGACGGCGACCACGATCATCATCAGGCTGCTGGCCAGGTGGGCCTGGACCGCCATCTGTCCGATGATCAGCGTGCCCACGATCGACAGGGCGTTGCCGATGCCGCCCGGGGCCTGGGCCGTCGCTTCGGAGAACACGTCGACGACGACCAGCATGATGAGGGTCTCGGTCAGCACCGGGTAGGGAATGCCGGACCGTGAGGCGGAGACGGCCAGCGCCAGGGGGATCGGCAGGAGTTGGGTGTCGGATGTGAGGACGGCGGCGTACAGGCCGGGAGCGGCGATGGCCAGCACCTCCCCCAGCATGCGCAGGCCGCGCACGAAGGACACCGCGACGGGGCCGGGCAGGGCAGTATCGGTGTCCATGAACGTGTCGGCCAACGTCATGGGCACGAGCAGCACAAACGGCGTCCCGCTGACGACAAGGCAGAGCCGGCCGTTCGCGATGGCCGAGGCGGCGCGATCGACCCGCTCCGTCTGCTCGGCCAGTGGGATCGTGGTCAGGCTCCTTCCGTACAGCGTCTGCGCGATCTCCAGGGAGGTGCGGACGAAGTCGGCTTCGATCCCGGCAAGGCCCTGCCGCGTGAGGCTCAGCACATCCGGGTTCACCACGTCGGCGAGGTAGGCGAGCGCGATCTGGGTGTGGGAGCGCCTGCCCACCGAGAAGATCTCGATGTGCAGCGACGGATCGCGCAGCCGGCTGCGGATGGCGCCGATGTTGCCCTCGAGGTCCTCGGTGAAGCCCTGCTTGGGGCCGATGATGGCCTGCTCCGTCGTGGCCTCGCCCACGGGGCGCTCCGGGAAGTTCGCCATGTCGACGGCCCACATCTTCTGGCCGTCCGTGATCAGGACCCTGCCCTCGGCCAGCTCTTGGGCAGGCTGCGATCCGGCTGGCTCGGCCCGCGGCAGGGCGGCGGCGGGATCGGACACGCCCTGCCGCGCCAGCTCCTGCAGCGGCCGCAGCATCTCGTCATACACCCGGGCCCGGTCGACGATGGTCCTCACGAAGGCCATCCAGACCGGCCGCCCGGACGGCACGGCGATGCGCACCGTCTCGATGTCGTCACTGCCGAGCCCGGTGCGCGCCAAGTAGAGTGCCGCCGGCTCGCCGGACTCCGGCAGGCGGTTTTCGAGCTGGGCGATGAATGCCTGCGCACGATCGCAGGCGCGGCGGACTTCCGTCAGCTGTGCCTGGTCCACGCCCACCCTCCTTGGCCAACGCGGTAGTGGTCCCGCTGGTCGGGGACCGGCATGCGCAGTGTTGCTGGGGCGGCGGGCACAGGTGACAGCGTGCCGCGCCGGGTGGCCCGCGATGCGCTGCGGCCGAATGGACGCGCCGCCTGGGGCCGACCGGCGGCCGGGCTTGGCCTCCATGGCGCATGCCGCCGCCGCCCGCCGGACGGGAGAATGGAGACGCAGGCGGGAGGTGTCGGCCTTGCCGCGGCGCAGGCGGACATGGACACGGGCCCTGTTGGCGGTCTTGATGGGATTCGCGCTTTTGAGCGGCGGCGCCGTGGCGGCGGCCACCCCCGGGCTGCCGATGCCTGCGGGGCCCACGACAGCCGCGCCGGCCGGCACGGCGAGCTACGACCGCTTCCTGCAGATGCTGGATCAGGGCCAGGTGGAGAGCGTCGTGATGGCGCCCGACACCCTGACGGTGACCCTGAAGGACGGCAGCCAGGTGCAGGTTGCCCGGGTTCCGGACCCGCAGCTCTTGAGCCGCCTGCTCGCGGCCAACGTCACCATCTGGGGCGCCGCGGCCGGCAGTGCCGCGAGTACCGCCAGCCCGACCTGGATGTGGTGGCTGATCGGCCTGACGGTGGTGGCGGGCCTTGGCGGCCTGCTGTGGGCCATCGGACGGCGGGATCCGAGCGGGGCCCGCACCGATGGCATGCGCTCACCGGTGGAGGTCGAGTACCGTCCCACCGACGACAGCTCGATCCGTTTCAGCGACGTGGCGGGCCTGGCCCGCGCCAAGCGCGAGCTGGAGGACATCGTCGCCTTCCTGCGCAACCCCGAGGCCTTCCGCCTGCTGGGGGCCCGCGTGCCGAAGGGCGTGCTCTTCGAGGGTCCGCCGGGAACGGGCAAAACGCTGCTGGCCCGGGCACTGTCCGGCGAGGCCGGCGCAAAGTTCTTCGAGGTCGCCGGGGCCGCCTTCAACGAAATCTACGTTGGCGTGGGGCCCAAGCGCGTGCGCCAGCTGTTCGCCGCCGCCCGCAAGGCGGCGCCGGCCATCATCTTCATCGACGAGCTCGACGCCGTGGGCTCGCGCAGCACGGGCCAGCCGCACGCGGAGGACGTCCGCCTCGTGACGCAGCTGCTGGCCGAGATGGACGGCTTCTCGCCGCTCTCCGGCGTCATGGTCGTCGGGGCCACGAACCGCGCCGACGCCCTGGATCCGGCCCTGCTGCGGCCCGGCCGCTTCGACCGCATTGTCAGCCTGGAGCCGCCGAGCCGCGACGAGCGCCGCGCGATCCTCGAGTTGCACATGCACGGCAAGCCCTTTGCGCCTGACGTCGACCCCCGCGACTGGGCGGAGGCCACCGTCGGCATGGTGGGCGCCGACCTCGAGAACATGCTCAACGAGGCGGCCATCCAGGCCGTGCGGGCCGGGCGCAAGCAGATCGAGCGCGGCGATCTTGTGGAGGCATACCAGCGCACGGTGGCAGGCATCGCCTCCGACCGCACGCTGGACCCGGAGGAGCGGCGCCGCATCGCCTACCACGAGGCCGGGCACGCGGTCTGCGGCCGGGCGTTCGGCAACCAGCAGCTGCAGTACGTGTCGATCCTGCCGCGGGCCCGCAGCGGCGGCCAGACGGTGCTCCTGCCGCCCGAGCACATGCTGGTGACCCGCGAGGAGGCCGATGCCCGCCTGGTCATGCTGATGGGCGGCCGCTCCGCCGAGATCATCGCCTGCGGAAGCGCCTCCAGCGGGGCCGCCGGCGACCTGCGCGCCGCCACCGCGCTCGCGCACCAGATGGTGGCCGACTGGGGCCTCGGCAGCCACCTGACCTACGAGCCGGAGTCGGTGGGCGATGAGGTCGAGGGCGTGCTCGCGAGCGCCCAGGGCCGGGCCATGGCGATCCTCGGCGAGCGGCGCGCCCAGCTGGACGCCCTGGCCGAGCTGCTGCTGCGCCACGAGGTCGTGGCGGGGGAGCAGGCCGACGCCTGCATGGCGGATGCGGTGTTCGTGCCGAGCGCCGCCGACTGAGGCCTCTTTGCAGGCACGCGCCCGCGCAGCCGGGTGCCCCTGCCCGGCTCGCTTGTCACCTCGAAGGCGCCGCCGAGGGCGATCACCCTCCGCCGCATGTTCGCCGGGCCGCTCGACCGTGTGGCGTCGCCCATGCCGCGTCCGTCGTCGCCGACCTCGAGCACGATCTCCTCGCCGGCGCGCAGGATCAGCTCGGCCTCGGAGGCCTCGGCGTGGCGGGCGATGTTGGACAGGGCCTCCCGCGCCATCGCCAGCACGTGCTCGGCGACCTGCGGCCCGGCGACCGTGGCTCGACCGGCCCCTCAAAGCGCACCCGCGGCTTGAAGCCCATGACCGCGGCGGCGTCCGCGGCCAGCTGCAGCACCTGCGCGCGCAGGCCGGCCACGGGCTGACCCAGGGCGAAGATGGTGGGGCGGATCTCGGCGATCGTGGCGTCGAAGTCGTCGATCACCCGATCGATCCGGGCGTCCAGCTCCGCGCGCTCCGGGACCTTCAGCGTCAGGTCCAGGTACATGCCGCTGGCGTAAAGGCGCTGGATGACCCGGTCGTGGAGGTCCTGCGCGATGCGCTCGCGCGCGGCCGAGACCTCCTGGCGGGCGCGGGCCCCCGCCAGCTCGGCCCGGATGCGCCGGCGCTCCGTGAGGTCGTGCAGCACTTCGGCATGGACGATGAGGCGGCCGGCGGCGCCGCGGTTGCCGCTCCTGGCGGTGGGCGTGCAGGTCCTCATGGCGGTTGGGGCGGCGCGGGATCCCCACGCCCGTGGCACGGGGACGAGGCGACGAGGAGTGGTTTCGGTCCGATCAGGAGTGGTTTCGGTCCGATCAGGAAGATCCTTCATTCGACAGACCTGCGTCATTTCCCGGGTCGAAGGGGTTGTGGGGGCGTTGGTCGGGTCACTCCCCATTTGGCCCCGACGGGCGGGCCGAATGGCCGGCGCCCGTATGTGGCGCCGCGGGATACGCTTTCGCAAGGGGCCCGATCATGTCACCCGCGCGCGCGCATGCCAGGCCCGCCGCCGAGGCGGGCCCGCGCCTCGGCAGCTCCCTCGACCGCCTGAAGGTGTGGGCGATCGGGCTGCCCATCGTGCTGCTGCTGCTGCTGGAAGCCTTCGAGTACGAGGTGCTGGAGCCGCGGCTGTCCCCGGCGACGGCGCACAGCGTCGCCGGCAGCATGATGGTGATCGGCATCCTCGCGTACAGCGCGGTGATGTGGCGGGTCTTCCAGCAGGCCGAGGAGCACCTGCGCGTGGTGGCGGCGGGCGAGCGGCGCCAGCGGCAGCAACTGGAGGCCCTGCACGAGGCCACGCTCGACATGGCGGCCGACCTCGACCTCGGCACCGTCCTGCAGCGCGTCGTCGAGTCGGCGCGCCAGATCATCGGCGCGCGGTACGGTGCGCTCGCCGTCCTCGGTACCGGCGGCATCATCGATGGCTTCTACACGGCGGGGATGGACCCGGCCACCCGGGCGCGGCTCGGGCCGCCGCCGGCCGGCCACGGTCTGCTCGGCCTCGTGCTGCAGCGCGGCAGCGCCTTCCGCGTCGAGGACATCCGCTCGCACCCGAGCCACGCCGGCTTCCCTGCCGGGCACCCCGCCATGCAGCGCCTGCTGGCCGTGCCACTGCGCTGGCAGGCCGGCATCATCGGCAGTCTCTACCTGACGGACACCGTCGACGGCCACCCGTTCACGGCGGACGACGAGGCGGCCCTGGAGCGGTTCGCCGCCCACGCGGCGACGGCCATCGCCAACGCGCGGCTCTATGCGCAGGTGCAGCGCCTGGCCGTGGTGGAGGAGCGGGAGCGCATCGCCATGGACCTCCTCGACGGCGTGATCCAGTCGCTGTATGGCGCCAGCCTGACACTGGACAGTCTGGCGGCGCGCATGGACGAGACCCCCGAGGCGCAGGAGCTGGACGCCCTCGTCGGTCGGCTGCAGGGGGTCATCGGCGACATCCGCCACTACATCTTCGACCTGCGGCAGGCCCACGCCGCCGGCGAGCCGCTGGCGCCTGCCCTGCGCCGGCTGCTGGCCGAGACTGGCGCCGAGCACGTGACCAAGCAGGTCGCCGTCGCGGACGACCTCGGCGCGGTGCCGGAGCGCGTCGCCTCGCACGTCTGGCACATCGCGCACGAGGCACTGGCCAACGCCGTGCGGCACAGCGGCGCCTCGCGCATCGTGCTCGGCGCGAGCCGCGCGGCCGAGGTCCTGGTGATCTGGGTCGAGGACGACGGGCGCGGGTTCGATCCGGAGAGCGCGCCGGATGGGCATGGTGTGGACCACATCCGCCGCCGCCTGGAGGCGGTCGGGGGCCACCTCGAGGTGGAGAGCGCCCCCGGCAAGGGCACGCGGATGACGGCCGTTGTGCCGCTGCTGGACGAGGACGAGGACGAGTCGCAGTAGCGGCGGGTGGGGGCGGGGACGGAATCGCCCGCCTTCCAGAGGGCGGAAGCCATGCCGAGAACGATGGCCTTCCCGTGGAATGCGGAGCGCTACGACGCGTGGTTTGAGCGGCACCCCTTCGCCTGCCAGTCGGAGCTGGAAGCCGTGGCGAGCCTGCTGCCCACGAGCGATGCCCTCGAGGTGGGCGTCGGCACGGGGCGGTTTGCCGTGCCGCTGGGCGTGCGCAGCGGCGTCAAGCCGGCCGCGGCCATGCGCGCCGTCGCCCGCGAGCGAGGCGTCGATGCCGCAGACGGGGTGGCGGAGGCCCTGCCCTATCCGGACGCTGTGTTCGACGCCGGCCTGATGGTGACCACGCTGTGCTTCCTCGACGACGTCGCGGCGGCGCTGCGCGAGGCCTGGCGCGTGCTGCGGCCCGGGGGCCGCATGGTCGTGGGCTTTGTCGACAGCGGCGGTGTGCTGGGCCGCCACTATGGAGCCAGCCGCGCCGAGGACCTGTTTACGCCGAGGCCACCTTCCGCTCCGGTATGACGTTGCGGCCGAGCTGCGGCGGACGGCCTGCTGCGCCTGCGCTTCCGGCAGACCATCTTCACGCCCCTGGAGTCCGTCACGAGTGTGCAGCCCAGCCGGCCAGGGTATCGCGACGGCCTCTTCGTGGGCGTGCGGGGCGGGAAGCCTGGTGCGGCGGACCGGCGGCCGCGAGAACGGTCACCGAGTGTCGGCGATGGTCACCGGCGCAGACGGAAGGTCACGACTGGCCACGAGCGTGGCAAGCCCCCGGGGACGGACATCCAGGCGCCGCAGGTCCCCAAGGGGCATCCACACTGGCGTGTGGCTGCCGGTGTCCGAGGCCGCGGTTGCCCCCATCTCCTCACCCGTGCCCGTGCCGAAGCGGCCCGCGACGCGCGATGCGCGGAAATACTTCTGGGTGCTGCCGTTGAATGCGACGACCGCAAGCAGCCCTTCCAGGCGGACCTGGATGCCCAGCTCCTCGTGGGCCTCGCGGACCGCGGCCTGTTCGGCGGTCTCGCCCGCCTCGATGCCGCCGCCAGGAAACAGGTAATAGGGTGACGCGCCCGCCCGCTCGCGGCGAATCAGGGCAACGCGATCGTCCTCGATCAGCACGACAGCACCTCGTGCCAAACAGGTCCCCAAGCCTTCATCGGAGACTTGTCACCCATGCATAAGGAAGGTGCCGTGCCGGTCCCTTGGGTGGACCCGGTCCCGAGCGACGTCCGGGCAGCCGGCGCGCGGCGGCGGCTGCACCACGACGTGGCTGCCCCGCCGCCGACCGCCCGGCAGCCGCTGGCCCCGACGCCCCCGCGGCTTGCCTCCGCGACTCGCTGGCACATGCTGGCGCGTCTCGACCTGGCCTGGCCCAGGCGGTTCGCGCCCTGCGTTCCTGCCGTCCCGAACCACGAACCTTCCCGACGCGGCGAGGACCAACCAACCGGTCCGTCCCGCTTCCTCCAGCCTCCATGGCCACGCCCCGCACCCTCCGGCAGGAACGCCCCGCGCGATTGCGAAGCCAGCCAACGACCGGGTAACCAGGAGGTGCATGCGCTCATGGCAGACGGATCCAGCATCGGCCCCTACGCGTCGCTGCGCTGGCGCTGCGTTGGCCCGTTCCGCGGCGGTCGCGCCTCGACCGTCTGCGGCGACCCGCGCGATCCGCGTGTCTTCTACTTCGGCGCGGGCGGCGGCGGCGTCTGGAAGACGACCGACGCCGGCGTCACTTGGGAGAACGTGTCCGACGGCTACATCAAAACGGCCTCGGTCGGCTGCGTCAGCGTGGCCCCCTCGGACAGCAACGTCGTCTACGTCGGTATGGGGGAGTGCTCGATCCGCGGCAACGTGTCGTTCGGCGACGGCGTGTACCGCTCGACCGACGCCGGCGCCACCTGGCAGCACCTCGGCCTTGCCAGCACGCAGCGGATCGCCCGCGTGCGCATCGACCCCCGCGACCCCGACGTCGCGTACGCCGCGGCGCTTGGCGACATCTACGGCCCGGGCGCCGACCGTGGCGTCTACCGCACCCGCGACGGCGGCCGCACCTGGCAGAAGGTCCTGTACCGCGACGAGGCCACGGGCGCCATCGACCTCGACATGGACCCCTCCAACCCGCGCATCCTCTATGCGGCCCTCTGGCAGGTCCGCCGCACCGAGTGGAGCCTGGACAGCGGCGGCCCCGGCTCCGGCCTCTTCAAGAGCACGGACGGCGGCGATACCTGGACCGAGCTGACCAAGAACGCCGGCTTCCCGGGCGGCGTCATCGGCCGTATCGGCATCGCCGTCTCGCCCGTCCGGCCCAGCCGCATCTGGGCGCTGATCGAGGCCGAGCAGGGCGGCGTGCACCGCTCCGACGACGGCGGCGCCACCTGGAAGCGGCTGAACGAGGACCGCGCCCTGCGCACGCGCCACTTCTACTACACCAACATCACGGCCGACACGCAGAACGAGGACACCCTCTACGCCGTCAACGCCCCGTTCGTGAAGTCGATCGACGGCGGCAAGACCTTCGTGACGCTGTCGACGCCGCACGGCGACCACCATGACCTGTGGATCGACCCGAAGGACAATAGGCGCATGATCCTGGCCTGCGACGGCGGCGGCACGGTGAGCTACAACGGCGGCTGGTCCTGGTCCACGATCTACAACCAGCCGACGGCCGAGTTCTACCACGTCACCACCGACACGCGCTTCCCGTATCGCATCTACGGCGCGCAGCAGGACAATACGACCCTCTGCGTGCCCAGCCGCAGCCACCAGGGCGCGATCACGGAGAAGGAGTGGTACCCGGTCGGCGGTGGCGAGAGCGCCATGATCGCCGTGCGCCCCGACAACCCCGACATCGCCTTCGCCGGCTGCGACGGCGGCGGCCAGGGCGGCCGCCTCACCCGCTATGACCACAGCCTCCACCAGCTGCGCGACGTGTCGCCCTGGCCCGAGCGCACGGCCGGCATGGCGGCCGAGGAGTACACCCACCGCTTCCAGTGGACCTCGCCCGTCGTCCTGTCGCCCCACGATCCCAACGTGCTGTACATGTGCGGCAACCGGGTCTTCCGCAGCACGAACGAGGGCCACAGCTGGGAGATCGTGAGCCCGGACCTGACCCGGAACGACCCCGAGAAGCAGAAGAGCTCCGGCGGCGCCCTCACCATCGACCACACCGGCGTCGAGGTCTACTGCACGATCTTCGCCTTCGCGGAATCGCCCCTGAGCAAGGGCCTGCTCTGGGCCGGCTCCGACGACGGCCTGGTGCACATCTCCAAGGACAACGGCGCCACGTGGCAGAACGTGACGCCCAAGAGCCTCCCCGAGTGGTCGCGCATCGGCACCATCGAGCCCTCGCCGTTCGAGCCCGGCACGGCCTACCTGGCCGCCAGCCGCCACCGCCTGGCCGACATGCGCCCCTACCTGCTGAAGACCACCGACTACGGCAGCACCTGGACCCCCATCGCTGCCGGCATCCCCGCCAACGAGTACACGCGGGTGATCCGCGCCGACCCCGTGCGCCGCGGTCTCCTCTACTGCGGCAGCGAGCTCGGCGTCTACGCCTCGGTCGATGACGGCGCCTCCTGGCACAGCATCCGCCTCAACCTGCCCGTGGTGGCCGTCCACGACCTGGCGGTCAGGGACGGCGACCTGGTCCTCGCCACCCACGGCCGCAGCTTCTACGTGGGCGATGGCGCCGCCGCGCTGCTGCGCCAGACCGCCCCGACCGGCGCCGCCCACCTCTTCCAGCCCGCCCCGGCCGTGCGCTTCGGCGGCGGCGGGCGCATGTTCCTCGACCGCGACGTGGCCTTCGAGCGGCCCATCGTCGCCATGATGATGGGCGACACCATGCACTACCTGAAGAAGCGGCCCGAGAACGGCGAGGCCGGCCTCTACCTCGACGCGGGCCAGAACCCGCCCGCCGGCGTGGTGCTGCACTACTACCTGCAGGCCAAGCCGAGCGAGGCCATCACCCTGAGCATCCGGGACGCCGCCGGCGAGGTGGTGCGCACCTTCTCCAGCCAGCCCGCCGAGGGCGAGCCCAAGCTCCCGGCCGAGGCGGGCGCCAACCGCTTCGTCTGGAACATGCGCCACCCCGACGCCAGCAAGCTGGAGGGCCCCGCCACGTTCACCATCCCGGGCATGGGCCCCGTGGCCGTCCCGGGCGAGTACACCGCCGAGCTCACCATCGCCGGCGGATCCCAGCGCCAGCGCTTCCAGATCCTCAGGGACCCCCGCATCTCGGCCACCCAGGCCGACCTGGAGGCCCAGTTCGCGCTGCTGCGCCAGATCCGCGACAAGGTCGCGCAGGTGAACGAGGGCGTCAACCGCATCCGCGCCATGCGCCGCCAGGCCGACGAGTGGACGGCGCGCGCCAAGGGCGACGCCGACCTGCAAAAGCGCGCCGATGAGCTGAAGGGCAAGCTGGGCGAGGTCGAGGACGAGCTGACCATGGTCGCCTTCAAGGGCGGCCAGGACTTCATCGCCCGCCACCCGCGCCTGAACGACAAGATCGCCTACCTGGCGACGGTCGTCGGCATGGCCGACTTCGTCCCGACCCGGCAGTCGCACGAGGCCTTCGCCACGGTGGCGGCCGAGGCCGACAGGCAGCTGGACCGCCTGGAGGGCATCGTGGGCCAGGACCTGCGCGCGTTCACGTCCTACGTGCGCGAGGCGGGCCTGGCTCCGATCACCCCGGCCTAGCCAAGCGATGTTGGTGGGCCGGCGCCTACGCGCCGGCCCTCAACGATCCGCAAGCAGTGACGAGCGCCCGGGAAGCGATGTTGGGCGGCCACGCGCAGGCGTGGCCGCTCGCAAATTGAGGCGCCAGTCCTACCCGGCGGGCAGCCGTGCCCCAATGAGTACGTCGGGGTCGATGTCGGCCCCATTCGGCCATATCAACGTCCTCAACTCCGGATGAACACGC
>DAHVAF010000066.1 GCA_027314765.1 Clostridia bacterium | reverse complement strand
AGGTCATCGCCCACATGGCGCCGCAGCCGTGACGATCGTGACGCGGCGGCTGCGCCTGCGGCCCTTTGTGTCCTCTGACCTGGACTTCTACGCGGCGCTCCTGGCCGACCCAGAGGTCATGCGCTACGTCGCCGACGGCCGGACGCGGACGCGTCAGCAGGCGGAAGAGGGCCTGGCGCGGATGATCGAACGGTACGACGGGGTGCACGGCATGCATGCCGTCGAGCGGATGGCGGACGGCGCCCTGGTCGGCGAGGCCGGGCTCCTGCAGTGAGACATCCCGGGCGTCCACGATACGGAGATCGCCTACACCCTGGCCCGCCCGTTCTGGGGCCAGGGGATCGCGACCGAGGCGGCCACGGCGCTCCGTGACCACGCCGTTTCCGTGCTGGGGCTCAAGCGCGTCGTCTCCCTCATCTACCCGGACAACCGCGCCTCCATCCGCGTGGCGGAGAAGGTTGGCCTGGCGTACGAGCGCGATGTGACCCTCCACGGCCACAGCGTGGGCCTTTACACGTTGAGTCGGGCGTAGCCCCCTATTGGGCGATCACGGTATCGGGCACGGCGGCGGCGATGAGTCGGCGTCCCAGCGCGCCATCGCCGCTGCACCGGGACACGACCCCCACCAGGACGTCGGCCAGCAGCGAGTCACCGTCCCTGGCCGCCGGCATCAGCGCCTCGACCAGCATCTCGCTGACGATGCTGGCCACCGCGCGCTTGCCCTCGGGCGTGCGGAGCCAGTCTTCAATCACCCCTTGGATGTGGGGCTCGCCGACCTCGACGGCCCGGCGCAGAAACGGCTCCAGCCACTGCTCCAGCAGTTCGAGCACCCCCAGGCAGCGTAACCGGAAGCGGCAGGTCCCCGCACGCCCACGCGGGAATCCAAGCGTCATTCGCCGGATGCGGGGGGTGCGGCGCGATGACGTTCGACCCCGGCGCGGTGGAGAGCCTGCTCCGGCCCAGGCAGGTCGCGGTCATCGGCGCCTCCGCGCAGCGCGTGACCCTTGGCAACACCGTCCTCCGCAACTTCGAGCGCTGGCCCTTCGGCGGCGAGATCATCCCCGTCCACCCGACGGCGACCGTCATCGAGGGGCGCCCTACCGTCCCACGCGTGGCCGACCTGCCTCAGGGTCTCCACGCAGCGGTCGTCTGCGTGCCGGCGGCCGCGGTCGCCGATGTCCTGATGGAGCTCGACGCCACCGGCTGCCGCTCGGCCGTGGTCGTGGCCGCGGGGTTCACCCCCGAGGAGACGGACCGCCTGCGCGAGGTGCTCGGGCGCATCCGCGTGGCCGACTGCGGGCCCAACAACATGGGCTTCATCAACGCCACCGACAGCATCGCCCTCTACACGGCCCGCTTCCGCGACCCGCTCCCCGTCGGCGGGGTGGCGCTCATCGCCCAGTCCGGTTCCGCGGCGATCGCCCTGGTCAACACCCCCGGCCTGGGGTTCTCGAAGATCATCACCAGCGGCAACGAGCCCAGCCTCGCCGCCCCCGACTACCTGCGCTGGTTGGCCCAGGACAATGCCACCACAATCGCTGGAATCGTTCTTGAATCGATTCAAGACGGCAAGGATTTTGGCGACGCGGCGCGCGGTTTCATGGAAGCGGGCAAGCGGCTTGCCGTCCTGAAGGTCGGA
>DAHVAF010000060.1 GCA_027314765.1 Clostridia bacterium | reverse complement strand
GGCCTGCACCTGCCCGCCGCCTACTTTGGGTCTCACGTGTGGCTGCGGCAGTCGGGACGGCCCGTCGTGGTGGGGCGGGTGTATGCCTTTGGGCTGCAGCCCGGTGCGCACCCGCAGGTGGACTTGAACGGCGCGCCGGCGCCGGGTCCGGTCCCGGCCGTCGGGCCGGGTGGCCTCTTCTTCATGTCCGTCCCTCGCGGGGTGCGCCAGGTGACGGTCGACGGGATGACGGCCACGCCGGTGTCCGCAGATCTCGCGCAGAAGCTGATGGCCGGCCTGGGGCAGTCCTGAGGGGATGCCGGATCGGGCGCGCTCAGCCGTCCGCTCGGGGCAGGCCGTGCGGAAGAGGCGGTCGTCGCGCGTCAGAAGGGTGCTGGCGCCCAAGTCGGCCAGGATCCGGCGCGGCGGTGCAGCGCCTGCGGACCGCCGGCGCGCCGCGTGCGCATGGAGTTCGCTCGGCGCCTGCGCGCGGTGGGCGGCCGCGGGCCGCGGGCTACTCCGGGTCGGGGGGTGTGGCCCGGGCGCGCGTGAGGCCGTGCCACGCCGCGCGGCCAACCGCCGTGAGCGCGGCGACAAGATCCTCGTCCGTGACGAAGGCCTCCGACCGCATCTGCCACCCGATGGAATAGTTGAGGCCGTCGCCCGCCAGGTAGCGGCGCGGCTGATCGACGTACCGGACACCTGCCGGGCTGATGCCGTCCGCATTCAGCCGGATGCGGCGCAGCACTCGGTGCACCTGCCCGTCGCGGTGTGCCGACTGGGGTGTTGTCCCCAGCAACCCGACGTAGGCCGATTCGACGCGGCATGGCTCGCGGCCACCCGTCCACTCGACCTTGGCGGCCACCTCCCAGGTGTGCTCGTTGGCGCTGCG
Organism: Clostridia bacterium; assembly: GCA_027314765.1. Taxonomy (GTDB): domain Bacteria; phylum Bacillota; class Sulfobacillia; order RBS10-35; family JAJYVM01; genus JAJYVM01. The sequence continues at coordinate 18,364 of DAHVAF010000060.1, read as the reverse complement.
GCCGCTCGGCGCTGGCGTCGCCCGCTCGGCAACCCGGTAGAGGCGGAACTGGTCGTGGTGCTGCAGGACCTCGCGCGCGGCGCTCGGATCGAAGGTCTGGAAGACGATGGCGCAGCCGTCCGCCCAGGGCTGGTCGCGCTGGCTGTTCGACTTGGCCGGCAGGCGGATGCGCCCGGTGGCCAGGTGCTGGCCGAGCTCGTCGGCACGCAGCTTGTCGGCGGCCGCGTCGTCGAATCCGGCGAATTCCAGCCTGAGGAGGCCGATGGCGGCCTCGACGAGCACGGGGCGGGTAACGGCGAAGAGCTCCTCCAGGCACAGGGGCGCCCGCGCCTGCCAGCGGGCCACGAGTGACATACGGCTCGCCCCTTTCCGGGGATCGCGGAGCGCCTGCCGAGGCCGCCAGCCCGGACCGTTCCGGCACGCGGGCGTGTGAACCGGCGCTCGCCTGCTCTGGGCGTTCTCTGGGCCTGCTTGCCCTCTGGGCCTGCTCGGGGCCCGCTCTGGGTCTTTTCTGCGTCTTGCTCGCGCGCCCTCTGGGCCTGCTTGCCCTCTTGGGCCTGCTCGCCCTCTGGGCCCGCTCTGGGCCTTCTCTGGCCTTCTCTGGCCCTCGGTCTAGCTCGGGCCCCCCGCTTGCGTCCGTGCGCCCGTCGGGCCGCCGGTGGGGCCGGCCCCCGGGCTCATCCGCGCTCCGCCTGCCCGCCGTGGCACCCGCTGCGGTGCCCGCGGGCTTGCCGGGTCCGACAGCGCTCCGGCCGCCGCCGGCGCCCGTGAGGCTTCGGAAAGGGTGACCCCACAAGCGCATCAGTCGGGATGGCTGGCCACCCCGTCGACCGGCGCGGCCCCAGGGATGGCAGCCGGCGACCTCGAGCCATCGGCGGCGGCCGCGGGAGTGGCGGTCGCCAGCGCGAGCCGCTCGCGCGCGAAGTAGGTGCCGATGTCCTGGATGGCCGTCATCAGCGGCGCCGGGAAGATGACGGTCGAGTTCTTGTCCACCGCGATCTCGGTCAGGGTCTGCAGCGTCCGCAGCTGCAGGGTCACAGGGTGCGCCTCCATGATGGACGCGGCCTGGCTCAACGCGTCCACGGCCAGGAGCTCGCCCTCGGCCGCGATGATCTTGGCCCGCTTCTCGCGTTCGGCCTCGGCCTGGCGCGCCATGGCCCGCTTCATCGCGTCCGGTAGCTGGATGTCCTTGAGCTCCACCAGCGTCACCAGGACGCCCCAGGGCTTGGTCAGGGGGTCGAGAATCTCGGGGATGCTGGCGTTGATCCGATCGGTCTCCGCCAGGATCTCGTCGAGGACATGCTGCCCGACCACCTTGCGCAGGGTGGTCTGCGCGATCTGGTTGATGGCCGCGCCCACGTTCTCGATGGCGACCACGGACTTGACAGGATCCTCGACCCGGTAATACGCGACGGCCGACACGTCCACACTCACATTGTCCTTGGTGATGATGCCCTGGGACTGGATGGGCATGGTCGTGATGCGCAGGGACACCTTCCGCAGGACGTCGACGATCGGCACGATCAAAGTGAGGCCGGGCTCCCGCACCGCGATCACCCGGCCCAGCCGGAAGAGCACGCCGCGGTCATACTGCTGGACGATCCGCACCGAGAGGAGCAGCAGGATCACGGCGGCGATGACCACGACCGTGACCGTGACGCCGACGCTCGACATACGTCCTCTCTCCTCCTGCCGGAGCCGTCCGCGGCGGGGATCTGACCGGCGGATCTCCGTGGGACACCCTGACCGGCGGATGTCCGTGGGACGCCACATTGCGCCCGACGGGCCGAGCTGCCCGAGTACCGCGCCGGGATGCGACGACGGCCCCTGGCGTGCGGTGCGCCACCGCAAGCCGGCGGCGTGCGGGTTCGGACGCGCAAGGCCCCCCGACGCTGGGCAGGGCCGTGCTCCACGCTCCCACCCCGGGGCCACCGGTGCCATGCTTTGCGTGAGGGGGTCGCCTAAAAGGGCATTCTGCCCCGGCGGCGCGTGCGCCCGTCCCGGCGCCGGTGGTCCGCCGGCCCGCTTGAGCGGACGCCCCGGAGCCCGCCCTCGGTTGCCCAATTCGAGAATCGCCTGGGGAATGGCTTGCGCATGAGGAAGGTCCTTGCTCTTCCTCTCCAAGCCTACCCCACCGCTCGTGGCGGAGCAACCTACGCCTTCCGCCTGCCGCCGATTCGCGTCTGCGCGCCCGCCACCCCCACGGGCGGAGAGCCGCCCCGCCGGGTCCATCATGCGGGCCAACCGCGCACGGGCCGGTCCGCGTGCCGTCGCGTCGCACGGCCGACGGGCCCGCGACGCGACTTCCCTCATGCGGCCTGCCGCCCACCGGCTTCGCGCCCCTGGCGGAACGCCAGGCTGTCACCGCGCCGGCGAACGGGTACGATGGCGATAGCGTCGCCGCCCGTCCCCGCCGCCGGCGCCGCCACAGCCCGATCGAGGGGGGTCCGTCCGTGTCGAGCGAACCGCCGGCAGCCCCAGGCGAAGCCGCCGCGGCCCAGCCTGTGGACGCCGCCCCTCCGCCGCCCGACGCCGCGGCCCAGGCGGATGCCGAGCAGGCCGCCCAGCAGATGCTGACCCCCGAGTTCATCGCCAACCCGTACCCGCTCTACGCGCGCCTGCGCCGCTGGTCGCCCGTCCACCACCTCGATGCCCGCAACCTCGAGATCTGCACGCGGCACGCCGACGTGGTGACGATCCTCACGGACCCGCGCTTCCAGAAGCAGGACCCCGACACGGGCGAGCCCTCGCTGCAGACGGGCATGGCCCGCTCCATGCTGGTGCTGGACCCGCCCGACCACACCCGCCTCCGCTCGCTGGTCAACAAGGCCTTCACGCCCAAGGTGGTGGCGGCGCTGCGCCCGCACATCGCCGACATCGCCGCTGCGCTGCTGGACGCCATGGCCGCCCGCACGGGCCCCGCCGCCGGCCACGCGGACCTCGTCACCGACTTCGCCTTCCCCCTGCCGGCCACCGTCATCGCGGAGCTGCTCGGCGTGCCCGCCGCCGACCACGACCGCTTCCGCGCCTGGTCCAAGGCCATCGTCAACCTGGTGGACGTCACCCGCCCGCCCGAGGCCCGGGCCGAGGGCGTCGCCGCCCAGGCCGACCTGCGCGCCTATTTCGCCGCCCTGATCGCCGCCCGCCGCGCCGCCGGGTCCGCCGCCCCGCAGGACGACTTCCTGGCTGGCCTGATCGCCGCGGAGGAGCAGGGCGACCGCCTTAGCCCCGACGAGGTGCTGGCCATGTGCTCGCTGCTGTTGGTCGCCGGCCACGAGACGACGGCCAACCTCATCGCCAGCGGCACGCTGACCCTGCTGCGCCACCCCGACCAGCGGGCCGCCCTCCGCGCCAACCCTGCCTCGGCCGCCAACGCCGTCGAGGAGCTGCTGCGCTTCGAGTCCCCCGTCCAGCGCACGGGCCGCCGCACGAACGCCCCGGTGGAGCTGAGCGGCCGCCGCCTGCCCCGCGGCACCCTGGTCCTGGCGATGCTGGGCGCCGCCAACCGCGACCCCGCCGTCTTCCACAACCCCGACCGCCTGGACCTGGCCCGCGCCAACGCCGGCCACCACGTCGCGTTCGGCCGCGGCATCCACGTCTGCCTGGGCGCCCCGCTTGCGCGCCTGGAGGCCCAGGTGGCCCTGACGATGCTGCTGGCGCGCCTGCCGGGCCTGGCCCTGGCCGCCGCCGAGCCCGCCTGGAGCCTCAACACGACGATCCGCAGCCTGCGCGCCCTCCCGGTGCGCTTCTAAAGAGGCGATGTCGTGCCGCCCCGGCTTGCGCCGGGGGCGGAGATCGCGGTTCCGGTGCACCGCCCATGCCACCCAGAGGGGGTCGCCCACGCCATGACCTTCGCGGAGGAGTACCTGAAGCAGGCGGCGGCCGAGGCCAGCCGGTATAAGACCGTGGCCGAGCGGGCCATCGCCCAGGTGGCCGATGACGACCTGCACCGGGCGCCCGGTGCCGAGTCCAACAGCATCGCCGTGATCGTGCAGCACATCGCCGGCAACCTGCGCTCGCGGTGGACGGACTTCCTCGAAAGCGACGGCGAGAAGCCGGACCGCAACCGCGACGGCGAGTTCATCGACCGCGGCCTCGACCGCGCCGCCCTGATGCAGCTCTGGAACGATGGCTGGGAGCCCTTCTTCGCCATCCTGGGCGAGCTGCGCGAGGGCGACCTGCTGCGGACGGTCACCATCCGGGACGAGCCGCACACCGTAATTCGGGCCATCGAGCGCGCCGCCAACCACAGCAGCTACCACTGCGGCCAGATCGTCTTCCTGGCCAAGGCCCTCCGCGGCGAGGCGTGGCGGACCCTCAGCATCGCCCGCGGCGACTCGGAGGGGTATAACGCCCGCATGCGGCAGGGGCGGTGAGCGGCATGAAGCTCGCCATCGTCGCCGACATCCACGGCAACCTCCGCGCCCTGGAGGCGGTAACTGCCGACATCCAGCGCGAGCGGCCGGACCTCGTCGTCCACGGCGGCGACCTCGCCGTCAACGGTCCCCGGCCGGCCGAGGTCGTCGACCTCATTCGCGAGCTGGGCTGGCCCGGCATCCTCGGCAACACCGACCAGGCCCTGTGGGACCTGCCCGCGACCGCACCGGCGCCGTTCCAGGCGATGGTGCCGGCGACGCGGGACCTCCTCGGGTCCGGACGGCGCGGGCGAAGCGAAGCTGGGCCGAAGCCGTGCCAGGACGGAGCCAGCGGCGCGGCCGAGCGGGTCGCCTGGCTGCGACAGCTGCCCATGGCCTGGCGGGGCGAGGGCATCGCCCTTGTCCATGCCGTCCCCGGCGACACGTGGAAAAGCGTGCAGCCGGACGCGAGCGACGACGACCTGCGCGCCGTCTACGGCCCGCTGCGCGCCGCCCTGGCCGTCTACTGCCACATCCACAAGCCGTACATCCGCCGTCTGAGTGGCCTGACCGTGGCCAACACCGGCAGCGTGGGCCTGCCGTTTGACGGCGACCCGCGGGCGTCCTACCTGATGGTCGAGGATGGCGAGCCGGCGATACGCCGGGTCGCGTACGACATCGAGCGCCACCTGGCCGATATCCGGGCCAGCGGCTACCCGACGGCCCGATGGCTGGCGGAGCAGGCGCCCACTGGCGCGGGCCGTCCGGTCCAGCTCGACTGAGGCCAGCCCGCCTAACCCTCACAGGACAACTAAGTGCATGGCACCCTCATGCCATGGAGAACGTTGCTGTCATCGAGGACCCCGCGGCCGCCGAGGCTTCGCTCGACCCGGTGCGCTGCCGGCTCCTGGCCGAGCTGGCCGCCCGCGTCGGCCCGCCGCGGCACAAGGTGAACGACAACCTGCGCACGTTGGAGGGGCACGGGCTGGTGCGCCTGATGGAGGAGCGGCGCCGGGGCAACTTCGTCGAGCGCGTGATGGCCGCGACCGCGGCGTCCTACGTGATCTCGCCGGCGGCCCTCGCGCCCCTGGCGCCCGATCCGTCGCGGGCGCCGGACCGCCTCTCGGCGCGCGGCGCGGGCTCAGGGGGAACGCGCCGCTTCCACCAGCTCCGCCCACGGCCGCTCCCCACGGCCGCCCTTGCGCCCCCAGAGGATGAACTCGCGCACCCCGTGCTGCAGCGGGACCGGGCTCGCCACCACCCCCAGCCGGCCCATGCCGCCGGCGGCCGCCCCGAGCTCCAGCAGCACCTCCCGGTACACCTCCGGGTCCTCGATCCGGCCCGTGCGCCGCAGCTCGGCCCGCGACGTCTCGAAGAGCGGCTTGACCAGGCAGAGCAGGTCGGCCCCGTCGGCCAGCACGGGCAGCACGTAGCCCCACGCGTCGCGCAGCGAGAGGTAGGAGAGGTCCAGGGTGCAGAGGTCCGGGCGCGCCCCGCCCAGCCGCTCCGCAGTCACCTCGCCGATGTTGGTGCGCTCCATCACCACCACCCGCGGGTCGGCCCGCAGCCGCCCCAGCAGCTGCCCGAAGCCCACGTCCACGGCGAAGACGCGCGCCGCGCCCCGCTGCAGCAGGCAATCGGTGAACCCGCCCGTCGAGGCGCCCGCGTCGATGGCCACCCGGCCCGTGACGTCCAGCGCAAAGGCGTCCAGCGCCGCCGCCAGCTTCTCGCCGCCCCGGCTGGCGTAGCGGCCCTCGCCCCGCACGTAGGCCTCCGCGTCGGGCGCCACCGGCGTCCCCGGCTTGTCCAGGCGGGTGCCGCCGACGACCACGCGGCCCGTCAGCGCCAGCGCCTCGGCCGCGCGCCGGTCGCCGGCCAGGCCGCGCTCCACCAGCAGTTGCCACGCGGGAATGCGCTTCATGCCGCCATCATGGCCCGCAGGCGGGCGCCCTGTCGAGCCAGGTGTACCATGGCCTGGGAGGGTGCCGCGTGACGCCCCTGGCGCCGGTCCGCGTGCTGGCCGTCGGCTCCGAGCGCGCCCTGCTGGCCCTGGTGCGCGCCGCGCTGCCGCCCGCCCGCTACACGGTCGAGGCCGCGGCATCCATGGACGTGGCCCTCGGCGTCCTGTTCGCCCGCCCGCCGGACCTGATCGTCGTCACCTCGCGCCCGGACGGCTCCGACGGCACGGCCGCCTGCCGCGACCTGCAGGCCGTGGCCGAGCTCCCCGTCATCATGCTGGTGCCCGAGGGCGACACGCTGGGCGCCGTCCGCGGGCTGACCTGCGCCGACGACTACGTGGCCCTGCCCGTGGCCCCGGAGGAGGTCGAGGCCCGCGTCCGCGCGGTGCTGCGGCGTGCCGCCCGGGGCGATGGCATGCCGGCCCCGGCCTACGACGACGGCCGCCTGCGCGTCGACTTCCGCGACCGCGTGGCGACCCTGGGCGGCGGCCCCCTGCCCCTGACCCCCACGGAGTACCGCCTGCTGGCCATGCTGGCCGCCAACCCCCGCCGCATCTTCCCGCAGCGCGAGCTGCTGCGCCGCATCTGGGGCGAGGCCTACGCCGACGACCCCCACCTCCTCCGCCTGCAGGTGGCCAACCTGCGCAAGAAGCTGGGCGACCTGTACATCCGCACCCACCGCGGCCTCGGCTACTCGTTTCAGCCGTCGTGAGCGACGGCGCGTACGCGCCGTCGCCCCAATATGCGCGCCTTCGGGGTGGGGGAATGGCGGTGGGCTCTGGCGAACGCCCCGCCCCGGGAGGGATCGCCGTGAACGCGGCTGGCCTGCGCGCCTTCATCGCCGAGGCGGCATCCGGAGTTGGCGGCACCTTCGGCTTCTGCATCCGCGCCGGCGGGGACGAGGTCGCCTGGAACGCCGACCAGCGCTTCCCCCTGGCCAGCGTCTTCAAGATCGGCGTGCTGATCGGGCTGCTCGACCGCGTGGCCGCCGGGCGCGAGCGCCTCGATACCCGGGTGACGGTGGGCGCCGGCGACATCTCGCCCGGGTCCGGCATCCTGTGCGAGCTGGCGCCGGGCGCGGCTGTCACCGTGCGCGACCTGGCCACCCTGATGATCATCGTCAGCGACAACACGGCCACCGACCTGCTCTGCGCGCGCGTGGGCATCGACCGGATCGTCGAGTCGCTGCGGCGACGCGGGTACCGCGAGACGGAGATCCGCGAGGACTGCTTCGGGTACTTCGCGCGCGTGGTCGGCGCCGACCCGGATGACCGCGGCGCCGAGAACCGCGCGGAGGTGGCGCGGCGGCTGGACGCCGGTCAGCTGATCCCGGGCGCCGACGCCGGAGACGGCTCGACGCCGCGCGAGATGGCGCGCATCTTCCTCGACGTGGTGGAGGGGCGAGCGCTGGGCCGGGCGGAGACGGCCGTGGCCGTGGACCTGCTGCAGCGGCAGCATGCCGCCAGCCGCATCCCGCTGCTGCTGCCGTCTGGGACCACCGCCTGGCACAAGACGGGGACGGGCGGCGGCGCCGTCAACGACTGCGGCGTCATCGGCCTGCCGGGCGGCGGGCGCCTTGCGTTCGCGGCCCTCTCGCGCGACGTGCCGGAGGACGGGACGCTGGCCGCCGAGCGGCTGATCGGCCGGGTGGCGCGGGCCGCGTTCGAGACGGTCGCCGGAGGCATGGATGCCGGAGGCCGCCCGTGATGGGCTAGAAGTGCCCGAGGACGGAACGTCAGCTGCCAAGCGGATCGGGCGTGCGGCGCGGGCGGCGTTCGAGGCGGTCGCCGTTGGCATGGACGCCGAAGGCCGTCCGTTGTGGCATAGACGTTTCCTGTACACTTGCGCGCGTGCCGCAGACGCCTCCCTGGACGCGGCGGGCCTATCGTGGGCCGCGTGAGGAGGCGCTTGAAGAAATGACGCTCCTGGGTCCCCGCGAGAAGACGTACGTGCAGCAGCAGCTGGCGGACCTGCCGCGCAACGTCACCCTGGTCCTGTTCAGCGACGGCGGCACGGAGGGCAGCCAGGCGATGGAGGCCCTGGCCGGCGAGCTGGCCGAGGCCGTGCCGGAGCTGAGCGTGCGCACGCTGCCCGCGGACGGCCCGGAGGCCGAGCTGTTCGGCACCGGCGGGCGGTCCCCGGCGCTGGCGCTGGTGCCCGAGGGCAGCGGCGACGGGCCCGCCAACGGCATCCGCTTCTTCGGCTTCCCGGGCGGCTACGAGTTCAACTCGCTGCTTGACGCCATCCGCCGCGTGGCCGGGGCCGACCCGGGCCTGGACAGCGAGCTGCTGGCGGAGCTGGTGGCGCGGCAGACCCCGCTGCACCTGCAGGTCTTCGTGACGCAGAGCTGCCCGCACTGCCCGCGCATGGTGCAGCTGGCCCACCACATGGCGCTGGCCAGCCCGCTGGTCCGGGCGGACATGGTGGATGCTGTGGAGTTCCCGCGGCTGTCCGACCTCTATGGCGTGCAGGGCGTGCCGCTGACCGTGATCAACGGGCGGCCGGCCATCACGGGCGCGGCGCCTGAAAAGCGCATGCTGTCCGAGCTGCGCGGCGGAAGGAGCTGATCGTTGTGGGCGTGGCACGGTTTTTCGCGAGCGCGGCCGGCCGCTGGCTGCGGGTCCTGGCGGGCGCCGTCCTGATCATCGGGGCGCTGGCCGGCTGGCCGCTCTGGCTCGGCATCATCGGCGTGCTGTTCGTCGTGGTGGGCGGGGCCAACATCTGCCTGCTGGCGCCGCTCTTCGGCGGGCCCATCCGCGGGCGCCGGCTGTAGTGGGTGGGATGTGCCCGCTGGCGGGGCTGTTCGGGCGGCGCCGAGAGCGGGCGCGCGCCGCAGCGGGTGGATTGTGCGTTCTCGCGCCGCCCCCTTCACGCTGCAGCGGGTCTGGCGTGCCCGCAGGCGCCGCTCGTCGGCGGCCCCATCAGCGGGCACCCGCTGTAGCGGGTGGACACGCCTGGTGGCGGTGCTGTTCGGCGGCCCCATCAGCGGACGCAGGGTGTCGCGGGTGGGATGTGCCTGCTGGCGGGGCCGTTCGGGCGGCGCCGAGAGCGGGCGCGGACTTTAGCGGGTGGGATGCGCCTGATGGAGCCTGTCTTCGGCGGCTCCATCAGGCGGCGCGGGCTATCGTGGGTTGCGGGGGGCTGCCAGCGTGCACATGACGGCGGAGTGGAAGGACGGCATGGCGTTCGACACGGCGGCGGGGTCCGGCCACACCGTGCGCCTGGACGCGCGGGTGGAGGGCGGCGGGGCCGACACCGGGCCGCGCCCGAAGGAGCTGCTGCTGGGTGCGCTCGCCGGCTGTACCGCGATGGACGTGATCTCGATCCTGGCCAAGATGCGCCAGCCGGTGCGGGCCTTCCGCGTGCGCGCCGAGGGCGAGGAGACGGACCAGCACCCCAAGGTGTTCCGCGTCATCGATCTCACCTATGAGGTGGAGGGCGACGGGCTCGACCCCGAGCGCGTCGCCCATGCCGTGGCCCTCTCCGAGTGGCGGTACTGCGGGGTGTCGGCCATGCTGCGCCAGGCGGCGGAGATCCGGGTGAAGGTCCTGATCAACGGCGCCGAGGTGCCGCAGGAGCCGGCGCCGGTCGCCCAGGCGTGAGGTACCATCGGTCTGGGAGGCCTGTCTTGTGACCCGCGAGGACTTGTTGCGTGAACTGCGCGCCCTCCCGCCGGACGAGGCGGCCAGCCTCTTGCGCGAGTTGATTGAGCAGGGACCCGTCGAGCCAGTGGAGCGCGACGCCTGGCTCGATGTTGTCGACCGCTTGATCGAGCAGTATCGGCCGGCGTGGGAGCGCCTTGCGCAACGGTGACGTGGCCGAGTGCCGCGCAAGTGACAAGGGCTCACGACCGACTTGTCGCCGCCACAGGCGGGGCGCCGGCGTCCGCGACCGTGGCCTCCTCGAGTCGGCCCTGAACCGATCCTTGGCCACGTTCGACGGTAGGCCCCTCTACCCGAGCCTTGTGGAACGCGTTGCGGCGTTGGTCGAGGCTCTCATCCGAAACCACCCCTTCGTCGACGGAAACAAGCGCACCGCCATGCTGGTCGGCATGGCGGTGCTGGCCGTGAACGGACTTCCCCTCGCGACGTCCCCCGAAGTCGTCGAGGCACTGGCCGTCGCGGTCGCGGAAGGGCGAGCAGACTTACCCGACCTGGTCGCCGGGATCCAGGGCGGCTAAGGAACCTACCGGCTGACGGCCTCCAGCTCCCTTGCCGCCTCGCCCCAGAGCGCGGCGACACGGTTGGCGCCCCGCATCAGGTGCGTCTCGGTCACATGAGCCTCGTGGCTGCCCGCCTCCAGCCTCGGCAGGCGCAGCGCGGGCTCCAGGTCGGGCAGCGGGGCCACCTCCAGGGCCGGGTCCTGCCGGAACGGGTCCAATCGCGCGTAGTTGCTGCGCACCACCAGGCGGCTGGCCCGCCGCATGGCCGCGTTCCGCGCCTCGGCGTCCCCGCCCGCGGACCACCCCGCAAGAGCCTTCCGCAGCCGCGCCGCGGCCGCGTCCACGGCCCCGAGATCCAGCCCCGGCGCCGCCGCCCGGTACGCGACCAGCGCCGCCCCCGCCTCGTCCAGCTCCGCGCCCAGGTCGATCGGGTGCACGGGCGCGCTGCAGAGCCGCATCACCACCGCCGCGTACACCCGCGCGTCGCGCGCCAGGTTCTCGAAGTCGGCGATCTCCAGCAGGTCGTCCTCCGTGTGCCAGGCGATGTTGCCGCCGCAGCCGCCCACGGGGTAGTACCCGTGCTCGCGGGCGACGGCCTCCGGCATCGTCGACGAGAGCATCAGCGTGGCCGGCAGGCCCAGGTTGTTGAAGGAGTAGTCCCCGGCGCGGTTCGGCCGCTCGCGCGTGCTCCCGAGCCCCGTGGCGTCCCGCACGGCCGCCGCCGTCATCGCAAACAGCGACGCCATGCACGCCAACCCCCGGTACTCGGTCGCCCAGCGGCAGCCCGGCGAGTCGCAGTCCACCTGCGCCACCGCGTTGGCCGCCAGGTCCAGCGCGAACCGGTCGGCGTACCACGTCGACCCGGCGTAGCGCCCCGTGGAGTGGCCCGGCCACCAGGCGATTCGCAGCGTGCGCCGCAGCCCGCCGCCCCGCGCCGCCAGCACCCGCGCCACCTCCAGCAGCAGCGCGTCGCCCGTCGCGTTGTCGCCGATGCCCTGGTGCCACGAGTCGTAGTGACCGTGCAGCAGCACGAAGCGCTCCGGGTCGTCGGTGCCGGGGATCTCGGCCACCACCACGGGGCACGGCTCCCACCGCGTCTCCAGGCGCGTCGCCACCGACGCCGTCAGCTGGGCGCCGCCCCGCAGCGCCGCGATGAGCGCCTGCCCGTCGCCGTGCGCCACCGACACGATGGGCAGCGCCGGCTGCGCCCTCCAGTTGTCGAGGTCCGGCGCGCCCCAGATCGTCGTGCAGATCCCCTCGTGGATGCCCGCGCCCGGCATGACGAAGAGGCCCGCCAGCGCGCCGTTGTCGGTCAGCTGCTTGACCTTCGCGGGCATGGGCAGCCCGTCCGTCACCGCGATCTTCCCGCGCAGGTCGGCGTGGATCTCCGCCGTGTCGAAGATCCCGGCCGTGTCGGCCGCGTACCCCGTCTCCACATACACGAGCGGCCCCGTCAGCGCCCGCCCGTCCGTCGACACCGCCATGGCCGGCGTCTTGGCGCGGTAGGCCCGCCCGTCGACCGCCAGGCTGGACGGCCGCGGCCGGCTGATGAAGAGCGTGGGCCGGTGCACCTCGTGCCGGATGCCCATCTTCGCGAGCCGGTCGGCGATGTAGTCCGCCGCCAGCCGCTCGTCCTCCGTGCCGGTCTCGCGCACCAGCTCCGCGAACCGGCTCACCAGCGCGCGCGGCTCCGCCTCCGAGATGGCGGCGAACACCTCGCGCTCGGCCTGGGCGTCGCGCCACGCAAACAGGTCGGCCATGCCCTGGGCACCTCCCGTCGGGCGGGCTTCGCCCTCCCCCGGAGCGGGTCCTTCGGGCGTATTTTGGTGGGGCGGCGCGTACGCGGCCTCGCCGCTTGCTCCATCCTGGCGCGGCTTCGGCCCAGCTTCGCGAGAGCCGCTTTGCGGCCCTCGCTCGCGTCATCCGGACCCCGTCACGAACGCTCCTCAGTGGACGAACCCGTATACGACCACCGCCAGCATCGCGACCACGTACGCCCGCAGCAGCCACATCAGCCAGCGGGCGGCCCGTCCGAGGCGCGCCGGCCCGTACACGCGGCGGGCCCGGCTCTCCAGATCCTCCAGCTCCCGGTCGATGTCCATCGGCGCGGCCTCCTCTCAGAACAGGGTCGTCAGCCCGTACAGGGTTGAGAGCGCCAGGATCATGGCCACCACGGCGCCGGCGCAGATGTTCGTGGCGCGGCTGTTGCGGTAGGGGCCCATGATCTCGGGGTCGTTGGCCAGCAGCAGCAGAAAGAGCAGGGCCGGCGGCATCAGCAGCGTCGCGACGACCTGGACGGTCAGCGTGATCAGCTGCAGCGGGGCGTGCGGGATGAGGACCACGGCGGCCGCGACGGCGATGCTGCCGCCGTAGATGCCGTAGAAGAGGGGCGCCTGGCGCAGCGGGGCATTCAGGCTGTGCGTGCGGCCGGTGACCTCGCCCACGGCCCAGGCCGAGGAGAGCGAGATGGTCACGGCGGCGACGAGGCCCGCCTCGAAGAGCCCGAGGCCGAAGAGGCGCGCGGCCGTGGTGCCGAGGAACGGCTCCAGGGTCTGCGCCCACTGGGCGGCGCTCAGGCCGGAGACGGCGATGCCGCGCGGGAACAGCACCGTGCCGGTCAGCACGACGATGGCGACGGCCACGATGCCCATGACGATGCTGCCGACCAGGGTGTCGGTCTTGCCCTGGCGGATGTCGCGCGGGGTGAGCCCCTTGTCGACGGTGGCGCCCTGCTGGTAGAAGAGCATCCACGGGGCGATGGTGGTGCCCACGTTGGCGATGATCAGAAAGAGCACGCCGCTCGTGAGGCCGCCGGGCAGGGTCCAGTGCGCGAGGGCGGCGGCGATGGCGCCGGCCGACGGGTGGGCGCGCAGGGCAAGCGGGAGAAAGACCAGGTTCAGCGCGGCCAGGCCCAGCGTGATCCGCTCGGCCGTCATGTACCGCTGGATGGCGGCCAGGGCGGCGACCAGGCAGGCGCTGCCGAGGACGGCGGCGGCAAGCGGCACGCCGAAGATCGAGAGGCCGGCCGCCATGCCGATGAACTCGGTGACGAGGGTCAGCACGTTGCCGAGCACCAGGTCGGCCATCGAGAACCAGCCCCAGAAGCGGCCGAACCGGTCGAAGATCAGCTCGGCGTGGCCCTTCTGCGAGACGGCGCCGAGGCGCACGGTCATCTCCTGGACCAGGTAGGCGACGGGGATCATCAGGATCAGGAACGGCACGAAGAAGCCGACCCCGTACCGCGCGCCCGTGGTGGCGTACGTGATGACGCCGCCGGCGTCGTTGTCGCCCAGCATCACGAGCATGCCGGGGCCGGCGACCAGCAGCAGCAGCAGGAGCGCGCGCGACCACGACGGCCGCTGCGCGTGCAGGCTCAGCAGGCGCGTGCGGTCGCGGCGGCGCAGGTCCTTCTCGCGGGTGGCCCCGCGGGCGGCGGGATCATGGAGGACGGCTGCCATGCGGTCACCTTCTCTCCCCGTAATCGCGGGTTCCGTGGTCGGTCAGGGTCGGGCTCGGCGTGGGCCGGGGTCCGCATGGTGTGCCCTCCTCTCTCGAGCAGACGGGCCCCCGGCCGCGGCGGCCGGGGGCCCAGGTTGAGGCGGGAGTCGGACGCCCTGACGCTACGCGCGATGCGTGCGGGGGCGTGCGCCTGCCTGGGGCGGCCAGCCGGATGCGGCCTGCGGGTGTCGGAGTTGCCTATGGCCACCGGTACTCACGGCGCACCACCCCTTTCCTGCGCGGCAAATGCAAAGCGCGGGCCTCTCGTCGGTGAGAAGCCCGCGCAGACGCGGTCCCCTCACTGGTTGAGCTTCGGCAGCACAGAACGTAGGGACCGCGTCCCGCGGTCTTCCAGCCGCGCCGGGCGGAGCCTTGTGCCGGCCCCGCCTGTCCTGGCCGTTGGCATCTCTCGATGTTTCCGGCCGGCGGCCTATGTTCCCGTGCCCGCCTCGCCTAACGAGGGAGCGCTGTTCGCTTTTTTAGCCACCTTCACGATAGGGGGCGCGGCGGCCCGGGTCAAGGGCCGTTTGGATCCTGTGAATATCGGTAGATATGTATATAAGCCCATGCAACACTACGGGCATGGACGTCTTCACGGCCGTGGCCGAGCCCAGCCGGCGGACCCTGCTCGACCTCCTGGCGAGCGGGGACCACACGGCCGGCGAGCTGGCGCAGGCGCTCCCCGGCCTCACCCAGCCCGCCGTGTCGCACCACCTCCGCGTGCTGCGCGAGGCGGGCCTGGTCGCGGTGCGGGCGGACGGCCAGCGGCGCATCTACCGGCTGCGGGCCGAGGGCCTTGCCGAGCTCCACCTGTGGGCGGCGCGCTACCGCCGCTTCCGGGGCGCGCACCTGGACGCCCTGCAGCGGTACCTGGACCACACGCAGGGAGGCTGACGAGCGGCATGGCAGGCCCTGGACCCCGCGCCACGGTCACCATCGACGGCGACACGGCGACCCTCACGTTCGTGCGGCGCCTCAACCACCCCGTCGAGGAGGTCTGGGCCGCCATCACCGACCCGCGCGCCGCGCCGCGTGGTTCGGCGCCACCGCCATCGAGCCGCGCACGGGCGGCACCATCGCGATGGATCCCGATGACCCGCCGATGCCCGCCGGCGCGAAGCACATGACGGGCCGCATCCTGGTGTGGGACCCGCCGCGCGTCCTGGAGCACGAGTGGCGGCAGAGCATCGTCGAGCCGGGCGTCGTGCGCTACGAGCCGGCGCCCGACGGGGACGGCACCATCCTGACCTTCACCCACCGCGGCCTCGGCGTCCGCAACGCCCACGGCTTCGTCCCCGGCACGCACGCCTGCCTGGACAAGCCGGCCGCCCGCCTGGACGGCGAGCCGCTGCCGGCCTGCGAAGCCCGCTACGCCAAGGTGCAGCACCTGGATCATTAGGCACTTGCGCCGCACTGCGGGGGGGGTGGCGGGGGAGGGGCCAGGACAGCCCGGCGCCAGGCGATGCCGGTCGTCAGCGGCTTGGCGAGGGGATTTGCGCCGCGCGCCGCATGCGCGTCGCGGCGGCAGGACCGGTTCCCGGGCGGGGCTCCGGCGATGGCTCACCTCGCACCGGCAAACGAATCCGCGCCGCGCGCCGCCAGCGCGGCGCGGGGGCACGACCCGGTCCCGGGGCGGGGCGCCGTGGCGCAGCGACTGCCGGGAGGCGGAGGCGGCTCAGCCTCCTCCGCCTCCGCCCGGCCGCTCGATGGCGTAGATCCGCACGTGCTTGCCGAACTTCTCCGTCTCGTGGTGCAGGCGCATGCCGATGCGCTCCGCCACGCGGATGGAGGGCTGGTTGCCGGGGTCGATGATGGAGATCAGGCGCTCGCGGCCCAGCGCGAAGCCCTGGTCGCGCCAGGCGGCGGCCGCCTCCGTGGCCAGGCCCTTCCGCCAGTGCCGCCGCACGAACAGGTAGCCAATCTCCAGCTCCTGCTGGCCGTCCACCTCCTGCGGGATCAGGCCGCACTGGCCCGCGAAGCTGCCATCCTCGCGCAGGACGGCGGCGTGCAGGCCGAAGGGGGCCAGGCGCTGGCACCACGCCAGCCAGGCCGCACCCTCCTCGCGGGTCTTCGTCCCAGGGTAGTAGCGCATCGCCTCTGCGTCGGAGAAGATCTCCATGAGGCCGTCGAGGTCGCCGTCCACCAGGGGCCGCAGGCGCAGGCGCTCCGTCTCCAGGACCAAAGGAGGCTCACCCCTCACACCATGCTGCCAGAAATCGATGCCGTGATGGCAGAGGTCGATGTGCCGGGCGCCGCCGTGGCCGTGCTCCGCGACGGCGTGCCGCTCCATGCCCGCGGGTATGGGCATGCGAACCTCGAGTGGCAGACGCCCGTCGGGACCGACACCGTCTTCCGCCTTGCCTCGCTGACGAAGTCCTTCACGGCGACGGCCATCCTCCTGCTGGAGGCGGACGGCCGCCTGGGGCTGGACGACAGGCTGGCGGACCACCTTCCCGGCTATCCCGCGCCGGGCCGCGACGTCACCCTGCGGCAGATCCTGCACCACACGGCCGGCATCCCGAACTACACGGCCCTGCCGGGGATCTACCAGGACTTCGCGGTCAGGGACCACACCCCAGAGGAGCTCTTCGGCGTCTTCCGCGACCTGCCGCTGGATTTCCCGCCCGGAACCGCCTTCCGGTACAGCAACTCCGGCTATGCGCTGCTCGGCGGGGTGATCGAGGCCCGCTCGGGGATGCCCTACGCCGACTTCGTGCGCGAGCGCATCTTCGCGCCCCTCGGCATGACGGCCACGCGCTATCTCAGCGACGACCCCGTCGTGCCGCACCGGGCCGCCGGCTACCGCCGCGCGGAGGGGGGCTACGCCAACGCGCCCCACCTCAGCATGACGGTGCCGTACTCGGCCGGGGCGCTGGGCTCCACCCTGAATGACCTGATGCGCCTGGATGCGGCCCTGCGGCGCGGCGATCTGCTCGACCACGCCACCCAGGCCCGCATGCTGGAGCCGCTGGTCCTGGCCGATGGCTTTCCCATCGGCTATGGCCTCGGCTGGCGCACATCCTCGTACCGTGGCGCGCTGGTCGCCCACCACGCGGGCGGCATCAACGGCTTCTCCACGTTCTTCGCGCGCTTCCGCGACGGCGGTCTGACGATCATCCTGCTGACGAACCTCGGCAACTTCGAGCCGGCGGCCCTCACGCGGCGCCTGGCGGAGGCCGTGCTCGGCAACCGCCGCGAGCCGGCCACGCCCGCGGCAGCCGATCCGGAGGTCCTGGCCCGCGTCGCCGGCGCCTACCTCGAGGGGGAGGCGCTGGTCACCGTGGAGCGGGCGGGGGAGGGGCTGGACATCCGCGGCCCGTCGCTCACGGCCCACCTGGTGCCGGCCGCCGGCGCCGCCTTCCGCGCGGCCGACGACGCCGACACCGAGGTGCGCTTCGAGGGGCCGCACATGGTGACGACGCGGCCGTTCAGCTGGAGCCTGGCGAAGCGGGCGCTGTGATGGGGCCTGGGGCATCAGGGACCTCCGCCGTCGGGCTGCCCTCACGCCCCCCGCGCGGCGCCGTGAGCTGGCGCTCCAGACCCACGCGCCACGTCCCGTCCCTCAGCAGCCGCTCCAGGCCGATGTGCTCCTGTGCAAGGCGCTGGCCGCCTGCCAGCAGGGCGGCCGCGGGTCCGCGCAGCCCCTCCGGCAGCCACGCCGTCCGCGAATTGGCGCCGGCCCCGCCCCGCCCGCCGAGCAGCAGCGCATAGAGCGCCTCCGCCGGCTCGACGGGAGGTAGACCGTGGGCAGCGGCGGTCTCCCCGGCGCGCACGGGGATGTCCAGCCCGTCCGGATCGATGTCGCCGAAGTACAGGATGCGCACGGGCACGGGGTCGAGGTCGCGGGCCGCCGCCACGGATAGGACGAAGTGCTTGCCGGCGCCGTAGCCCACCGTTCCGACGGGACCGCCCGCGTCCAGCACCCGCAGCAGCGAGTCGTAAGTCGCGCTATTTTCCACGACCAGGAGCGTCGGCCGCTCGCACAACCTGCAGAACACAAAGGGCGGGTGGACCTCGCGGCATCTGAGCATGGCGAGGCTCAGCCGACGCGGGGCGAACAGGCGCTGCCCGGCGACCTTGCCGAGCCGCTTTTCGTCGCCGAAAAGCTCCAGTGAGCGCTCCTGGGCGGGCACGACCGGCCCTTCGCCGCCGCGCAACAGGAAGGCGGCCGCTGCGCGCAGGACCTCCATCTCGTCATCGCGGAGCGCAGGACGCATGGTCGCCGCCCACCGCAGCTGTGGCGGCCAGGGGTAGGTGGCGGGGTCCGGCCTGCTGGCGGCAGGCGCCGCGCCGCCAGCCACCGCCACAAACCGCGGGAGGGGCGGCTGCTCGCCCCGGTCGTACTGGTCCTTCCCCTTGGGCAGGGCCACGAGCCCGTCCGCCGCCAGCTC
>DAHVAF010000053.1 GCA_027314765.1 Clostridia bacterium | reverse complement strand
GACCCAGCTCAAAAAGGGGCGCTGCATCACAGGAGGCCGTGTCGATGACCTGCCGGGGTGCGTTTGGGGTGCCGGCGCGGGTGCGCGGCACAGCGCCCAGCGCGGAGTCAGGCGTGGGTCAGGATGACGACCACGACCGCGGCGAGCACGGTGAAAAAGACGGCGATGGACCAGCGCACCACCGTGCCGATTTCGCTGCGGAGTTCCTTGCGCACGGAGTCGATCTTGACGTCCAGTCGCACCATGTCGGCCTTCAGGTCGTCCAGCCGCCGGTCCATCTGGTCGAAGCGGCCTTCCAGCCGGCTGAGGGACTGGATGATGAAGAAGGTGGGTGTCAGCTTCTCCTCGGATGGCGGTCCGCCCGGCTCGCGGGTGGCGGCCTCTTCCGATGGGCTCAAGGCCTCTCCCCCCTGGCACCAAGCTACCATGGCCTGGCGGATGCGTCTCGATCGTCGCCCGCAGCCGGCCAGGCCGCGCTGGGTGCGGCATCAGCACGTTGCCGCGTGGCCTGGCGTAGGGGCTGGGTCCATGGAGCCCGCGCCAAGGCGGCATCCACCCTGCCGGCCCGGGTTCCAACTCGGCGCCCCGGCGGCGCAGCACACCGAGTGCGCACGTTCGCGCGTCAGGGTGAGGTCCACCCGCCGGTGGCGGGCCAGCAGCGCCGCCCAGCGCATCCATGGCTCGGCGTTGCCCCCGGTGCGTGCCTTCCGCTCACCCCGCACGCGGCGGACCAGGCGAGCGCCGAGGTCGAGGCGCGGACCCTTGCCCGCGCCGGTGACCGATCGAGGACGCGCTTTCAGATGGGGTCCCTCACTGGACTGCCCCCTGAGCGCCTCTGTCCGATGTGCATGAGGGGGCGGGCCGCGCAGTCCGTGCGGGAGGGCCGGACCGCGAAGCCTGTCAGGTGGCCGGCCGCCTGCGCGGCCGGCCGTCATCCGCCACCGGCACCCGGGGGCGCTTGATGCGTGGACCTCAACCATCCATCTTCTCGCGTCACGAGCGAACCGGCCGCCCGGCACGATCCTGAGTCAGCGGACCAGATGGACGCGCCGGCCCCAACGGCGACCGAGCGCATCGCCCGCGCGCCGGACACGCCGCTCGATCCGAGGCGGACCGCAGCGGCCACCACCGGGCGGCGGTCGCTGCGGCAGCACAAGGCGCTACGCGAGGGGGCCGGCGACGAGCGGGTCGCCAACATTGTCGATCGGGACGGCAGGCAGCCGTTCCACGGCCTCCTTGCTGAGGTTGAGCCGGATGCCCTCCTTGACGTCCGTCACAGCGCTGATCGGTATCGCGACTTCCTTGCGACCCCAGAGGTGCCCCTCCTGGAGAAGCACGTGCGTCACGTGGTGATCGGCGGGATCGATCACCAGTCCCTGGACCTTTCCGATCGGGCCATCCGTCGCATGGACCTGGTCGCCCCGCCGCACCGACACCTCGCCCTTCGGTAGGCGGTCGTACGTGACCGAATGGGGAGCGTTGCCGATGCCCATCATCCCCGCCCCACCCATGCCCATGCCCAAGCCGCCCATGCCGCCCAAGCCGAGCCCGAAGTAGGGCCAAGCATATGCCTGCCCGGGCCCGTAGCCCAACAGGCTGTTCGTGCCCTGCAAGAACTGGACTTCTTCGGCGGCGTCGAGCTTTTCGAACTCCGCCAGCGTGCACCGCAGCCGCAGCTCATGGGTCGACGAGTCGACGAGATCGAGCGAGACCAACCGGGTGGGTTGGCTCCCGTGCTTGGGCGCGACCACCAGATGGGTGACCGTGCGGGCGATCGGGTCGACGACGACGCGGGTCAGCTCGCCACAGGGGCCGTCGCTGCAAGTGACCGCGGATGGAATCGTGAACGGGGTCGATTCGGTTCTGGTCATGGGTCTCATCCCTCTCTTGATCGCGATCGCGTCAACGGGACCGTGAGGGTCATGCTGCGGCTACCGTCATAGGGGGGTCGTCTCCGGCGGCCGCGGCAGATCCGCCAGGCGCCCTCGCCATCCAACTGCGTGGACCGCATCGCCCCCACCGCCCTTCGCGTGCGAATATGCGCCACCTGGGCCACTGATCCGGAGGCCATTCGCCGCGGCGCATGGCGCATGGCGGCGATGGACCGGACAGCGCTCCAGGCTGTCGGAGCTGGGCGGGCCCTGCCACGGCGTGTTGGCGCTCGTTTAGAGACGCGTGACCACGAGCGGCCGCCAGCCGATGGGCGAAGCTCGACCGCTCCGTGTCGGGGACAGGCTCACTCATCTTGTGGGGTTGGGCGACCCTTCGGGTGCGAATACCGAGTGACTGGGGGAAAGGCACGATCCGCTACAAAGCTAGCATAGCACGAACGGCGCGGTCGCGCGGCCAGATATCTCCCGCCCCCCGCTCCGCTCGAGACCCGCTGCTGCCGGTGGCACCCACCCGCCGCCGGCATTGGCAAACCCAACCGATATCCGGGCGCGAGGTTTACCTGCGGAGGCGCACCGCCATCTATCGTTAGTATCCCGAGCGTGCCCCGAGGCACAGCCAGCCCCGCACGCGCTGCCGCCGCGGCGCCTCGGACACGTGGTGAGAGTGCAACCACGCAGCCCAACGACCCGACCCTGCACAAATCGGATCCGAACAAGGGTGGCGCTGAGATGAGCATCGTGCGAGTCTTACTGTTTCTGATTGCGGCGCTGGCCGTTGCGATCCTGGCCGGCCAGAATCCGGTGCCGCTCCACTTAGCCTTTCTCAACTGGCACACGACTGTCGCTGTGTCGGTGGTTGTCGTCCTGGCCGCCGTCCTGGGTGCCGTCTGCACCGCCGTCCTGTCGACGCCCGTGCAGATGCGGTGGCGCAACCGCGCCCGGCGCCTCGAAGCGGAACTGAAGAACCGGCCGGTGGTGGCCGTATCGGCGCCGGGATTCCAGGTTCTTCAGCCCGAGCCCGTCGCTACGGCCTCGACGGTGGGTGTGGCGAAGACGCACGCCTCGAAGCAGCGTTCGTGACGTCCCGCCCTTGATGTCGCGGCGAGCGCCCCCGGCCGGCCGCCGACGGGGTGTGGGGCTGTCGCGGCCTGATGCCGCGCC
The DNA here is from genome assembly GCA_027314765.1 of Clostridia bacterium. Taxonomy (GTDB): domain Bacteria; phylum Bacillota; class Sulfobacillia; order RBS10-35; family JAJYVM01; genus JAJYVM01. The sequence continues at coordinate 18,211 of DAHVAF010000053.1, read as the reverse complement.
GACCCCGCGGACGGTGGCCGCGCGCTCGTAAGTAAGGGGGTTGCTCCATGCTCCTTTGGCTGGCCCTGATTGTGGTCGCCGTTTGGCTCCTCGGGTTGCTGGTGTTCCACGCCGGTGCGTTTATTCACCTCGCCCTCCTGGTCGCGGCCGTGATGATCGTCTGGCACCTGGTGGCGCGCGGCAGGATCATGCGCCGATGAACCCGGCATCGCCACTCGTGGCGCGGCCCAGCCCACGCGGGCGCTCGGAGCCGAACACCGGGATGCCGTTCGGCTGCCGGCCATCGGCTCACACGGGCGCGTGGTCCCGTTAGACATCTTTAGTTAGACATCTTTAAATGTCCCGGTAGACATGTGAGGGGGAGACGGGATGCGCATCGCGATGGTCCATTGGGCCTTTCCGCCGGTCATCGGGGGTGTCGAGTCGCATCTGGCGACACTCTGCCCCGCTCTGGCGGCGCGAGGGGCCGAAGTCTCCCTGCTGACGGGGTCGATCGATGGCCGACAAGCGTCCGGCACCTGGGAAGGCATGCCGCTGGTGCGGACCCCGCTTTTGGATCTCAATCGTCTGCGCGAAGGACAGGGCACCGGCCAGCTTCACGCGGCCGTGCGCCGCGAGATCCTGCAGTTCCTTGAATCGGCCCGCCCTGACCTGGTTCATGCCCACAACATGCACTATTTCAGCGCCACGCACCTCAACGTGCTGTCCGGCTGGTGCCGGGAGGCGGGCATTCCGCTGGTCCTGACGGCGCATAACGTCTGGGACGACGGCCTCTGGCGCCACATGTGCTCGCGGGCCCAGGCGTGGGACCGGATCATCGCCGTGAGCCACTACATTGAACACGAACTCCTGCGCTCGGGCTTCGCAAGCGAGCGCGTGGCGGTCGTGCATCACGGTTTGGACACCGAGCGCTTTCGGCCGCAGTCCGAGCGGGTCCGGCGTTTGATTCGCCGCCGCTATCCGGCGCTTGCTGGCCGGCGTGTCATCTTCCACCCCGCGCGCAGCAGCGTCGCCAAGGGCTCGCTGGTGGCCATCGCCGCCCTGAAGGAGATCCGCGGCTCCATTCCCGCCGCGCTCCTCGTCTGTGCGGGAGCCGGCGCCATCGTCGACTGGGGCAACGTGCAGAGCGCCGAATTGCAGGAGATCCGGCAGGTGGTGCGGGACGCGGAGCTGGCGGGGCATGTGCTGATCCGCAGCTTCACCTGGGAAGAGATGGCCGACCTCTATCAGGTTGCCGATGTGACCATCTACCCCTCGCTGTACGAAGAGCCATTCGGTCTCGGCGTGCTGGAGGCCATGGCCTCGGGCTCCCCGGTCGTCGTCAGCCGCTCCGGTGGCATGCCAGAGTTCGTTGCCGACGGCCGCACCGGGTACGTCGTCCCGCAGGGGGATCCTCACGCCCTCGCCGAGAGCTGCATCGGACTGCTGACGCGGCCCCGCCGGGCAGCCCTGATGAGCGGACTGGCGAGACGGGCGGTGTTGAATCACCATACGGTGACCCGGATGATGAATGGGACGTGGCAAGTCTATCAGTCCGCTCTGGCGGACCAGGACGGCGCCAACGCGCCCGTGGCGGCCGTGCCCGAACTCGCCGTCGCCGGGGGCAGGCGGGATGTCATGGCCGTGCAGGGGGAGCCGTCGGCCTGAGCAAGAGGCGGTTCGAACTGGGTGGTTTACACGTCTTGGGGGGCACGCGCACGGTTCCGCTCACCAGCGGCTTGCAGAAGGAGGGCGAACTCCTCTACTACCCGGACGCGGGCGGCTGGATCCCAGAGGATCCCGCAGGTGCGTTCGGCCTGTACTTCTTGGACATGCGCCACCTCTCGTGCCTCGATCTCGCCGTGGACGGAGACCGGCCGGTGGCTTCCGGTTCGCTGATGCACGCCGGTGGCGCGGTGATGCACTGGGAGACCACGGTGACGGCCGGGCGGCTGTTCTGTCGGCTCCAGGTTCACAGCGTCGGGCCCGCCGGTGAGCTCTGCCTCACGCTTCAAGGGGATTTGCGAGACGTGTTCGAGGTGCGGGGGGTCTATGCGTCCGGTGGCCGCCGGGGAGGCAATCCGCGCTGGCTGGGCGGGGCCTGCCGCTTCCGCCGTCGCGGCAGGGATGGCGTGGATCGCCGGACGCTGGTGCGGTTTTCGCCCTCCCCGGACCGATGTGAGGCGGACGGCACGAGGGCCCGTGCGTACTTTCGGCTGGCGGGCGGGCTGGTGGTCGACCTGAGCGTGCAGCCCGAGGTGGAAGGGCGCACATGCGAGCGGGCGCCGTCCCAGATGGACTTTCCTGCGGCCATCGCGGAGCGGCGGCGGCGCGAGGCGGTGTGGGACCGCGCCTGCACAGCGGTGAACTGCAGCGATGATGCCCTGAACAGTGTGTTTGCGCGCGCACGGCGCGACCTCGGAGATCTGTGGTCCGGCGGCGGGCACGGAATTCTGCACGCGGGCGCACCGTGGTTTGCCGCGCCGTTCGGACGCGACGCCCTCATCGCCACCTGGGCGGCCCTGCCGCTCAACCCCGACCTGGCAGCCGCGACGCTGCGGTTTCTCGCCCGCTACCAAGGCAGGCGGAGCGATCTGGCCACCGAGGAGGAACCGGGCAAGATCCTGCACGAGCTGCGTCGCGGCGAGCTGGCAGGCGCGCATCTTGTTCCGCACCACCCCTACTACGGATCGGTCGACGCGACCCCCCTGTGGGCAGCGGTCCTTGGGGAGGCGAGTCGGTGGTGGCAAAGTGCCGACCTGGCCTCCGAACTGGTGGGTAACCTCGGGGCGGCCCTGGCATGGTGCGCCGGCCCGGCCGATCCCGACGCGGACGGCCTGATCGAGTATCGGGGGCGCCGCACGGCCCTGGGCCTGGTTCATGAGGGATGGAAGGACTCCTGGGACGGTGTGATCCGTCCTGATGGGACTGTTCCCGAAGGCCCGATCGCGCTCGTGGAAGTTCAGGGATACCATTACGGCGCGCTGGTGGCCGCGGCAGAGATATACACGGCCCTCGGGCGGATCGCCGAAGCCGCCAACGCTCGCCGCGCCGCGCGTTCGCTGGCTCGCCGCTTTCACGCGAGTTTTTGGACAACCCCCGCGGGCCTGCCGGCGATGGCCTTGGACGGCCGTAAGCATCCGGTGGCAACCGCGGCCTCGAACTTCGGCCATCTCCTGGCGACCGGCCCCTTGACCTCGGAGCAGGCCCGGGCCATCGCTGACCGGCTCCTTCAGCCCGATTTCCTGTCCGGTTGGGGGATCCGCACGCTCGCCGCCTCGGAGGGGCCGTACGATCCTGGCAGCTACCACAACGGTTCGGTCTGGCCGCACGACACCGCCTTGATCGCCTTCGGTCTCCGCCGGCGCGGCGCCGCCGACGCTGCGGCGCTGGTGGCCGACCAGTTGTTTGATGCCCTGCGCATGTTCCCAGGCGGCAGGATTCCGGAGCTGTTCTCGGGCACGCCGCGGGTGGGAACGGACCCACCCCTGCCCTACCCCAACGCCTGCGTCGTACAGGCCTGGTCCTCGGCCGGCGTTTACCTGTCGCTGCGTGCCCTTCTCGGGCTGGCACCGACCGGACACGGACTGGCGGTGCTTGCCCCACGCCTCCCCCGAGGGGTCGATGAGCTCTCGCTCAGGGGCCTGCGCTTTGGCGCGGCACGCGCGACGCTCCGCTTCGTCCGTCGCGCGGCACAGGGCCAGATCGACTGCGAAGTGCAGGAGGTCGATGGTCCCGGCGAGGTCCGGGTCGCGCCCGGCGGTCGGTAGGCCGTTGCACCGGCGCCGCCCCGCTCCCCAACCGCCGGTCCGCGGTGATCGGCATCGGACAGCGGCGCGCCCGACGCAACGGAAGTTTGTTTGCCGAACGTTCGGTCCGGCCGCTGTGGGAGCGAAGCGTCCGTCCCGACGACGCCCCGCTTGGGTCGAGCCGAAGCGGCGCCACCGCCGCCGGGCGGCCGCTTCGGCACCAGGCGCCTGGTTGGCGGGCGCGTTGGTTTCGGCTTCCCCGGAGGGCGTCTCTGGGGAGTTGGAACGTCATGGCACGGCGGATGCGGGGTCGACGGTTGAGCGGCAGCAGGCGGGAGCGAGCCAGATCGGAGCAGGCCCCGAAACCGCGGACCGCCGTGTCATGGGTGCCCGGGTGCTGGTCGGGCACGCGGACGGCGAAGAGGTGGGCGGGCAGGCGGCAGTGACCCCACTGTCGCAGCCTTCGGCGGACCGTGGCATCCGTGGGGCCACTGCCACAGGGGTGGCAGTGGCGACGGCTGACCTGGGGCAGAGGGGGGGACACCCCGAATCTCGCCGGAGGCCGAGTCGTGGGCCACGAGCCGACGCGTCGCCGACCCGCGGGCCTGCGCCAGGCATAGGAGCTGTGGACCCGCACGCGGCGTGCCCGCCCTGTGCGGGCGAGCGGCAGGGCGGCCGGCCCGCCGCACCTGGTGACCCCCCGCAACGTGCATGGAGGCGCGGCCGTTCGGCGGCCGCGCCCTGCGCTCCCGTGTGGCCGGCAGCCCTCAGCAGGAGCCGAGCGAGGGGCAGACGGTCTCGCCGAGCGAAGACAGCGCGACCTGAACGGAAACCCGCACCGGCAGGCGGGGGAACCCGGACGTGTTCCAGGTGGCGGCGCCCGCCTCCCAGAGGGCCGGGTCGCTCACCCGGACGAACTCTCCCAGGCTGAAGACGTCAGCACCGGCACTCCGGGCGGCGGCCAGCGCGGCGGAGACATCGTCGGCGATGGCGGACTCCGCCGCCGAGCGCAGTGCGGCCTCCTGGCCGGGGTCGCGCCAGAAGTCGGCGGGCCCCGGCGGCAGTACGACCACGCTTGTCACGAGCCGGATGCCGATCATGGCCACCGGACCTGCAAGACCCTGGCTGACGCGGATCGTGCGGCGGTCCCCCAGGATCTGCAGTCCAACCGGGCCGTCGGGCGTCGGCACGGTCAGCACGGGGCGGCCGGCGCGCCCCGTCGCGAGGAGCCAGCCCCAGGCCGCCCCTCCGTCCAGCCATCCGACCAAGCGGTCGGCGCGAAAGACGGCGACGCCGCCCATTTCCAATCGGGGCCCGTCTGGGCTCGGCCGCAGCCCGGCGCCCGCCGTGGCGAACTCGTCGCCCTCAAGATTCATCTCGTTGAGCAGGGTGAACAGATGCGCGGCCCGGTAGGGCGTACCCTGCCGGGCCTGCACGATCGTATCCACCGCCACATCGCCGGGACGCGGCAGCTTATCGGTCAGCGCCTGCAGAATGCTCACCGCGCTGGTGTTGCGAGCCACCACGAGCCACGGCGTCTCCACCTGGTGCCGGGTTGTCGCCAGGATCGCGAGGGGCGCCGCCACTCCGGAGCCTGCCACGGCCGCGGAGACCACCAGCACCGAAAGGTGCGTGAAATTCAAATCCAAGGGGCTCGAGGCGCGCAAGTGCTCGATCGCCTGCGCGACCGTCGGCGCGGCCGCTTCATCCAGGGTCACCGGCTTCCCGTGGGCCGAGCCGCCGAGGCCCGAGGTCGGCGTGCCGGGTGGGCGGCTGACGAGCAGGCTGACCCGATACCCTCCCGCGACGAGGTCGACCCCCATCACCGAAGTCAAACCGGACTTCTCGACGGGTGCGATACCCCAGCAGCCCGCCAGAAGGGCTGCGGCCAACACGACCGCGACGCTGCCAAGCCGAGAGCGGCCGGCCTTCACGGGGCAGTCCGACGCCAAGCCCGGCCGACGAGGTAAGGGAGGAGGATGCCGCCTGCCAGGACGGGCAGGGCGAAGTCGGCCAGCCGGTACAACGAGCGGTCGACGGCCAGAGCGTTCGGGAAGAGCACGAGACCGAGGATACCCGCGGCAACCGACTCGCTGACCAGGGCGGCGGGCGCCCAGCACCGTACGGTCGCGCCGCCGGCCAGGCGGGTCTGCAGCCACAGGAAGATCCCCACCTTGCCGAGACCGGAGAGCATCTGGATCGGCATGACGAGCGTGTCCAGGTGTTCGAGGTAGGGGCTATAGGGGAGGTCCTCGGAGAACAGCTGAAACGGCAGGATAAGCTGCGCGGCGCGTGGCGGGCCGAAGTCGGCGACGAGCGCCCACAGGCCGAGGGCCAGCAGGATGGCAGCGGTTATGGTGACACCGGCGAGCACGAGTCCGGCCCGGCGCCGGGCCGCGGGATCGAGGCGGTGCGCCACGAGCACACCGACGAGGGCGGGCTCCACCAACCACACCCAGGCGATACCGAGCGGTGGCCACGTCGCGAAGCGGCCATCGCCAGGCAGCAGCGGCAACGCCCAGATGATGTGCAACACCGGAAGGGCCACCACCAGGCCACCCAGGTAGGCCGCCGTCAGAAGCGGCGCTACAAGCGACGCCACCCGCGCGATCACCACCGGTCCCAGCCACGCCAGTATCCCGGCCGGCAGCAGCACCATGAGGACGAGCGCCCCCAGCGGCACGTTGCCGGAGACGAAGGTCGCCCTCGCCCCCTCACCGACCTCTCGGACGATGATGATCGTGTAGGCTCCGGTTGCGGCCCACGTGGCGGCCAGCACCAGGCGGCCGGCGATCGGCCCCAGGGCCCGTCTGGCGTGCTCCACCATGTCTCCGTCGTGCGCGGCCAGCCAGCCGGCCGCCCAGGCCAGGGCAGCCGCGGGGGGCGCCGCCACCAGTGGGGTCCACCAGGCCCAGCGCCCGCCTTGGCGCAGAAGCTCGCCGGGCAGCAGCATGATCATCGTCGGCAGCATGGTGAGCAGCGCGGTCCAGAAGAGCTGGGGCGGGGTGATGCTTCCGCGGTTCATCCGCCCGCCGCTTTGGCCCGGCGGCGGGGCCGGCGTGCCAGGAAAGGGCGCCGCAGCTGCTCCAGCGGGAGGCGCGCGAGCGTGTCCTGCATACCGTGCGGCCGCCATGGCGTGACGGGTGCCAGATAGGGCACGCCGAAGGACTCCAGAGCGCACAGGTAGACGCACAGAAGGAACAGGGCCCAGATCAGGCCGAACAGACCGAAGGCGGCGGCGACGAGGATCAGGGGGTAGCGAATGGCCCGGACCGCCAGCGAGGCGTCCGGCGAGGGCACGATGAAGGAGATGATGAAGCCCAGCGACACCACCACAACGGACGGTGCGCTGACAAGGCCCGCGAAGACGGCCGACTGCCCGATGACCACCGCGCCGACGACGGCGATGGGCTGGCCGATTCCGCTCGGGAGCCTGAGCCCGGCTTGGCGGATCACCTCGACCAGCAGCTCCAGGACCAAGACCTCGGCGAGCGTGGGCAACGGCACGCCCAGGCGCGCCTGGGCGATGGAGATGTATAGCGGTGTCGGGATCAGCTCCAGGTTGACGGTGGTGAGGGCGACGTAGAGCGGCGAGGCCGTCAGGGCGACCAGCAGCCCGCCCATGCGCAGGAGACGTTCCAGGGTGGCGCTGAAAGCACGGGTGTAGTAGTCTCCGGGCACGTGCAGCAGGTGGGCGAACACCTCCGGGATGAGCACGGCGACCGGTGAGCCCTCGACCATCAGGAGGACGCGCCCCTCCAGCAAGCTTGCGACGGCGGTGTCCGGCCGCTCCGTCATTCCGACGGTCGGGAAGATATAGGCGCGGGGGGACAGCCACTGGGCCAGCATGCTGCTGTCCGTCGCAAACGAAGGGTCGATCTCATCGAGCTTGCCCCGCACCTCGGCCAACACCCGGGGTTGCACCAGGCCCTCCACATAGACCATGGCGCCCTTGGTCCCCGTGCGCTGCCAGACGGCGACCGGGTCGATGCGCAGGTGCGGGTCGGGGACACCCCGCCGCAGTAGCGCCAGGTTCGTGTCCAGGTCCTCGATGAACCCGGCGTGGGGACCGCGCGCCACGATCTCCGCCGGCGGCTCCGAAATCTCGCGCGCGGGCCACTTGTCGACCGACGCCGCCAGCGCGCCTGACGACCCCCCGCCGAGGACCACAGCCTGCCCCGCTAGAAGCGCCGCGGCGGCGTGGCGACAGGTTCGTACTGGGGTGACTTTGCCGGCAAGGATGATGAGCCGGGACGCTGGCGCCTCCGCCAACGGACCCAGCACCGCACTTTCCAAACGCGCCTCGTCCACCACGGTGCGGAGATACATCACCCGCAGCTGGTCTCGGACCGGCCGCACCACAAGGTCGACGGGTGCGCCCAGAAAATCGGCCAAGCCGTAGGATGCCTGGGCGGCATCGGTGGGAAGCGGCCAGTCGGCGAGAAGGTCACCGACTTGCAACAGTGCGTCTTGGCACAGTTCGCGGACCTGAGCGAGCCCGGAGATGGCGTCCACGCGGGTAATCTGCTCGGTGCCGCCCCGCCACATGCGCCCCTGCGGTCCGCCCGGCGACTCCGCACCAGACCACGGGTCCGCCCTTCGCCGTGGCGCCCAAGCCGCGGGCGGTCAGAGCATCCCGTTGCCGTACGTCTGCGGGCTTGCTGGCCACGGTGTGAGGCCGCCGCTGACTCCACATCGCATGGATCTGTCGCCGGTGCCGCCCAGGCGCGGCCGAAGTCCGGCCACACGGCAACCCGTCCCGACAGGCAATGCGGGGGTGGGCGGCAGCCGCCGGACCGGCAGCTCTCGCTGGACTGGGCGGAGCGGCGTCGATAGTGCCGCCGTGCGTTCCGGCGCCGCCAGCCCCTGCTGGGTTTGGTGGAGGTGGGTCGAGGGGGTCGCCTGCGGACCGCCAGAATCGGGCTCCGCGATTGCCTCGCCCGACGGTTGGGTCGGCTCGGCCTGGACCACGCCAGAGGCGGTCTTGACAGGTAGCCGGCCGCCCGCAAGGGGTGCCGAGCAAGCGCTGAGGCCGGCCGCCGGTGCGGCAATCAGGGAGGTCGCGGCACGGCGGCGAAGTCGCGCTCCGACTGAGCGCTTGCGCGAGGAGTCGACCGGCATCCCCCTCCCCCGGCCCCAACCTTGTGTACCACGCGCCGGACGGACGTGGCCACCGGAAACGGGGGCGCGGTCTGGGGCCGGCTATCGGAGGACGGTGACGGCGACCATCAGTCTCCAGCCCGTCCCAGCCAGGAGATCTGGGCCGTGGGGTGCCGTGATTCGACTGCGCGAGGCGTCGTTGAGGCGGCAAAGACCCCGCGCATTCCGCGACGTGCTTCTTGGCCTCGGCCAAGGCGCTTCCCGACTCGGCCCGGCTGCGGCGCCCCTGCGGCACGCGGGCACCCGAGCTCGTACCCTCCCGGCGTGGAGGACGCTGGACCCGCCGCCACCGACAGGGCGTCGTCGATGGGCGCGGTGGTGGGCAGGCTGTGGTCGGACCGGCCCTCGCCTGCGGGCGTTGCGAGCTGAGGCGGCGGGCGACTCCGACGGCTGGCCCGGGTCATGGCGCGGACGCGGGTCCGCATTTCCAGCCCCGGATCGCCGCGCTTCGCGTGGAGCGCGGTCGAAGATCGGGCCGTTTCGACTTTGGCCTCAAACCTTATAATGTACATGACCTAGCAACCCGTGTACAATGGAAACACGATCCGAGTTCTGATGTGGCCTGGACAAGGGTTGGGTCCTTAACGACTGCGATCAACCCTCCCAGCGTAGGGCCCGTCCCCGTTGCGGGCGCGTCGTCCTACAGCGTGGTGGCCGCGGCCAGGACAACCCCTCTTCCCCAAGCGCCCGCCCCGTACAACCGACCCACGGACCCGGCCGGTTTGCTCGTCGCTGCTGGCGGGCTTCGGACCCCTACCCGCCCAGCCGCCGACACGAACGATGGGGGAAGTGTCGGCATCGGTACCCAGACTGAACCGCCTCCACGGTTGGCGACGGACGCAAAAAGGAAGTATGCCACGTGCGCGTGCTGATCTTCTCGCAGAACCGGTTGGCGGGGCTCGGCATGGCCGATGTTGCGGAGCGATGTGGGTATGAAGCGGGGATGGGAACGTTCCCCCAGGTGATGGATGCCGACCAGCGCGGCTGCGACCTTGTGATGCTGTACGGAAACGCCTGGGACGAAGACTGCCGGCGAGCGGCCGCGCAGGTGCACGCGCGCCACATACCCTTTCTGGTCGTCATCCGGGGCCTGGAGGGGAGCGCGCGAATCGATCTGCTGCGGGCGGGCGCGTTGGCCGCGTTCGACGGGGGCCAGCCGGAGGAACTCCGCTACGTGCTGGCAAGCTTTCTTTGGTCGATGACTGCACCGGCGGACGAATTCGTCCTCGCCAACGGTTTCGTGATCGACCTCAACAACCGCCGGGTGCTGCGCCGCGACAGAGAGGTCCCGATCACCCTCACCGAGTGCCGGGTCTCCTCCACGCTGCGGGCGGCGGCCGTGACGCACGGACCCCAGCCAGTCCCGCTGACCGCGCTCCATCGCGCCGTATATGGGGATGTCGCCCGCCACAGCGCGAGCACGTTGCGCGGGCACATCTCGCAGTTGCGCTCCAAGTTCGAGATCGATCCCCAGCGCCCCGAGGTCCTGTGCGGGCGCCGCAAGCAGGGCTACTGGCTGTGCCTGGCCGACCGACCGGGTCTGGTGGCGCCAGCCGATGTTCCGGGCGCGGCTCACAGTCCCAGACGCCTCCTATGACGTCGCAGGCCGTACCGCCAGGCCCGGACGGACGGCGGGAAAGGCTGGCGCAACCGTGATTCCTCCTGACCTGAGCCCCGTTGGCGAGGTTGCTGCGTTCCTCTCCCACGGCCTCATGCTGGATCCCTGGCTCGCCGGCTTAGACCACGAACATTTCACCTTCGAGAGCCAGGAGCGGCTGGCCGGTGCGGCGAGCGAGTTGGCCGCCGGCCACGAGGACGATGGGGTGCTCGCGCGGATGCTGCCCGACTTCACGGCGGCGGCTCGCTTCCGCCGCAAGATCTGCCGCGAGGTCCTCAATTGCACTGCGGCCGTGGTGGCCCAGGAACGGCTGGGACGCATCCGGGTGGACGCGGCGACGGCGGACGAGGCCGTGCAGCGTCTGGAGCGCTTTGTCGAGAGCGTGGGCTTCGGCGCCCTCGCGTCCGTTTACACCCTGGTGGCCGACACTGGCAATCAGGGCGCGGTCGCCTATTACGGCGCGATCCCCCAAGACGAGTTCGTGCGGGGCGTCCGCCACCGGCCCTGGGTCCACGACACCCTGGCTGATGAACTGCAGTTGGGCATCGCCGCGGGAACCCTCCGCATCGCGCGGCACCACGGCCGTGCGTACGTGCAGCAAACGCCGGCGGGCGGCAGTGCCTACCGTCGGGCGCTGCGGCTCCTATCCGAGTCCGGGTTTGGGGAAGCGCGTCTGCGCTTGGTGCAGATGTCCCACTTCAACCTGCTCGCGGACGACGAGCGCGATCTCGCGCACGGCTGGCCGGGGGTCGGAGCGTACCGGCCAGCCTTCACCGACTTCGCCCGCATCGCGGCGGGCGCCCGCGTCCTGGAAGTGGGCTGCGGCGCCGGCGCCCAGACCTTTACCGGCGGACTGCAGCGTGCGGTGGGTCCGACGGGCCACCTGGTCGGCCTGGACCCGGCCATCCGCATGGTCGAGCGCGCAAGGGGGAACGCCGAGGCTCACGGGGCGACGAACGTGGAGTTCATCCAGGCCCGCGCCGAAGCCATCCCGTTCACCGACCGCTCCTTTGATGCGGCGGTCGGCATGGGCTTCATCCCATATGCGCAGGGCCCGCGGGCACTTGCTGAAATGGTCCGCGTCACGCGGCCGAACGGGATCCTCGCCATTGGTACGGGGTGCGCGTACGCATCCGACGCGGCTTGGTTCCAGGATTGGTTCGGCCCGCTGCTGCACCTGGTCGAGTCGAGCGGGGGGAACATGCACCCCGTCCTATATTCGCCCGGGGCGCTGGAGCAGATGTTCGACGCGGCCGGTCTCCAGCACGTGGAGCATGGCCACCAGTGCGGCCAGACAACGTTCGAGGGAGGGGGCGTCGGTGTCTCCATGCTCTTATACACGGTGCCGCACTACCAGGAGGCCCTCGAGCGGCTGCCCTGGGCCGCGCGATGCGAGTTGGTCGACGAGCTCCGCGAGCGAGGCGAGGTGATCTGCCGCCGCACGACCGTCCGGGAGCGCACGGCGTCGTTTCCCACTGAGCACGTGCGCGGCACGGTGCCGGAACTCAGACCGGCCGCAGGCCGTGGTACGGGCGCATGCGAGCGCTAGTGGTTTCGGCCAACCGCCTCGCCGGACAGGGCTTGCAGCGCTTGGTGAATCGGGCCGGCGTAACGTCCTCCCCGGCGACGCTGCGAGATGCCGTCGTGCTTGGTCGGCAGGCGGACATCACCCTGCTGTACGCCGACGGGTGGGACGATGATACGCGAGACGCAGCCGCGTGCCTGCGTGCGAATCACGTCCACTTCGTGGCAATCGTCGCCGCGATCGACCCGGTCATCCGCAGTGAGGCACTGGCATTGGGAGCCCTCCAGGCGTTCGATGCCAGCCAAGGCGAAGACCTGGCGTCGGTTGTCCGCAATCTCGGCCAGGGACCAGACTCGGCGCAGCGGTTCGCCCTGGCCAACACATTCGTCGTCGACCTGTCGCAGCGGCGTGTACTACGTGCCGACCGCCTTTTCAAGCTCGGGGAGGTCGAGTGTAGGATCCTCGCCGTGCTGCGGGACGAGGCGTATGCGCGCCCCAGCGGCGCACTGGCACTGCCGCGGATGGGTATGTATGTCTACGGCTCCCGGGGCGATCGTGCGGCATCGACAGTCCGGGTCCACATCCACCAGATTCGCGGCAAGATCGAAGTTGACCCCAACCGGCCGGATGTGCTGATCTGCCACCGCGGACGCGGTTACCGGCTGCGCCTGGCCACCACGGGCGTGGGCGGGGACCGGGCCGCGGAGAGCGCCGGGATGTAGGCCGCGGACAGGACCGTTCAGCGCGCGCCGACCGAGAGAGGCTGCACCATCCGCGCAGGAGCGGCTGCTGGAGGCGGCCCGCGGAGTCGCTGCGGCGCGTGGGCCTTGCCCCATCGGGTACAGCGGCCGCGAGATGCGCAGCAGCGCCGGCGGCGGCAGCCCGCCGGCGCCGGCGGAGCGGGCACGCGCGATCCCGACGCCGCACCTTGGGCCGTGCGCGCCTGCGGTGCATGCGCCGAGCAGCTGCAGACGCTGCCCTGAACGCAGGAGAACCGGCGCGGAGTGGTCCTCCAATTCCCCCGGTGGGAACACCACAGATCGCGCGGGTCGATACCGGCCCCGAGATCAACGTCGGGAATCCGGGCACGGGGCGGCCCTCAAATTCAACCTGACGACGGAGAAACCGTTCAGACTGGAATCAGGATGGTTCCCCGGATGCCGGGGTACGCCGGTAGATCCTGAAGCACGGGGGTTGATCGGATCATGACGCGTTCATCGGGAGAACGGCACCGCCAAGCCCGCGACGACCACCGGCAGGCGCTCAAACATCAGAGCGAGGCGGAGCGGCAGCTGAAAGAGGGCGGCGTGGTGGCGGCGGTCGAAGAGTCGGCCCACGCGTTGGGCCATGAGGTGGCCTCCGTGCTCCACACCGCGCAGGCCGCCACCGCGCACGCCACCGCGCACGCCACCCGCAAGGCGAAGAAGAAGGCGACATAGGGTCGGCAGCGGCGTCGGCCCGTGGGTGCCGCGGGCACCTTCGAGCACAAAGCGGCAGGCCACCGCGGCGCGCGGGCGCGACGCTGCCGAGCCGGGTACAGCAGATTCTCCCGCCGGCCGTGACGCGCGGGCACCATGGCCGGGCACGAGGTACGGCGCCGGCCGCGACAGCGGTCCCGCTGGATGGCGGCGACCGCGGCGCGTGCACCCACGGACGTCGGGGGGATGAGCGCCCCAGGTCGCGGTGCCCATTGACCTGTACAGGTCCCCGCCACGCCTCGCATCGGGTCACCCGCACCTGTCGGCGGCAGCACGCTGCCGCCGTCAGGGCATGCCCGGCGGGATCCGGTGACGGGGAGGCTCTGACCCACCGGGGACCTGGCTGCGCGCGGCGATCTTCTCATTGCGGGCGAGGCACCCCGTGCAAAGGCGCGTAGCAGGTTTCGTTCATCCGGCCTGGCACCAGCCACCGGCCCTCATCCATCTCGGGCACGGATGCCCTCGACACAGGAGCCAACCAAAGGAGGTGGGCAGCGATGCACTTTCGGATCACGCGCGCATTGAATCGTGGCCTTGCGGCCTTGGTCCTGCTGACCATGGTCGCGTTGCTGGTCGGTGGCGGGGCTGACGCAGCCGGGCCGTCGCAGGTGGCCCTTGGCACAGCCGCCGGCTTCGCGGTCCTCGCCGGCTCCACGGTGACGAGCACTGGAGCCTCGAGCTTGCGCGGGGAGCTCGGCCTGAGCCCGGGCACGGCGGTGACGGGCTTCCCGCCCGGAACGGTCAGCGGCGGAGTATACGCGGCCGATTCCCAGGCCATGACCGGCCAGACGGACGCCACGACCGCATATCGCGACGCGGCCGGGCTTACGGGCGCCCAGACCGTGGCCGCGGGGACGCTCGGCGGCCAGACCCTGACACCCGGCGTCTATCGTTCCGCGTCCTCGCTGGCCCTGACCGGCAACCTGGTCCTCGACGCGCAGGGCGATGCCGGCGCCGTATTCATCTTCCAGGCCGGCTCGACCCTGACGACGGCATCGGGCAGCACGGTCACGCTCTCCGGCGGCGCGCAGGCCTGTAACGTCTTCTGGCAGGTCGGCAGCTCCGCCACGCTCGGGACGGGCTCCGTTCTTCAGGGGACCATCCTGGCCCTGACCTCCATCACGGCCGACGTGGCCGCGACCGTCTACGGCCGGCTTCTCGCCCAGAGCGGCGCCGTCACCCTCGACGCCAATGAAGTGACGGTGCCGTCGTGCGCCGCCGCGCCCTCGGGCCCCCCGACGGCGACGATCGGCACCCCGGCGGGCGGCGGGACCTATACAGTCGGCCAGGTTGTCCCGACGAGCTTCAGCTGCCAGGAGGCGACAGGCGGACCGGGGATCGCCACATGCCTCGACAGCCATGGCGCAGCGAGCGGCAGCGGCGCGCTGACCACCTCGACTCCGGGCACCTTCACGTACACGGTCACAGCGACCAGCAAAAGCGGGCAGACGGGGACGGCCAGCATCCAGTACACGGTGGTCGCGGCGGCGACCGGCAACGCCGGGACGCCCGGCGCGACCGGCAACGGCGGCGCGCCCGGCGCGACGGGCAACGGTGGCGCGCCCGGCGCGCCGGGGACTGTTCCCCCGACGTCGACCACGGGCGGCGCAGGGACCCCAGGCAGCGGAAACGTCGCTGTCGGGGCGACAGCGCCGGTCACCACGACGCCGCCGGTGGTCGCCGCAACCCCCCCGGTCGTCGGCACGACCGTCACAACACCCCCGGCTTCGGGCACGCCCGTCGTGGGCCTGCCGCACACCGGCGGCGCACCGCCGCACGGCGGGGGCTTCCCCTGGGTCGTCCTGATCCTGGTCGTCGCTGCCGGAGCTGCCACGGCACTTGCCAGGCGGTCGCGCGGACAGCGGCGCGGCACGTAGTCCAGCATGCGACGGGCGATGCCTGTCGCTGGCCGGCCGGCGCGAGCGGGCGCACTTCGTCGCCTGCTCGCCCTCCCCGCGGTCATCCTGTTGATGGTGGCGGCCGTTGCGGGATGCGGAAACATTCGGGTGGGCGATGACCGCCCCGCGGCCCCCCACCCCCTTGCCGTCGCACCGGCGCCGATCACGGTCCGAGTGCCGCCGCAGCCCTTCGTCCCTGGCTCTTTGATCGCCACGGGCCTCGGCTTGCATGCCGGGCCCGTGGCCGTGCCGCTTCGGCTCGAGATTCCGGCCATCGGGGTCAACGCGGCCGTGCTGGGGGTCGGGCTTACAGCGAACGACGTCATGGATGCGCCGCAAGGCGCGGCCGGCAACCCGGTCTGGCAAAAGGTGTTCTGGTATCGCGGCGGCGGGATCCCGGGCCAATCGGGCACCGCCACCATCGCCGGACATGTCGACGACGTACTGGGTCGGCCTGCAGTCTTCGCACGCCTCAAAGATCTGCGACCGGGCGACGCCGTCCTGGTCGTGGACACCCGCGCCGAGCGCGCGATACATTTCGTGGTGATCGAAACGGACACGTATTCCGAGCGGCAGGCATCCAATCCCGGCGTCCTGTCGCGGATCTACGGGCCCGGACCGGTGGCCGGCAGCCAACCGCAGCCGGCACCCGACGGCCTCGCCCACCTGACGCTGATCACATGCGCCGGCGAGTATGTCGACGGCGCGTACAACCACCACTTGGTCGTCTACACCCAGCGAACCGCCACTCCCTGAGCCCGTCGGGCTGGCAGCCCCGATCGCCGCTGCCAGCACCACCTTTGCCTGCGAGACTTGAAGCCGGGGGGGACACGGGTGGTCCCCACAGCCCCAGTTGGCCGGCAGTGAACCGGGCGCGAGCCAGGCTCCGGAACAGAGATGCCACCATCGCGCCGGCAAGGCCTTGGAATCAGCAGTCACGCGAAAGCCAACAGACGCGGAGCCAGCGTTTACCGCCCCGGCGCATCCCGTTGTTACGCTTCGGTAGGTGTTTCTGCAGCCGCCAGCGGGGTGGCCCAGGGACGCATGATCGGATTCCACCGCATGACCCGCAAAGGGGGTGCGAGCACTATGGCCACGGTTCGGGAAGCGACCAAGCACCCGGCTGTCGAGCACCACGAGCAGGCAGCGGAGCATCACCGGGAGGCTGCCAAGCATCACGAGGAAGCCGCCCGTCTTCACTCCGCCGGCGACCACGCGGCAGCCGCCGGGGCAGCCTACCACGCCTACGGGCACGGTTCGGCCGCCCAGCATCACGGCGTCGAGGCCGCGAAGGCCCACGCCGGTCACCCATCGACGATGAAGTAGCGGACGCGAGCGCACCGGCGAGTGTGGACGTCCGTCCGCACCCCGCCGGTGCCGGGTGGATCGCCACCACGATTCCGGCGGCCTTCCCCCTGAGGTTCGCACCCACGGCGATGGCCCACGCGTCCGCGCGCTCGCGCGCCGCGCCGAATGACTCGCGCGCCTCCCCGACGCCCGCCGCGGACGAATCCAGCGTGAGGAGACGATCGCTTGACAGTCATCGTGGTTGCCCTCGTTGTCGTCATCATCCTCCTGATGCTGTCGGTCCGGATCGTGCAGCAGTACGACCGCGGGGTCCACTTTCGCTTGGGCCGGGTCATCGGCGTGAAGGAGCCGGGCCTCCGCCTGATCGTGCCGTTGGCCGACTCGCTGCGCAGGGTGTCGCTGCGCACGATGACGATGCCGATCCAGTCTCAGGGCATCATCACCAAGGACAACGTGAGCGTGGACGTCTCGGCGGTCGCCTATTACCGGGTGGAGAATCCAGTCGACTCGGTGGTCTCCATCGAGGACGTCACTTCGGCCATCAATCAGATCGCCCAGACCACCATGCGCAAGGTGGTCGGGCAGCATTACCTCGACCAGATCCTGGCCGAGACGGATAAGATCAACGGGGACATCCGGTCGATCCTGGACCCCCTGACCAAGCAGTGGGGCATCCTCGTCAGCCTGGTCGAGCTCAAAGACATCCAGCTGCCGGAAACCATGAAGCGTGCCATGGCCCGTCAGGCCGAGGCGGAGCGCGAGAAGCGGGCTAAGGTCATCGCCGCCGAGGGTGAACTCCTGGCCGTGGACTCGCTCAGCCAAGCCGCCAGCATCATGGAGGCCCACCCGGTCACCCTGCAGCTGCGGACCCTGCAGACGCTCGTCGAGATCGCCGTGGACAAGAACTCCACCGTGATCTTCCCGGCCCCGTTGATGACTGCGCTCTCGGACATCGGCTCGTTCTTCGCGCGCGAGCAGTCCGTGGTGCCGAACGCCGTCCCCACCCCTTCGGTCGACGGGCTGGCGGCGCGGCCCGCTTGACGGCCGCCTGCAGCAGCCGGCAATCGGCGCGGTCATGACTCCGACCTCGCCCGCCCAGCGCGCAGGCGCGGCGTTGCCTCCAGACGCCACGGCACCGGCGGGTCCCAGGAGCGGCGCGTCGAGCCACCGCCCACACGACGACCGGGGTGGCGGGTGCCGTGGCGTGGCTGGTCCGCGGCTGGGATTGCGCGGTAGAGGAACCACCCCTGGTTCCGGGAGTGGCGGCGGACAGGGCGGCGGGGTGGAGGCGCTCGTGCCAGTCACGAGCGGCGAACAACTGAACGAGAGTGTCGGTGGTGGTGGCACAGGTGGTGTCACCGATCCCAGGAGTTACGCCAGCTGGGGCGCCGGCGGAGCCTCCAGCCTCGGGACTGCCGCGTCGACACTTGTCAGCGCCGCTGGCGGCGGCGTTGGCGGCTGCGCATTTGCTCCGTCCGGTGGGTCGGCAGGAACGG
>DAHVAF010000049.1 GCA_027314765.1 Clostridia bacterium | reverse complement strand
CGCCTGCGGTGGACGCGCGTCTCGGTCCTGGCGACGGACGGCGGCCGCGCCGCCGTGTCGGGCCTGCCCGCCGGCGCCTGGGTCGCCGCCCGCCCGTGGCTCGCCGGCCTCTGGGCCGTGTGGCCGTGACCACGGCGCGCGATGGTAGGATGGGCGCCGGGGGGGGGAGCGCGCCCTGGGCATCGCCGAGGGGCTGGCCGCCGTCCGGTCCGAGATCGCGGCCGCCGCACGCCGCGCCGGCCGCGACCCGGCCTCCGTGACCCTGATCGCCGTCAGCAAGAGCTTTCCGGCCGCCGCCGTCGCGGAGGCGGCCGCGGCGGGCGCATCCGACGTCGGCGAGAACCGCGTCCAGGAGGCCCTGGCCAAGATGGAGGCCCTGGGGCCTGGCGCGGCCGCCGTCCGCTGGCACCTCATCGGCACCCTTCAGACCAACAAGGTGCGTATGCTGCAGGGCCGCTTCGCGCTCTTTCACGCCCTGGACCGGGCCGAGCTGGCGGACGCCCTGCAGCGCCGGCTCGCCGCCGAGGGCCGCCGCCTGCCCGTGCTGATGGAGGTCAACGTGGGCGGCGAGGCGACCAAGGCGGGCACCACGCCCGACCGCGCCACCGCCCTGGCCCGGCGCATCGCGGCCTGCGACGCCCTGGAGCTGCGCGGGCTGATGACGGTGGCGCCGCCGGTCCCCGCGCCCGACGCGGCCCGTCCCTACTTCGCGGCGCTGCGCGAGCTGCGCGACCGGCTGGCCGCGGACCTGGGCCACCCCCTGCCCGAGCTGTCGATGGGTATGAGCGGGGACTACTCGGTGGCGGTCGAGGAGGGGTCCACGCTGGTCCGCGTGGGCCGGGCAATCTTCGGAGAGCGTCCCAGCGCGTAGAATCTGGCAGGAGCGCGGCCAGGTGCCGCCGAATAGGGCGCTTCGCGTCTGCCGTCCGCTGGCGGGGGCATTTGGGGAGGGGTTGGCGTGGCCCAGGGCGTGTGGGACCGGATGCTGAACTTCCTCGGCTTTGAGGAGGTCCCGATCGAGGAGGTCGCTGAACCGGCCGTCGGCCTCGGGTGGAAGCCGAGCCGCGATGAGCTGGCGCGGCGCCGCGGCGGCAGGCGGCAGCCAGCCCCCCGCAGCGCGGGCCCGGGCTACGCCGAGCCGGCCCTGACCGGCCGGGGGGCCGTCGCCCCATCCCTGGGTCCCGTGGCCGCCTTCCGCGAGGCTCCGGCCATGCGCGCCTCGCAGGTCGTGGTCTTCGCCCCGCGCACGTTCGACGACGCGCAGGAGGTCGCCGACCAGCTGCGCGCGGGCAAGCCGGTGATCCTCAACCTGGAGAGCACGGACCGCGAGGTCGCGCAGCGGGTCGTGAACTTCGTCTCCGGCAGCATCTACGCCCTGAGCGGCGAGATGCACCGCATCGGCAGCGGCATGCTGATGTTCCTGCCCCAGGGCGTCGAGGCCCGCCTGCCTGTGGGGATGAAGCTGGGCGGCGATAAGTGATTACCGTGGTCCTGATCCGGACCGTCTCGACCCTGGTCACCGTGTTCACGTGGATGATCATTATCCGGGCCGTGCTCTCGTTCATCCATCCGTCCGGTTACAACCGGCTCTACCAGGACGTGGTCGGCACGCTCGACATGCTGACCGAGCCCCTGGTGGCGCCCATTCGCGGCGTCGTGCCGATGGCCGGGATGTTCGACTTCTCGCCCCTGATCGCGCTGCTCCTGCTGCAGGTCGTGGGCAACCTCCTGGTGCAGCTGCTCGCCGGAATCCGCTGATTCGCGGCGCGAGAGATCTATACTTGCGGTGGGGGTGACGCGCCGCGGCCTCCACCCGGGTCGCCCAGCCACCGCAGCGGCCCCGCGGGGGTCCGACCCACCCAGGCGGCCAGCCGCCTGCCCAGCCGCCTGCCCAGCCGCCCGCCCCGCCGCCCGCCGAGGACCGCTACCGCCGCATCGCCCTCGTCGTCGTGATGATGGGCGTCATGATCGCCGCCATCGACACCACGATCGTCGTGCTGGCCATGCCCGTGATGATGGGCGATCTCCACAGCAACCTCCTCACCATGATCTGGGTGATCATGGCCTACCTCCTGGTGATGACCGTCCTCACCACCCAGGTCGGCCGTTTCGGGGACATGTACGGCCGGGTGCGGATGTATAACGTCGGCTTCGCCGTCTTCACCGCCGGCTCGGTCGCCTGCGGCATCGCCACCACGGGTGCCGCCCTGGTCGCCTGCCGCATCCTGCAGGCCGTCGGCGGCGCCCTGATCTCCTCCAACAGCGGCGCAATCATCGCCGACACCTTCCCCGCCTCCGAGCGGGGCCGCGCCTACGGTATGACCAGCATCGGCTACAACACCGGCGC
Organism: Clostridia bacterium; assembly: GCA_027314765.1. Taxonomy (GTDB): domain Bacteria; phylum Bacillota; class Sulfobacillia; order RBS10-35; family JAJYVM01; genus JAJYVM01. The sequence goes on along the minus strand of DAHVAF010000049.1, from coordinate 3,484 downwards.
CGTCCTCGGCATCCTGCTCGGCGGGCTGATCATCACGTTCATCAACTGGCGCTTCATCTTCTTCATCAACCTGCCCATCGGCGTGACCGCCCTGATCCTGGGCGTCCGCATCCTGCGCGAGCGCTCGCCCCGCCTGGCCCGCCGCATCGACCTGCCGGGCGTGGCCCTGCTCGGCGGCGGCCTGCTGCTCCTGCTGATCGGCCTCACCAACGCTACCGGGGCCGGCTTCACGGCGCCCGTCGCCGAGATGATCGCCGCCGGCCTCCTGGTCATCGCCGCCTTCCTCCTCTGGGAGCGCTTCGCCCCAGCCCCGCTCCTGGATCTGCGCCTGCTGCGCCGTCGCGTGCTGACGGCGTCGGCCTTCGCGGCCTCGCTGCAGGCCCTGGGCAGCTTCGCCGTGCTGTTCCTGGTGATCATGTACCTGCAGGGCGTGCGTGGCCTGTCGCCGTTCAGCGCCTCCCTGCTGCTGGTGCCGGGCTACGTCGTCGGCGGCTTCATCGGCCCCTGGAGCGGCCGCATCGCCGACCGCCTCGGCGCCCGCGTCCCCGCCTCGATCGGCCTGCTCGGCCAGGTCGCCGGCGTGCTGATCTACGCGACGCTGACCGTGTCCAGCCCCCTCTGGGTCGTCGTGCTGGCCGCCACCGTCAACGGCACGGGCTCCGGCTTCTTCTTCCCGGCCAACAGCAGCGCCGTGATGGCGGACGCCCCCCCGCGCGACTACGGCATCGCCTCTGGCCTGCTGCGCACGCTGAGCAACGTCGGCATGGTCACGAGCTTTGCCGTCGCCCTGCTGATCGCGTCCACGGCCATCCCGCGCCAGGCGGCGTTCGCGATCTTCGTCGGCACCACGCACCTGCAGGCCGCCCTGGCCAGCGCGTTTGTGCGCGGGCTGCACGCGGCGCTGGTGGGCTCGATCGTGTTCCTGGGCCTGGCGCTGGTGCTGTCGCTGCTGCGCGGGCGCGAGAGCAGGGGAGAGCAGCCCACGTAGGGCGCGACCGGCCGCACGTCCCGTGCGCCCTCGCCGCCACCCGCTCGCGCCTACGAGCCGACTTCGTCGTCTCGCTTGACGGCGCGTGGCGCTTTGCGCCACCGCGTGTACCCGGCGGCGCGCCCCGGAGCCGCCATCCCTGGCGGCCGCATAGCCTTGCCGGGTGAGTCAGCGGCTCAGGCGCGTCCTCCGGCTGCCGGCGGTGGTCTCGCACAGCGCCGGCATGTCCTTTGCCACGTCCTCGTTCGTGGCCCTCGCCCAGGTGGTGAGGCTGGGCGGCGGCAGCCAGGCCTGGCTGGCGGTCCTGGTCGCAGGTTGCCGTGTGCTGCCCGTGGCCCGCGTCTTCGCCGAGCTGAGCCGGCGGTACCCCCGGGCGGAGGCCCTGCGCGGCTATCTCTGCGCCGCCTTCCCGGAGCCCTTCGCGCGCTCGGTCAGCATGCTGTACGCCTTCGTTATGGTGGCCATCCTGGGCACGGAGGCCTACGTGCTGGCGCAGGCCGCATCGGCCGTCCTGCCGCAGGTGCCGGCCGTGGCATGGGTCGGCGCGCTGCTGCTTGGCTCCACGGCGCTCAACCTGCGCGGCGCGGAGGCGGCGGGCCGCTTCCAGAACCTCGTAACGTGCGCGATGCTGGCCTCGGCCTGCGCGATGGCGGCGCTGGCACTGGGACGCGGCGGTCCCGGTCTGACGGCCGTGCCCGCGGGCGCCTGGCCCCAGGCCGTGGCCGCCTCCGTCTACCTGTTCGTGGGCTTCGAATGGGTCACGCCCCGCGCCGAGGAGGTCACCGACACGCGTGCCGTGGCCCGCGGCCTGCTGCTGTCGGTCATCCTGCTGACGGGTGTGTTCGCGCTGCTGGCAGCGGCCCTCGGCCGCCCGGGGATGCCGGTGGCGGGCGCCACCCCGCAGATCGCCTTCGCCCGCGGCCTGGGCGGCGGCGCCTGGGCCCTCTGGATGCTGGCCGTCTGCCTGGCCGCGTCCTCCACGACCTTCAACGCGGGCATCGGTGCGGCCTCGCGGCTGCTCTACGGCCTGGCGCGCGAGGGCGCCCTGCCGCCGCCGCTGGCCGCACTCTCCGCCCGGAGCGGAGTCCCGGCGGCCGCCACTTGGTGCACCGCCGGCGGAGCCGTCCTCGGCGCCCTGGCCGTCGCCCTCACGCGGGGGTTTGTCGGCCTGATCGATTTGGGCGCCACGGCCGAGAGCCTGATCTACGCCCTGGCGGCCCTCACGCTGGTGCGCCTGGACCGGCGCGCCTGGCCCCACGCGCTGACCGCCGCCGCCTTCGCCGCCCTGGCCGTGTTCGCGGCCACCGACGGCGGGCCCGCTGTGCCCCTGACCGTCGGTGTGGCCTACCTCGCCCTCACGGGCTTACGGCGAGGACCTCGGATGCGAGGCGCTCGTCGGGCCGCAGCGGACGGAAGTCCAGACCCGGCCAGCGCGCCTGCGCCTCGGTGACTGCGGCCTGCAGGTCGGGCGCCTGCAGCGGCAGCTCCTGCCCATCCTCGGGAAGCGGACGCTGGAGCGGCCGTCGCCGGCCTCGGTGATCGTCGCGCGCCACAAAACCCGCGCACCTCCGCTGACCCCGCAAGCGCACGGGAGGAACCCGTGCGCTTCATAAGCAGGATGTCCCCCGCCCCCACACCGAATGCCATGCCGCGGAAATCAGGCGTGGCGTGAGGAGTGCGGTAGAAGTGCTTACACCGCTCGACATCCACAACAAGGACTTCCGCCGGGGCGTCCGCGGCTACCGCGAGGACGAGGTCGACGACTTCCTCGACAAGGTCGTCGCCGACTTCGAGGCGCTGCTCAAGGAGAACGCGACCCTGAAGGACCAGGTCACCGAGCTGCAGCAGCGCCTGGATCAGTACCGGCAGCTCGAGTCGACGCTGCACAGCACGCTGATCGTCGCCCAGGAGACGGCGGATGCCGTCAAGGAGAGCGCCCGCAAGGAGGCGGAGCTGATCGTGCAGGAGGCGGAGGGGCGTGCCCAGGCCACCCGGGAGCGCGAGGCCGCCGAGATCAAGCGCGCCGAGGAGCACCTGGCCGAGCTGGGCCGGCGCACCATCGGCTTCCGCGCGCAGGTGCGCAGCCTCCTGGAGAGCCAGTTGGAGATGCTGCGCGGCGACGACGCGCTGAGCGAGGCCGCCGCGGCGCGCGAGGCCCAGGTCAATCGCGCGTAGCCCTTCGGCGGGCGGCCGTGGTCGCCCGCCGCACCCGGGCCAGCCGGCCGCCCGCGTGGGGCTCGCCCTCTCCCTGGTGTGCGTCTCGTTCTCGGCGATCTTCATTCGCCTCTCGACCGCGCCGGCCGCGGCCCTGGCCTTCTACCGCCTGGCCCTGACCGTGCTCATCTTCCTGCCCGCCTGGCCGCGTGGCGGGCGGCCCTTCGCGACCGTGCCGCGTGCCTGGCGCTGGGCCGTGGTCGCCGCCGGCATCCTGCTGGGCATCCACTTTCTGACGTGGATCGCATCCCTCGGCATGACCTCGGTGGCGAGTTCCGTGGT
>DAHVAF010000045.1 GCA_027314765.1 Clostridia bacterium | reverse complement strand
GGGCATGACCATGCGGGCGAAAAGGCCATTCTGCGCTATCTGCGTTGTCACTGGACCATCGAAGCCCTGCACCACGCCCGCGACGTCAGTTACGTGGCGGACGGGTTCCCCCTCCGCAGCCGGCATGGCGCACAGGCCATGGTCGCCCTGCGCCACTTGGGATCTGGATCGTCCAGAGGATGGTGCCGGGCGGTGCGGCGGGCCGCATCGGCGTCTGACGATGGAGACCCCAATGCTGTGGAGGATGATCGGTGCCTGAAGGCGGACGGCCGAGCTTCCCATGCGGGCGTCGGCTGCATTGTGCATCCTGGCGCCGGGGGCTGTTGCCGCCGCGGCCCCGAAGTGCCCGGCCGGCCTCGGGCCTGCCCCATCCGGGCGCGCCCCGGCCAAAGTCGTTGCGATCGCTTCGCGACCTACTCCCGTCATCCGGCCCCACCAGTCTTGTAACGCCGCCGCCGTCCGCGCCCGATTCGGCCGGCGCGATGCGCGTGGCGTGTCGCGGTCCGTGGTGCAATCGGGACCCTTCGACCTCTTGACCCGGAGGTCAAGACAGCGGGCGGCGCTCAGCCCCTCGCGGGCCGCGGAGGCCACGATGGTCGACGCGGACGGCTCGTCACCGCCACCCTGCCTGACCCCGCCCCCCTGCAGGAGCGGGCCAGCCGGCAGGGAAGCCAACGCCCGAGGGGGCGACGTCTGTGGCGCGCATCGGGACCGCGGAGGCGAAGCCAGGGGAGGTCACCAAGGGTGTGATTCCCGTGCCGGGCCTGCCGGCCAGCAGCCACCCGCCGGTGGCCGTCATCGCGGGGCGGGAGAGCGGGCCCACCCTGCTGGTGACGGGCGGCGTGCACGGGGCCGAATACACCAGCATCGAGGCGGCGCGCCGCACGGCGGCGACCACCGACCCGGCCAAGCTGCGCGGGGTGCTGGCCGTGATCCCGATCGTCAGCCTCGACATGTTCTGGGAGCGCGGGATCTACGTGCACCCGCTCGATGGCAGGAACCCCAACCGCCAGTACCCGGGGCGCGCGACGGGCACGGCCAGCGAGCGGCTGGCGGCGGCCATCTTCGAGCACGCCATGGGGCCGGCGGACTACGTCTGCGACCTGCACGGCGGCGACATGGTCGAGGCCCTGGAGCCGTTCACGGGCGTGCACAAGGGCGCGGCGCCCGACGTGCTGGCCAAGAGCCTCGCCATGGCGCATGCCTTCGGGATCGAGGAGGTCCAGGTCGGCGAGACGGTCGGCTCGACCTACGGCGCGGCGGCGATGGCCGGCAAGCCCGCCATCCTCAGCGAGGCCGGCGGGCAGGGCATCCTGAGCGAGGCCGGCGCCCAGCTGCTTGCGCGCGGCGTGCAGCGGCTGATGCAGCACCTCGGAATGCTGGAGGGCACCCCCGAGCCGCTGCCGATCCGCGAGCGGCGCAACTCCGCCTGGATCACGGCGCCTGCCACCGGCCTCTGGTACGCGGCCAAGGGGCCGGGCGAGGCCGTGCGCGAGGGTGAGCCGCTGGGCCGCATGACCGACATCTGGGGTGCCCCGCTGGCGGAGGTGCGCGCGCCGGTGACCGGCCGGGTGATCTGGATCGTCACGGCCATGGCCATGAAGGAAGGCCAGGCGATGGCGGGAGTGGCCCGCGATTAGCGGGCCGCTCCCGCCATCGCCCCCGGCCACCGTGCGAGTGCTTGTGCACCGTGATGGGCGCTTCCTGATGGTGCGTCAGGGGCAGCACTGGCTTCCGCCGGGGGGGACCCCCGAGCGCGGTGAACGGCCGGAGGAGACGGCGCGCCGCGAGTTTCGCGAGGAGACGGGCGTCGAGGTGGAGATCGGAGCCCAACTCGGGCGCGTCACCTCGCCCCGCGGCCGCCAGACCCTGGTCTTCGCGGGCCGGATCGCGGCTGAGCCCAGCGCAGCCGGGCTGGCGGGCGAGGGCATCAACGCCGTGGCGTGGCTTGCCCCGGCGGATCCAACACTGGACGAGTACGCGCGGGCGCTGTTGCACCTGCATGCCGCGGGTCGCGGGCGACCGGCGGGATCCCGCCCTCCCCGGAGCGGGCCAACGGAACCACATTGATCGGCGAGCGCAGCGCGCTCGCCGCCACGATCGTGTCATTGCGGCGCGGCGGCCATGGGTGAGTGCCGGGCAGGGTGGCAGGCGGGCGTGGTGCTCACTTGGATCCGCCCCCCTGGGCTCGGGAGTGCGGGACCGCCGACCGCCAGTCCGACGCCGTGATCGTGACGGGACCGCCGGCGGCGGCCAGCAGGGTGCTCATCAGCACCGACGCGCGGGACAGGGTGAGCGCCTCCACCTCCACGCGATCATCGAAGACGGCGAACTGTCCCATGCCCTGGTGGCCGCCGTCCGTCAGGATGCGGAGCGTGACCGAGTTGGGGGAGTTGCCGGCGTAGGCCGCGCTCACCTTCTGTCCGGGCGGCACCGGCAGCCCGCTTTTGTACGGCTTCACCCACTCCAGGACCCTCGCGTCGCCGCGCGGGCCCATGTCCACAAACTTGGGCGGCTGTCGCCGCGCCAGCAGGCGGGCGGCGAACGCGCCCCACGGGCGGGCAGGCGCGGCCGGGCCCGCGTCGTACTTCAGTCACCGGGAGTGACGCCCTTGCTGCTGACGGCCGACCGCGTGATTCCCGGCCCAGCCGGCGAACCGCCCATCGAGCGCGGCGCCGTGCTGGTCGAGGGCGGGCGCATTGCCCGCGTGGGGCCTGCCGCCGAGTTCGGCGACGTCCCCGACCGCGTCGACCTCCCCGGCCATAACCTCATGCCGGGCCTGATCGACGCTCACGTCCACCTGGCGCTGCCGGGCGACGGCACCCCGTTCACCGCCTACGCACAGGACG
>DAHVAF010000040.1 GCA_027314765.1 Clostridia bacterium | reverse complement strand
CGCCTGGTGGCCGACCAGGATCCGGACCGCATCCTCGACCTGCTGGAGGCCCACCTGAAGTCCCACACGCCGTCCGGGGTCACCGCCACCCTGCACCGCTTCCCCGGCAGGGCCAAGCCGTACATGATGCCGCGCGACCTGAGCGAGTTGAAGATCGCCGCCGACGTGCTCGAGGAGATCTACGGCGTGGCACCGCTCTATACCCGCGCGGGAGGCACCCTGCCCGTGACACAGATGGTCCAGCAGACCCTGGGCGTCTGGACGGTCGGGTTGGCGCCGAAGGGCGAGAACGTGCACGCCCCCAACGAGTTCATGCTCGAGAAGGACCTGGAGCGCGGGGCCCGCGTGTTCGCGGACTACTGGCAGGCGTACGGGGCAGGGGCCGGGCGTTAACCCGGCCCCTCGTCACACGGGTGCCGCGCGGCCACGGTCCCCCGCCGCGGCGGGTGCCCGCGATCGCCGGCCGCCCAGCCTTTTGCCGGGAGGATGGCATGGAGCTCGCACCAGGCCTGGAGGTCGTCCGCGGCCACCTCACCCCGGCCGGCGAAGGGATCCTCCGCCTCGAGGACGGCCTGGCGCTGCTGCGCGAGCCGCCGCCGGCCGCCGGCTTCGACGCGGCTGTCGAGGTCGCCTTTGCCGGCCCGGAGGGCTTCGCCGGCATCGCATTCGCGGCACGTGACCCGGCCTGGCACGAGCTCGTGTACCTCTCGCCAGGCGGCGAGGTCCAGTACGACCCGGTGATGAACGGCAGCAACACGTGGCAGCTGTATCCGGAGCTGCGGGGCCGGGCGCCGCCTGCGGCTCCAGGTTCGCCCGGACGGCGTGGCAGCCTATGTCGAGGATGCAGTCGCGCTCGTGGTGCGGCCCCTCCGCGCGGGCTCCCCGGATGGCCGCGTGGGCGTCTGGGGCCACCTGCCCTGTACCATCCGCAACCTCGCGGTGACGCCGGCCACCGGCCCGCTCCCCGCAGCGCCTGTTCCTCCCGCCCCCTCCTGCGGTACGGTGACCTCCTGGCGCCTGCCCGACGGCACGCCGCTGCCGCCCGAAGTCAACGGCGCCCTGAACCTCAACCGATACCTGCCCTACAGCCCCGGCGCCGCCGCCGAGCTGCACGCCACCCTCGATGCCCCGTCGGCGCGGGACGCCGTGCTGGATCTCGGCTACAGCGACCGCCTCCGCCTGCGGCTCAACGGCACGCTGATCCACGAGGGCGCTCACCGATGGGATCCGCCTCGCTCGGATGGGCGCGTGCTGCCGCTCGCGGCGGCCGTGCCGGTGCGGCTGCGGGCCGGCGCCAATGCGCTTGTGGCGAGCCTGGCGGTGGATGAGCCGTTCGGCTGGGGCCTCCGGCTCGCTGTCGACCATCCGGCGTGAACGCTCGCGGGGGGAGCCCGCGCGGGAGATCAGCGGCGCCACCGGGGACAGGACGTGCCGCGCCGGTCCGCCCTGGCGGTGACGGGGCCGCCCCGCGCACGCGCGTCCCGCCTGGGCCCGCAGGCGGCCGGCGCCTCAGCGCGCGCTGGCCAGCTCCCGCACCCGCATGGCGAAGGTCGGCGGCCAGTCCGCCAGCATCTCGACGATGCGCCTGTGCTGGGGATCCGTCTCCAGCGGCACATCCGCCGGGGCCACGGGGCTCATGCGGACATCGGACACGACCCGGACCACCGGGAAGGTCGGCCGCACGCCCTGGCCGGAGACCGCCCCCAGCTCGCCCGTGCTGAGTCGGACCACCGTGCCGTTCGGGTAGGTGGCCAGCCGGCGTGACAGCTTGTGCACGATGGCCGCGTCGAAGTGCGTGCCGACCGCCTCCAACAGCTCCGCCACGGCCGCGTGCGGCGGCATGGCGGGGCGGTACGGCCGCTCGGCGACCATGGCGTCGTAGGCGTCCGCCACGGCCACGACCTTGGCGAAGGGCAGGATCCGCTCCTCCCGCAGCCCGCGCGGATAGCCGGAGCCGTCCAGCCGCTCATGGTGCTGGAAGGCGATGTGCGCGGAGTAGAGGTGGACACCCGCCCGGCTGCGCAGCAGGTTGAACCCCGTCACCGGGTGCTGGCGAATGCGGTCCCACTCCGGGTTGGTGAGCGCACCCGGCTTGCCCGCGAGGTCGGCGCAATCGGCCATGCCCACGTCGTGGAGCAGCGCGCCGAGCCCCAGGCGGCGCAGGTCGCCGCGGTCCAGGCCCTGGGCAAGCCCGATCAGCAGCGACAGGGCGCACACATTGATCGAGTGGATGAACGTGTACTCGGTGCTGGCGCGCAGCGCGCTCAGGCTGATCAGGTTCTGGTCGGCGCTCATGAGGTCGTCGAGAATCTCATCCACCGCGGACCGCGCGGCTTCGACGGCCTCGGTCTCCTCCAGCCGCATCTCGGCGAAAGCCTGCTGCACGGCGCTGTACGCGCGGCCCCGCGTCTCGTCGCGCAGAGCGTCCTCCACGTCGATCTCGCCAGCCAGAGCGTCCGTCACGAAGACCTCGGCGAAGCCCCGCCGCAAAAGCGCGTTGACGTAGCGCGGGGTGAGCACGGTGCCGGCCTTGACGAGCACGCTGCCGGATCCGTCCTTCACGGAGCGGCCCAGCGTCTCGCCCTCCGCGTGCGTGATGGCGATGCGTTTCACACGCTTAGTATCGTGGAATCAAGCGGGGGTGCGCAATTCCGCCGAGAAGACCGTCACCGCCGGGCCACCGACCTCGACCCGGTCCCCCTCGACCCGCACCGTGATGCGCCCGAGCCGCATGGAGCCCTGCTCGGCCGAGAGCTGCGGGCCTGTCAGCCGGCCGGTGGACCCAGGCCAGGCCCCCATGGCGCCGGAGGCGGTCCCGGTCTGCGGATCCTCGGCAACCCCGACGGCGGGCGCAAAGTCGCGCGCGCAGACGTCCACCCCGGGCGGTGTGCCGTCCAGGGCGAACACATGGGTCGTGGCGGCGCCGGGCGCGCGGTTGTGGCGCGCAGTGCGCGCCAAATCGGGTTCCAGGGCGGCGAGGACGCGGACGCGGCGCACCGGCACGAGCCCATGCCACAGCCCCGTGTAGGCCAGCACGGCGGGTCCGTCGCGGTCGGCCGAGTCGATCGCCAGCAGGGAACCGGGATCCTCGGGACACGGCCGGACCTGCAGGGGATTCTGCACCATGTGGGGCCGGCCACCACGCAGGCCGACCTCCAGATCCCCGGCCCGGGTGTGGGCCGTCAGGCGGCAATCGGACTCGAGCCGCCCCAGTTCACGCAGCAGGTACAGCGGGGCCACGGTGGCTTGCCCGCAGAGGTAGACCTCCTCCTGCCCAGCGAAGTAGCGCAGGTGGAGGTCGCCGGCATGGTGGGCGCGGGTCTTGCCCGCGCCCATGCGGGAGCCGATCAAGGCCGTCTCGGAGGCCCCGACCTCGCGGGCGATGGCCGGCATGAGGCCGTCGTCCAGCGCGGCGGCATCCGGCACGACTCCGGCGGGGTTGCCGGCGAAGGGCCGCTCGGTGAACGCGTCGACCCAGCCCGTCACGGGCGGCCTCCGGCATCCTTGCCTACGCGGTCATGCCGGCTTCTCGATGACGTAGCCGGCCGGCGGCTCCTCCGCCAGCAGGTGGCGGACGAAGTAGTCCCAGCGCCGGCGCACGAAGTACGGATCGGCGTTGTAGCCATGGTTGCGATTCGGCAGGACGAGGAGATCAAAGTCCTTGCCCGCCTTGATCAGCGCGTCAACGACCCTCAGGGTGAGCGCGGGGTGCACGTTGTCGTCCATGTCACCGCAGGCCAGCAGCAGCCTGCCCTTCAGGTTGGCCGCCAGGCGGTAGTTCGCCTGGGGCAGGTAGTTGTCCCCGTTCACCGGCCCCTGGTACTTCTCGCCCCAGGTGGCGCTGTAGCCCCGCTGGTCGTGGTTGCCGGCCGAGGAGACCGCCACCTTGTAGAAGTCCGGGAAGGCCAGGATGGCGTGGGTGGAGGCGAAGCCGCCGCCCGAGTGCCCGAAGATGCCCACGCGGCTCAGGTCCATGTACGGATGCCGCTCGGCCAGCTGCCGCAGCCCCGCGATGTGGTCATGCAGCCCGCCAGCCTCCTCCATGCGCCCGTAGCCATGGTCATGGAAGGCCTTGCTGCGCAGGGGTGTGCCCAGCCCGTCGATCTGCACGACGACGAAGCCGAGCTCGGCCAGGGCCTGCGGGTGCCAGAAGGCGAACGCCGAGCGGTCGTCGGTCGGGAAGACCTTGGGCGAGTGGATCGTCTGCGGCCCCGGGTAGATGTCGTCGATCACGGGATAGCGGCCGGCGGGATCAAAGCGCGTGGGATGGTAGATGGTGCCGTAGAGGTCGGTGACCCCGTCGCGCGCCTTGACCGTGAACCGCTCGGGGTAGCGCCAGCCCTCGGCCGCGACCTCTGCCACGTCAGCCTCCTCCAGGGCGCAGGCCATGGCCCCGGCCGCGCCCCGCACCACCGTCCGCGGCGGCTGGTCCACGCGGCCATACGTGTCGACGAAGAAGCGGCCGCTCGGCGAGAAGGTCACGGAATGGTCGGCGTCCTCCGGCGTCAGCAGCTCGGGCTCGCCGCCGTCCAGATCCACCGCGTAGAGGTGCCGGTAGTATGGCTCGCCGCCGGGCTCGCGCCCTCCAGCCGTGAAGTAGAGGCGGCGTGCCTCTTCGTCGACGTGCACGATGTCGCGCACGGCGAAGGCGCCCGAGGTCAGCTGGCGCTTGCAGGCGCCCGTTTCGCCATCGTACAGGTAGAGGTGCGCCCAGCCATCGCGCTCGGAGAACCAGACCACCTCGCGGCCGCCGCGCAGGACGCGCACGTTGGGGCGGGCCCTGGCCGCAAGGTTCATCTCGACGTAGGTCTCGCCGCGCTCCTCGATCACCGTCCGGACGGCGCCGGTGGCCGCATCCACCTCGAGCAGGCGCGCGGCGCGGTCATGCCGCTCCCGGGCCAGCAGGTAGAGCCGGCGGCCGTCGTCGCCCCACCCGGCGTGTCTCACCTCCGGCGGCGAGACCACCAGCATGGGCAGGGGCTCGTGCCGTGCGCGCACGGCCGTACGCTCGGCCACGTCGAGGACGACGGTCTCGGTCAGGGCCACATCGGAGTCGCCGACCAGCGGCACGCGGTAGGAGTGCAGCACGGGCCGGCTGCTATCGTCTGGCGGCGCCGCCTGCACGAGATGCAGCTGCCGCACGCGCCGCTGGTCCAGCTGGTGCGTGGCCAGGCGGCGCGAATCCGGCGACCACACGACGAGGACGGGCAGCGGCTTCCCGGAGAGGCGGTCGGTGACGGCCGTCGTCGTCGAGTCCGGCGGGTGGCCGTACTCGTAGTCGAGCTGGCCGTCGCGCGTCAGCTGGACGTCCTCGCCGCCGCCGATGGGCCGCACCCACACGTTGCCGTCGCGGACGAACGCGGTCCAGCGGCCGTCCGGAGAGGCGACCTCGCCCTCACGGGCCGCGGCCGCCGGCTGCACCTTGGCGCAGGCGTAGGTCGTGAGGTCGCACGTCCACGCCGTTCCGTCGACCTCGAAGCGGACAGCCTGCTCGCCGTCCGGCTCGATGGCCGCGAAGGGCAGCAGGTGGGGCGCGACGTGCTTGCCCGTGCCCAGGGACAGCCCCGCGGCCAGGCGCACATGATCGAACGCCGGCACGACAGCCTGCCGCTCCGGGTCGACCAGCTTGAACTGGCGTCCGCCACGGCCGGGGTTCATGTACCAGAACCGCTCGCCGCCCGGCAGCCAGCGCGGCTCGACGCGGTCACTGTAGATGCGCCGCGTCACGTTCCAGGGCAGAAACCTGTCCGCCCGGACATAGTCCTCACGCGATAGCGCCACCAGAGCACCCCCTGCGCTTCCCGCGGGGATCCGCGGGCAGGGGGCTCTTCGCGATCCTGCCCTACGGCTCCTCGTCGTCGGCCGTGCGCATACCGGCGACCAGGGTGGCCACAAAGTTCAGCACGGCGTCGCGGCAGCCGGCCGGCACCTCGTCCCATGCGGCGCGGAGGGCGGCCATGGGCCGGCCGAACTCCTCCTCCAGGACGTGCCCCGTGGGGTCCGGCTTCAGTTGAATCTGCCAGACCCGCCGGTCGCTCTCGGAACGGTGCCGCTCGATGTGGCCGGCGCGCTCAAGCGCGTCGACGATCTGCGTGGCGCGCGCGGGCGATACGGAGAGGGCCGTCGCCAGATCGCCCATCGACATCGGCCCCGCCGCAAGGCTGAGCCGGATCATGGCACGCACGGCGATGACGCCGTAGCCGGGGGCGCCTTCGGCAGGCGCATCTGCGCGGAGGCGGATCATCTGGTGCCCGTACTCCATCAGCAGCTCGGTGAGGGAGACCAGATGCGCGTCGAGCTCAGGCAAGAAGGCGCCCTCCCGCGTCCGGGACGCGGCGGCAGCAACCACCACCATCTACGATACCTCCCGTCCGTGCGGCCTGCTCGGAGCGGCCGCAACGGCCTGTCCTGAACGAGCCATGCGCAGCACAAGGGCGCGGTGGCCACGGCATGCCGGCCTCACGCAAGGCTGCCACCATCCCTGGCTCCGCCGGGCCCACGCCACGTCCTGCCGCTCGGGATCGGCGCAGCGCCATGCGTCCTCCGCCAGCGCGACTGGTCTGCGCAGCATCGAGCAGTTCGACTTCGCCTTCTCCGCGGCTTGGCGCAGCAGGGCGCGGAGGTCGCCCCGCACCCGGGATCCGCCGCCATCGGTGGCCAGGGCCGGCCGCAGAAGCGGGACAACATACCACACTGCCAGGGCTCCTTCCGGACTACGGCACCGGCGTGACCGCCACGGGCCGCAACCGGCGCAGACGCGGCGAGTCGAGACGCGGCGCGGTCTCCACGTGCGCGCCGAGGCTTCTGAGCTTGCTGGCGAGGTTGCTGTAGACGCGCTCCAGGTGCTCGGTGCCGGCGATGCGCGTGGTGCCCTCGGCGCACAGCCCCGCCACCACGTACGCCGCCGCCGCGCGGCTCTCGGTCGCCACCACCC
>DAHVAF010000035.1 GCA_027314765.1 Clostridia bacterium | reverse complement strand
CGGGGCCGGGCGCGGCGCCGACCGTGCCGGGCGGGGCCGGACGGGGCAGGGCAGGGCGTCTGCATTCTGGCCAGCCTCCGGGCGCGCCGGAGAGTGGCCGGGGTTCCTCCTCGGGGACGCCGGGCTCATGAAAGTTCGCGGGCCGTCCCCGCCACCCCTCCCGCCCGGGTCCGACAGGGGCGCGGCGGGGGAGGGGGCACGTCCCAGCTTGCCCAAGCCCGGGGCGGAAGGGCCCGCCCGCGCACCCCGGTCGGCGACTTGGTCGGCAAGGCGCGCGCCCCGCGGACCGGCGGCCGCTCAGGAGCCACCCCGGACCCGCGGCCCGGTGCCCTACCGGTACACACCGGTCTGCAGTGCGTACCACCAGTGAAACGCGGCGTAGGCGGCAAAGCCCGGCCAGCCCGCGGCGCGCTCGCGCACCTCGGACTCCGTGGCGCGCCGGCCCAGTCCATAGGCCGTGCCCACCGCGCGCTTCAGGCCCGCGTCCGCGGCCGGGATCACGTCGGAGAAGCCGAGCGAGCGCATCAGCACATACTCCGCCGTCCAGCGTCCGATGCCGGGCAGGGCGGTGAGGTCGGCGATGGCACCCTCCGCCGGCAGGCGGGCGATGGCCGCCCAGTTGGGCGGGTCCGCCGCGACCGCAAGCAGGTAGCGGATCTTCTGGCGGCTGAATTGGGCGGCGCGCAGCTCCGCGGGGTCGGCCGCCGCCAGATCCGCAGGGGTTGGGAAGAGCGGGAGTCCGCCCGGTCCGCGGCGCCCGTAGCGGTCGAGGAGGGTCCGCTTGAGCCGGGCCGCGAAGACGACCGTGATCTGCTGGCCCAGGATGGCCCAGCACAGGCACTCGAAGGGGTCGGGGAAGCGCGCCGGCCGCAGCCCGGGCCACCGCGCCGCCAGCTCGGCCAGAACGGGGTCCCGCGGCGGCGGCGGCAGCGGGTCGTCGGCGGCGAAGGCCCGGCGGGCCATGCCGACGGCCGCGTCAACCTCGCGGCCCGCGGGCGGGCGGCCGTCCTCGCGCCAGACGCGGATCCGGAGCGCGGGCGCCGATTCCGTCCCGGCCGCCTCCACGCGCATGGCGGTGGCCTCATCCAGGGCACGGGTGTACGACCCGTCGTCGGTCTGCTCCACGAACGCCGCCGGGAACCGCTGGAAGTACGCCAGGGCGTACGCCAGGTGAAACGGCGGCGTAACGGGGGAATCCACGGTGACGCCCGCGGGCGAGGGGACGGCCATGGGCACCTGCGTTCGCCACCTCCGCCCCGGGCTCCTGGGAAGGGGCGATCCCTCCCCACCCACAGGCCAGGTGGCGCGCGCTTGGGGCGCCGGCAGGAGCCCAGCCGGGCCAGGGGGGCCATCCTGCGGGCACCGCCTCCGCACCGTGGGGGTTCGCGGTGGGCGCTGCCGGCTTCCCACGGGGCGCCCCGTGCGGCGCCGCCGACGAAGCGGTCTTGACAGAGTCGGGCATTCACCCGTCGCAAGGGCAGGGTTTCCTCGGCACCCGACGAACTTCAGCCGGTGCGTCCACAATTCGAAGGTCCATGCCGCAATGTGAAACGCGAGATGAGGTGTTTCCGCTGGCCGTCAAGGCGCTCAGCAAGGCATGCCACCTGCTCACGCATCTGGCGGCCGCGGAGGTCCCCCAGCCCCTCCACCGGCTCGCGCGCGCGGAGGGCCTGCCCGCCAGCACCGCCTACCGGCTCCTGGAGACCCTGTGCGCCGAGGGCTTGGTCGAGCAGCTGCCGGACCGCCGCTACCGGGTTGGGCTGGCCGCCTTCCAGATGGCGCGCGCCGCGGCCGCCACGCGCACCGTGCTCGCCGCGGCCGAGCCGGTGATGGCGGAGGTGGCGGCGGAGGTCGAGGAAAGCGTCAGCCTGGTCCTCTTCCGTGGCGACGAGGCCCACTACGTGCGCTGCATCGAGGGGCCGCGCACGCTGCACGCGGCGCCCGTGCGCCTCGGTGGCCGCCTGCCGCTGCATTGCACGGCGTCGGGCAAGGTCCTGCTGGCGTCCCTGCCCCCGGCGCAAGGCCGGGAGCTGGTGACGTCGATGCGCCTGGCCGCCACGACGGCGCGCACGATGACGGACCCCGACGCCGTCCTGACCCAGCTGCGGGCCGTGCGCGTCCAGGGCTACGCCGTCGACGACCAGGAGCTCGAGGACGACCTGGTCTGCGTGGCCGCGCCCATCCGCGACCACACCGGCGGTGCCGTCGCCGCCCTGAGCGTGTCGGGCCACCGCTCGCGCCTGGACGGAGAGGCGCGCGCCCTGGTGATCGCCCGCGTGCGGAACGCGGCGGCACGCATCTCGACGGCCCTGGGCGCCCGCGCCAACGACGAGGCCGGCGACGCGGGCGGCGTACGGTCGGCAAGCGACTGACGGCTCGTGAGACCAGGGGACGGCCGGGCAGCACCGCGCGCACCGCTCGCGCCCAGGTCTCCCGGAGCGCGAGGCAGCCTGGAGGGAGCCATCGCATGAGCGCGACGCGGATTCCGGTGACGACGCTCGCGAGCGGCGCGGAGCTCGCCATCTACCTGCACGAGTATGCGGGGCAGGGCGATGGCCCGACCCTCGGCCTCTGCGCCGCGATCCACGGCGACGAGGCGGTCAGCGTCGAGATCCTCTGGCGCTTCAGCCAGCGCCTCGCATCCCTCGGCTTCCGCGGGCGGGTGCTGATGCTGCCCGTCGCCAACCCCCTGGCCCTGGAGGGTCACACCCGCCACAGTCCCCTCGACATGCAGAACATGAACCGGGTCTTCCCGGGCGACCCCACCGGGTGGGTCACGGAGCGGCTGGCCGACGTGGTGACCCGTAACTTCCTGGAGCATGTCGACGCCCTTGTTGATCTCCACGCAGGTGGTTACTACCCCACGGTCGACTACGTCTACATCACGAACGCCGAGGAGCTCTCTCGGGCCTTCGGCTCGCCGCTGCTGTACCGGCCACAGCCGGGCAGGGCCGGCACGGTGTTCGGGGGCACCAGCTCAGGGGTGACGCGCGAGCGCGGCACCCCCTCGGTGACCGTCGAGCTGGGCGGCGGCGACGTCGACCAGGCGGCGTACGTCGAGCGGGGCCTCCGGGGCATCGAGAACGTGATGCACGCGTTGGGAATGCTGGCCGGGCCGCCGGCGGACCGTCCCCGTCAGACCGTCGTGCATGAGATCGTCACGCTGCGCCCCTCACACGGGGGCCTGCTGGTCCCCGCCGCCCCGCCCCTGGGCCAGCCGGTGGCCGGCGGCGCGGAGCTTGGCCGAGTCGTGAGCCCGTACACCCTCGAGACCGTGGAGGTCATCCGCAACCCGGTCGCGCGCGGCATCATGATCCTGTCGCACCTGACCGTGGACGTGGTGCAGCCGGGCGATTACGGCTACATGATCGGCAGCCTGGACGACGCCGAGGTCGAAGCGGGCTAAAAGCCGCGTGGTGCGTGCGCCAGGGGCGCCGTCGCGACGTCATGGGACTTACGTCGCCATTACTTCCAGCCGGGGGTGCCGAATGCCGCCCGCCCGCCCCACGGCGCTGGCCCGGCGTTCTGGCGTACAGCTCCTGCTGGCGTGTGGGGTCGCGGCAGTATACCTGGTCAGCACCAACATGTTCGGCCCCCTTGTCCCGCTGCGCGCGGCCAACCTGCATGCGCCGTCCCCCGCCATTGGCGGGGTGGTCGCCGCGGGCAGCCTGCTGCCGCTCGTGCTCGCCCTGCCGGGCGGCGGTTGGACCGACGGACACGGCGCGCGCCGCGTGCTGCTGCCGAGCCTTGCGCTCGTGGTCTGCGGCACGGCGCTGGCGGCGTCGGCGCAAGGGCTCGGCTGGCTGACCGCCGGCGTCGTGCTGACCGGTCTCGGCCAGTTCGGCAGCACCCTGGCCCTGCAGGCCTTTGTGGCCGCGATCCCCGGCCGCGGCACCGTGTCGGCGTTCTCCGCCTTCACTGTCGCCGTGGCCGTCGGGGGGCTGGTGGGCCCCGCTCTGGCCGGCGCCGTCGCCACGGCGCGGGGGCTGCCCGGGGCTCTGGGGCTGGCGGCCGCGCTGGCTGCGGCGGCCCTGCTGGCCAGTCTCGGCCTGGACGGTCACATCGCGGCCGGCTCCGGCCGCGGGGTCCGGCTGGCCGACGCTGTGGACACGGCCGCCGCCGTGCTTCGGACCCCGGCCATGGCGACGGCCGTGGGCGCCAACGCCGCGCTGGTCTTCGCCGATATCCTGACCGCCTCGTTCTACCCCGTCCTGCTGCAGCAGCGGGGCGTCGGCCTCGGTGCCGTCGGCCTGCTGATCTCGCTGCGCAGCCTCGTCGCCGTCGCCGTGCGCCCCACCCTGCCGCGCGCGGCCCGCCGGATGAGTCGCTGGGGCCTGATGGCGGCCGCCGTCGTGGCGGAGGCGGCCGGCACAGCCGTCGTGCCCCTTTCGCCGGCGATGGCCCTGCAGATTCCGGCCGCCGCGCTCTGCGGCCTCGCCGTCGGCTACAGCCAGCCCCTCTCGATGGCCGTGGTGGCCGACCACGCGCCCGGTGCCAGCCGCGGTACGGCGCTGGCCGTCCGCCTGGCCGCCAACCGCGCGGCCACCCTGCTCAGCCCCCTGCTGGTCGGCCTGGCGATCGGTGCCCTCGGTCTCCCCGCCGGCTTTGCCCTGGCCGCCGCCGTGCCCCTGGCCGCTGTCGTGGCGATCGCCCGCCTGCCGCGCCGCGAAGGCCATCCCGAACCCGCCGCCGAACAGGCCCCCCAGGGAGGCTGAAGGCTGGACTCGGCAGAGCGCGTCGCGCAGCACCTGCGTCTTACCCTGCACGCTCGGCTCGCCGGAGGCGAGTTCGGCGCCTTCCGGGTCACCGACACCGGCGGCCGGACAGGCGTGCTGAAAGTGCTGCCGCCGTATGCCGGCCTCAGCCTTGAGCGCGTGCGCCGCGCCGTGGATCTGGCCGGTCGCCTGCGCGCCGACGGCTATCCGGTCCCCGAATACTGGGACGTCGGCGCCGTCGACGGCCGCGTGTACTCCCTGCAGGCGCACTGCCCCGGCGAGGTGCCCGAGCGCCTGACCCTCGCGCAGGCGCAGCGCATGGTCGAGCTCTGGCATCGCCATGCGGCCGCGGCGCCCACGCCCGGCAGCTGGCCGGCATTCGCGCTGCACGCGCTCCGCGAGGGTGCGGCCGACGGCCCCATCGACCAGGCGGCCGTTCGCGCGGCCGGTCCCGGCGCGGCGGCGCTGGCGGATGAGGTGGTGGCGGTGGGGGAGCGCACCGACGTCGCCTGTCTGCGCTCAGGCGACATCGTCCACGGCGACTTTCACCACCGCAACCTGCTGGTGGACGCGGCGGGCGGCGTGACGGCCATCTTCGACTGGGAGGGCGCCCACCCGGGCGATGCCCGGCTGGACCTGGCCACCCTGGCCTTCTGGAGCCAGGCCACGGGCCAGCCCTGCGCCGACTGGGTGGCCGCGCGCGCCCGCGCCCTGATCGAGCCGTTGGCACGCGCCGCCATGGCCGCGCTGATCGCCGGCGGGCTGCTGACCTTCGCGGTGGGCGCGCGGCCCGGGTACATGGCGTGGGCCCTGGAGGCGGTCGAGCGGGTGCTGGCCCCCCAATGGCGCCTTGCCGAAGCGCGTATGTGAAGGGCGGGCGCATATGCGCCCGCCCACCAAATCGGCTTCCGATGTCTACGCTGCCCTGGCCCGCGCCGCCGCCTCCGCGATCGCCCGCGCCGTCTCCACCTGCGCCAGGTGCGTGCGGTAGTCGGCCGGGCAGAACGGGTCATCCGCGACCCTCACGCCCTGCAGGACCACGGCCGCGGCCTCACGCACCGCGTCGCCCTCGGGGGCCCTGCCCGCCAGCGCCGCCTCCGCCGCCTGCGCGCGCACGGGCTGGTCGCTCACGCAGCTCAGGGCGATCCGCGCGCTGGTGCAGCGCCCGTCCGCGCCGAGCCCGAGGCGCACGGCGACGCCGACCATGCCGTAGTCCGAGGCGCGGCGCGCGAACTTCCGGTAGACGCTGCCCTCGCGCGCGGCCGCGGCCGGCGCGCGATACTCCAGCAGGATCTCGCCCGGCTGCAGGGCCGTGGTGAACGGGCCCCGGACCCAGTCGTCGATGGCCACCGTGCGCCGCCCGCCGCGCCCGGCCGCGGTGACGGTGCCGCCCAGGGCCAGCACCACGGCGCCATAGTCGGCCGCCGGGTCGGCGTGGGCCAGCTCGCCGCCGATCGTGCCGCGGTTGCGCACCTGCGGGTCGCCGAGGACGGATGCCGCATCGGCGAGGGCGCGAGCCGCCGTCGCCACGGCCGCGGCCTGCTCCACCGCGTGGTGGGTGGTCAGGGCGCCGATGGCGAGCTCGCCTCCCTCCGCGCGCACGTAGGCCAGCTCGCGGATGCGGCCGATGTCGACAAGGACCCTGGGCGCGGCCAGGCGCAGGCGCATCAGCGGCAGCAGGCTGTGCCCGCCCGCCAGCAGCCGCGCGTCGTCGCCGTACTTCGCCAGGTGGGCGAGCGCCTCGTCCACGCTGGCCGCCCGCACGTACTCAAAGGCCGGCGGGATCACGCCGACCGCCCCCCTTCCCCTGACTCCGCGAACGGGCGCGACGACCCGCCCGTTCCAGCTTCGC
Source organism: Clostridia bacterium (assembly GCA_027314765.1). GTDB lineage: Bacteria > Bacillota > Sulfobacillia > RBS10-35 > JAJYVM01 > JAJYVM01. The sequence continues at coordinate 21,627 of DAHVAF010000035.1, read as the reverse complement.
GGATCGCCCGCCACACGCGCGGCGGGGTGAGCGGCATGTCGATGTCGCGCACGCCGAGGTGCGCCAGGGCGTCGATGACGGCGTTGACGACGGCCGGCGTGCCGGCGATGGTGCCCGTCTCGCCGATGCCCTTGGCGCCGATGGCGTTGCTGGGCGACGGGGTGACGAAGAACGCGGACTCGATGTCCGGCACGTCCATGCTGGTCGGCACGGCGTACTCCATCAGCGAGGCGCCGAGGGGCTGGCCGTCCGCGTCGTAGGGCAGGTCCTCGAACAGGGCCTGGGCGATGGCCTGCACGACGCCGCCATGCACCTGGCCCTCGGCGATCAGGGGGTTCACCACCACGCCGACGTCGTCGACGGCGAGGTAGCGCCGGATCCGCACGCGGCCCGTCTCGGGGTCGACCTCCGCGACGCAGACGTGCGTGCCGGCCGGGAAGCTGAAGTTCTCGGGCGAGAAGTAGGCCGTGGCCTCCAGCCCCGGCTCCATGCCCTCCGGCATGCCGGCGTGCGAGCCGAGGTTGGCGGTCGCCGCGATCTCGGCGAAGGCCACGCCGCGGGTCGGCGCGCCCTGCACGAATAGGCGGCCGTCGCCGAAGGCGACGTCCTCGGGCCGGCACTCCAGCTTGTGGGCCGCGATGAGGCGCATCTTGTCCTGCACGCGGGTGCACGCCTGGACCACGGCCTGGCCGCCCACGACCAGCGAGCGGCTGCCGTAAGTGCCCAGGCCGATGGGCGTGTTCTGGGTGTCGCCGTGCAGGACCTCGACGCTGTCCACGGGGATGCCCATGCGGTCGGCCACGATCTGGGACAGGGTGGTCTCATGCCCCTGGCCGTGGGGCGAGGAGCCGGTGATGACCGTCACGGCGCCGCTCTGCTGCACCCGGACCAGGGCGGACTCATAGAGGTGGGCGCCGTAGGCGCTGCTGGAGGTGGCCCGGGACGGCGCCAGCCCGCAGGCCTCGACGTACGTGCTGAAGCCGACCCCGAGCAGCTTGCCGCCGGCCTGGCGCCGGGAGGCCTGCTCGCGGCGGAGCCCGGCGTAGTCGATGGCCTTCAGCGCCAGGTCCAGCGTGGCGTGGTAGTCGCCCGCGTCATAGGTCATGCCGGTGGCCGTGGTGAACGGGATCTCGTCATGGCGGATCAGGTTTCTCCGCCGCACGTCCACGGGGTCGAGGCCGAGCTCGGCGGCGGCCAGGTCCATGAGCCGCTCCAGCAGGTAGGTGGCCTCGGGGCGGCCGGCGCCGCGGTAGGCGTCGGTCGGGGTCTTGTTCGTGAAGACGCCCTTGATGTGCGCCTCCAGCTCGCGGTTGCGGTAGGGCCCCGGCAGCACCAGGAAGCCCAGGATGGGGACGAACGGGCCGTTCAGCATATTGTAGGCGCCCATGTCGGAGAGCCAGTTGACGCGCATGGCCGTCATCTCGCCGCCCCGGGTGAAGGCGGCCTCCACGTCCATGACGCCCTCGCGGCCGTGGTGCGTGGAAGTAAACTCCTCGCGGCGGTCCATGGTCCAGCGCACGGGCCGGCCGAGGTGGATGGCGGCCGCCATGGTCGCGATGTCCTCGGGGTAGACCTGCAGCTTGCTGCCGAAGCCGCCGCCCACCTCAGGGGCGATCACGCGCACGCGCTGCTCGGGCAGGCCGAGCAGCCCGGAGGAGAAGATCTTCAGCAGGTGGGGGATCTGCGTGGCGGCCCAGACGGTGAGCTGCCCGTCGGCCCGCCGGTAGTCGGCCACGACAGCCCGCGGCTCGATCGCGTTCGGCACCAGGCGCTGCTGGCGCAGGCGCCGGCGCACCACGTGGTCGGCCCGGGCGAAGGCGGCATCCACGCCGTCGGTCTTGTGGTCGAAGGTGAACGAGATGTTGTCGGCCAGGTCCTCGTGCACGCGGGGCGAGCCGGGCGCCACGGCCGCGTCGAGGTCGACCACGGCCGGCAGGGGCTCGTAGTCGACGCGCACCTGCTGGATGGCGTCGTGCACGGCGGCGCGCGAGTCGGCGACCACGATGGCGACCGGGTCGCCCACGTGGCGGGCGACGCCCTTGGCCAGTGGCCAGTGGGCCGGGTTCTTCAGCAGGGGGTAGGCGCCCCAGGCGCAGGGCAGGGGCGCCTTCCAGAAGTCGGCGAGGTCCTCGTGGGTGAAGATGCCGACCACCCCGGGCAGGGCGCGGGCGGCGGACGCGTCCACGCTGCGGATGCGCGCGGGGGCGTGGGGGCTGCGCACAAACGCGGCCTGCAGCATGCCCGGCAGGCGGACATCGTCGGTGTAGGTGGCGCTGCCGGTGATGAGGCGCGGGTCCTCGCGGCGCTTCAGGGGCTGGCCGATGACGGCTGCCATTCCCGCTACGCCCCCTTCCTGGCCGCGAGGCGCACGGCGCGAACGATGTTCGCGTACCCGGTGCAGCGGCAGAGGTTGCCCTCCAGGCCGCGGCGGATCTCAGCGTCGGTGGGGTCGGGGTTGCGGCGCAGCAGCTGGGTCGCGGCCATCAGCATGCCCGGCGTGCAGAACCCGCACTGCAGGCCGTGGGCCTCCCAGAACCCCTCCTGCAGGGCGGCCAGCGGGCCGGAGGCCGCCAGGCCCTCCACGGTGGCGACGGCGCCGCCGTCGGCCTGCGCCGCCAGGACCGTGCACGACTTGACCGCGTCCCCGTCCAGCAGCACGGTGCAGGCGCCGCAGTTGGACGTGTCGCACCCCACATGGGTGCCGGTGAGCCCCAGCTCGTCGCGCAGGTAGTGGACCAGCAGCGTGCGGGGCTCGATCTCCCGCTCGGTCAGGGTGCCGTTGACGGTGATCCGGACCTTCATCCGCATCCCCTCCCCCGTGTCGGCACCTTTTCCTGCCTGTCGGAAAAAGTCCTGCCGGCATGAGTTGGCGACATAGCGGCGGTGCCCTGACGGCCATCAGGCCCACGTTCCCCGCGGGACGGCCTTCATGGCTCCGGGCGAGGGGTGTGGCCCCATCGCCGCACATCGGGCGCTGAACCGACGAGCTGAGACGCTGAGACAATGTGGGTCTCTGGTGGAGCCGCAGGGGGCAGGGGGCATTCCAGGAGGGCGCACCCCAGAAGGGGACGCCGCCGCTGTCGCGGGCGTGCCTGGACCGTCCCCGGCCCCACCCGTGCGGGCCGGCTCAGGGCCGTCCGCATCGGCAGCGGCACCGCGTCTTCGCCGGGGACGTGGCTCCGTTCGGCGGTCCTCTCCTGGCGGCATCGCTCCGTTACGGTCCCGGCCACTCTGGGGCCCCAGAGCTGTGGGCAATGGAGGCTCTCAGCCGCGGCCCCGGGTCCAGCCCGAAACGGGTCAGCGCCTGACGCGTCAGGTCGAATCCGGCCTGCAGCGCGGGCTGCACCGCATCCGGAACGCCAAAGCGCGGCAGCTCGTCGACCTGATCCAGGGTGATCGCGCGCGAGGCAATCGGAAGGTTCGCGTTCAGCCGCCCGATGACCGTGGCCGCGAGGCGCAGTCCGGCGCCCCGTCCGCTCCTGCCCCGTCCGCTCCTGTCCCGTCCGCTCCTGCCCACCCGCTCTTGCCCCGTCCGTCTCCGCCCCATGTTCTCGTGCCGCAAGACGCGCCCCGCGTCACCCGGCGCCGCTGCGCTCCCGGATCAGCGCGGCCAGCCGCTCCCAGCCCGGCGAGGTCGCGCCGGGCGAGCTCGCCACCAGCTGCGCGATCGTCGAGTCCGGCGCCTGGTCGGCGGGCCGGGCCGGCTGGCTCGCCATCCAGCGCAGGGTGCGGCCGGCCAGCCCGTCCAGGCGCGGATCGTCCGCCGGCCAGGCGAATGCCGCATCGTGCTCCAGGTAGAGGGTGCGGAACTCCGGGTCGTCCATGGCGGCGCGCTTGTCGGCGATCCAGGCCGCGGCCGCCGCGGGGAGAGCCCCCTCAAGCAGGATCCACACGTCGCGCTCGGACTGCACCCCCCGTGGGCTGACCCCGAGGGCGCGCAGCCGCTCCAGGTGGGCGGCGACCTCCGTCGAGACGAATAGCCGGTCGCCGGCGCCGAGCCGCCGCAGCCGCTCCCGCGTCTGCTCGAGCTCCGCGATCCGCGACCGCACCCCGCGGTCGATCTCGACCAGGGCCGACGCCAGACGCTGCGGGTCGCCGGCCAGCAGCTCCTTCACCCGGGCCAGCGGCACGCCGGCCTGGGCCAGCGTCCGGATCTTGACCAGCGCGATGGCGTGCTCGGCGCCGTAGCGCCGGTAGCCGGAGGCATCCCGCGGCGGCTCCGCCAGCAGGCCGCGCCGGTGGTAGTGGCGGACGGCCCGGACCGTGACGCCGGCATAGGCGGCGAGCTGGCCGATCGTGAGCAAGCGCGTGCCTCCCCCTTCAGGCCTCCCGCCGCATCATGCGGCCCCCGGCGCGGTGATAGCCGGCGCGGCCCCCGCTGATCCCGTGATACGACACCAGCATGGTGCGCGCATAGCCGGCGAAGACCCGCAGCGGCATGCCGGCGGGCGCGAAGAGGTCCCCGCCGACCGGCACGAGGCGCCGCGGCGGGACCGGGTAGCCGCCGCCGGCGAAGGCATTGAAGATGCGGGCCTGCGCCTCGTCCAGCGGCTCGTACGTCATGCTCTCCTCCAGCTGGCCCTCCACGACCCGGACGTCGAGCCGGAGCTGGTTTGAGCGGTAGGTGCCGGCGTAGGGGCGCAGGTCGACGTCCGCGCCGGGCTCCGCCACCAGCTCCGGGACCCGCAGGTGCAGGTGCTCGCGCAGCAGCCAGAGCAGGATCCGGTCGTGGAGCGCCATCGCGCGCACATCGTTGCCGTAGGCCGCGAAGACCAGGTCGAAGCCCGGCACCACGACCAGGACGGCGGCGCCGCCGGCCGAGGCGCCCGAAAAGGCCAGGAGCGTCACATCGCCGAAGGCCAGCAGCAGCCATCCCATCCCCAGCGGCGGGATGTGCGGCGTGCCCATGTCGTGCGACACCTGCCGCATGCGCGCGACCGACTCGGCCGACAGCACCCGGCGCCCGGACGGCGACACCCCGCCCCGCAGGTGCGTCCGCCCGAGGGCGAGGAGGTCGCGCACGGTGCCGATGGGCGTGCTCCCGGCCGGCGCCCAGGTCTCCGGCAGCATGAACATGTCCGTCCGCCGCCCGTTCGGGAAGTGGCCGACGGCCGTGCTGCGGAGGATGGCCTCCTCCGCGGACGTGCACGCGTCCTCCATGCCCACGGGCCCGTACACCTCGCGCCGCAGCAGGTCGTGGTAGCCGTGCCCGGTCACGGCCTCCAGCAGGCGCCCGGCCACGATCATCCCGCCGTTGGAGTAGCTGACGTGCTCGTCCGGCCCGAACAGGACCCCGCAGTGCCGGCCGAGGCCCTCGAGGAAGATTTTCAGCGCGTCCGGGCCCCTGCCCGCGGGATAGTGCATGTCGGCGTCGATGCCGTTGGTGTGCGTGAGGAGGTGGCGGACGCGGATCCGCTCCGCCGCCCCAGGCGCGGCCAGCCTGAACTCCGGCAGATACTTGGTCACGCGCTCCTCCAGGTCGACGGCCCCGCGCTCGACCTGCTGCAGCACAAGGGTCGTGGTCATCACCTTCGTGATGGAGCCGAAGAGAAAGCCGGTGTCCCCGCGCATCGGGGCGCCCGTGACGGCGTGCGCCACCCCGTGGGCCACCGCGGCCTGCTCGCCGTCGTGGTACACGCCGGCCACATACCCGGGGACCCCGCTGCCCGCGCAGAACTCGGCCGCCTGCTCGCCGATGCGATCGATCAACGCCACTTCCCGTACCCCCTCGCCATCCACCCTGCCACCCTGACCCAGGGTCAAGGTCAAGCGCCATGAAGGCCCCGCTTGCCGGGGCGGCGAACCTGCACGGTGTGTGTGCGGTGGTGGGGAAGGGGACAGCGTGTTGGACGGCAGCGACGGCAGCGACGGCAGCGGCTCCATGGCCCAGGCCAAGCGCCGGCAGGCGGCGGCGATCATGGCTCGCGCGGGTCTTGCCGGCTGGCTCAGCGTCGTCCGCGAGACGGGCGCCGGCGGCGGCAGCAACGACCCGGTCCTCGCGCTCTGGGCGCCCGTGACCGTGGTCGGCCTATCCGCCCTGCTGCTTCGCCCGGACGGCCGCGCCACCGCCGTGGTCGCGAACTACGACCGCGTGGCGATCGAGCGCTCCGGCCACTTCGACGAGGTGCTGGCCTACGACCAGGACTGGCGGCCCTCGCTGCTGAAGGCCCTCGAAGCCGTGGGCGACGGCCGGATCGGCCTGAACTACAGCATCCACGACCACCTGGCCGACGGGCTGACCCACGGCGCCCACCTGGCGCTCGAGCACGCGCTGGCCGGCACCCGCCATTCTGAGCGCCTCGTCGCCGCGGAGGGCGCCGCCGCCGAGCTGCGCGGCGTGAAGACCCCGGCCGAGGTCGAGCGCGTCCGCGCCGCCGCGCGCATCACCGAGGGCCTCTTCGCGGAGCTGGGCCCGCGCCTGCGCCCCGGCGCGACCGAGCGCGACGTCTACGCCTATGTCCACGGCCGCCTGCGCGAGCTGGGGCTCGGCACCGCCTGGGACCGGCAGATCTGCCCGTCCGTCAACATCGGCCCCCGCTCCGAGCACGGCCACGCCGGCCCGGGCGACATCGCCGCCGCCCCTGGCGACCTGGTCCACCTGGACTTCGGGGTGCTGGCCGCCGAGTACTGCTCGGACCTGCAGCGCATGTGGTTCATCCCGGAGGCCGGCCACGACAGCCCGCCCGAGGAGGTCCTGCTGGCCTTCGACGCCGTCCATGGCGCCATCGAGGTCGGTTTTGCCGTCCTGCGGCCGGGCGTCCCCGGCGTGGAGGTCGACGAGGCCGCGCGCGCCCACCTGCGGGATGCCGGCTACCCCGAGTTCCAGCACGCCTTCGGCCACCAGCTGGGCCGCGAGTGCCATGACGGCGGCGGGCTGCTGGGTCCGCTCTGGCCCCGCTACGCCGCCCGCTCGCGCCAGCCCGTCCGCGCCGGCCAGATCTGGACCCTGGAGCTGGGCGTCCCCACGGCGCGGGGCGGCCTCAGCCTGGAGGAGATGGCCCTCGTGACCGAGGAGGGCGCGGTCTGGCTCTCGCAGCCGCAGACCTCCATCTGGATGGCCGGGTAGGCGCGCGCGGTTCCGACGTGCCGGCGTTCCGCACCCGGAGTCCGCGGGAGCGGGCCCGCGGACGGCGCGCTCGGGCTCTCGCAGCCGAAGTGACCGCGGACAATTGAGTTGGCTACTGGCCCAACCCAGCTGTCGGCGATCACGTAATTGACCCACCCTGAGCACGAGCGCGTCACGTAATTGACCCGCCCCGGCCAGCCAGACCGGAACCGTCCCGCAGCCGCCTCTGTCGAGCAGCCCCGCCGGCCCTCACGACCCTCGTTGCTGTCCAGTTGTGCGATCCCGGCATCTGTTCGCGGGTGTGGTCAGCCGAGCAGGCTCCCACCATAGTCGCGCGCAAGGCGCGTCGCCTTCCCGCCACCCGGTGCGGGGCGGGTGGGTCAATTCCGTGGCGCGCAGGTGGGTCGATTCCATGACGCCGGTGGGTCAATTCAGTCACGTGGCCCCGAAATCCGCACCCGGGTCAATTGCATGACGCTTCACGGCCTCATGTTGCTCGAAGTCGCCGAGTGACAGCCCTTCACCGATCAGTGAGCACACGTGCAGCAGGGCTTCAAATTGAGGACCCTTGGGTCAATGTGGTGGGTTTTGAGAGCTGGCAGTTCCCCGTATCTCGTTCGGGAGGCAAAGGAGTGAGGGTGCCACGAAGCCGGTGTGCCGATCTGGAATGTGCCTCACCGCAGAAAACGTTGTTATAATCTGAACACCATGTTATCTTCTTGCCATGTCAACGTACAAGCAACTTCAGCAAGGCAGCCAGGACGCGCTCCGCGTGGCGGTGCTCGATGCAGCAGGCCGGCTGTTGACCGCCGAGGGACCGAGAGCGCTCACCATGCGGCGCATCGCGGCGGAGCTCGGCTGCTCCACGACTGTGCTGTACACCGTTTTCGGCGGCAAGGAGGGGATCGCCGAGGGCCTTTACCGAGAGGGATTCCACCGTCTGTCGGAGCGCTTGGGCGCTGTGGCAGACGGCGGCTCGATCTGGGACAGGCTGGACGGTTTCCGCCGAGCCTTCCGTGACCACGCGCTGGCCAACCCTGACTACTATCGGATGATGTTCACCTCGCCCGTTCCGGGTTTTGCACCATCGGAGCCGGCTCGGCAGCTGGCGCGCTCCACGCTGGCTGTTGTGGCGGAGGCGGCGCGAGCCGGCATCGAGCAGGGGGTGCTGGTTGCCGCCGATCCCTGGGTCGTCGCGGAGACCCTCTGGGCGGCGGCGCATGGTGTCGTCAGCCTGGAGCTTGCCGGCTGGTTTCAGGAACCGGACCAGGCAGCCGAGCGGTTCGACCAACTGACCCGCGCCGCGGCGTCCCTGTTCGTGGCACCAGCCGCAGGGGCCTAGCTTGTGGTGCGGGCCTGCGCGGCGTATGGCGGAAGGGGTGCGGAACTGATGCATGCGTCTGGGCGGCCAAAGGCCGTGCTGAGGGGCCCGGCGGCCGCGGATGGTGTCGTCGCGTTGGCTCGGCCCCTCGTGCCGGCTGCAGCGGCGCCACAGGCTGGCTCCAGGTCGGCCGGAGCAACGGCATGCTGATGGCGAACGGACTCGTCAAGCGCTTTCGGACCCGGACCGGCCTTACCACCGCAGTGGACAACATCACCATGTCGGTGGCGGCGGGAGAGGTGCTGGCCTTTCTGGGCCCCAACGGAGCAGGCAAGACGACCACCATCAAGATGGTGGCCGGACTGATCCGGCCCGATCGGGGACAGGTGGTGGTCCACAACATGGATGTGACTGGGCGGCCTGCCTTGGCGGCGGCTCGGCTGGGAGCCGTGCTGGAGGGCAGTCGTAACCTGTACTGGAGACTCACGTGCCTGGAGAACTTGATCTACTGGGGCACCTTGCGCCGGTTGAGCCCCAGCGAGGCAAGAAGCCGGGCAGTCGAGCTGCTGCGGCTGGTAGACCTCGAACAGTGCCAGCACAACACCGTGCAGACGCTTTCCAGAGGGATGCAGCAGAAGCTGGCCCTGTGCCAGGCACTCATGCACCAGCCCAAGCTGGTGCTCCTGGACGAGCCGACCCTGGGCCTCGACCTCGTTTCGGCACAGGTAATCAAGGCAATGGTTCGCCGTCTCGCGGGCGACGGCGTGGCCATCCTGCTGACCACCCATCAGATGGACGTCGCCCAACAACTCGCTGATCGTCTGGCTATCATCCGCTCAGGCAAGCTGATGCTGACCGGTAAGACCGCAGAGGTCTTGGCCCGGTACAGCCGGCCGGTGTGGCGGATCGCTGTCAGCCACCCGCTGCCGGCTGACAGGCTGGCAGCGGTTCGGGATCTGGGCTGGTCGATCGAGCAGCCGACGCCGGCGGATCTGCTGGTCACGCCGCCAGCAGACGACCCTACGGTCATTTACCGGCTGCTGGACGTGCTACGACCACAGCCCATCCGACTTGTGCAGCGCCATCAGGCGGACCTGGCCGAGGTGTTCCGGCAAGTCATGGCGGAGGGGGAGGCTCTGCTGTGACCTCGCTATTGGTGGCCGAATGGCGGCGGACGGTGATCGACCTCGTCCGCTACCCACTGGAGACCGTGTCGATGACGGTCGTCATGTTTGCCGTCTTCGCGGGCATGTTCTTCGGCGCCCATTACCTGACCGCCGCGCCGTTTGGCGGGGTCAACCTGGCTGGCGTGGTCATCGGCTATACGGTTTGGACGCTCGTGATGAGCGCAGCCGGATTCATGGGCTCAAGTATCCAGAATGAGGCCCAAAACGGCACCTTGGAGCAAGTGATGCTGGCACCCTGGCTCACCGTCCAGATCTTCTTGGTCAGAAGCCTGATGGACGTTGTGGAGATGCTGATCCCAATCCTGGCCGTGCTGGCCGGCTTGGTGCTGCTGAGCGGTGCACAATTGCACTGGCGGCCGTTGGCGCTGCTGCCGGCGATGATGACCGTTGTCACGGCCTGGGGCATCGGGTTGATGATGGCCGCGTTGGCTCTGTTGTTCAAACGGATGTCCCAGATGCAAATGATGCTCCAGTTTGCCCTGCTGTTCGTGATCATGGTACCTGTCGCCGCAATGCAAGGCGTGGTCGGCGCTGTCCTGGGCCTCTTGGCGCCCCTGACCGTACAGGTCAGCGTCCTGCATGCGACGTTGAGCGTGGCGGTTCCGGGCATCTCCGCCAACCTGTGGTGGGAGGCGGCCGCGGACATGGCGCTGTGGTTCGGAGCAGGCTACTGGCTGCTGAGGGCGGCCGACACTCTTGCCAGACGGCGGGGCATCGTCGGTCACTACTAGGAGCTGGATCTGCCCGACTCAGCGGATTTCCGGACGGCTTCTCGAGTCGTTCAGAAGCCAAGGGCAGGCCCCGGTCAACTGGCGCTCGCGGAAGGCGCGGACATTTTCATCCAGCACGGTGGCCGACCGGGAAGACGGTGCTCTTGTCCATGCCCCCGACTCCCATCGCAGGCACCATGTCATCGGCACGGCGCGTGCTGACGCCCTCGACGTGGGCCTGCGCCACCACGTTCATAAAGGCGCGGTCGGCAGACCGGCGAGGCTCCGGCCCAGCCGCCGCGCATGGTGGCCTCCGCGAAGGCCGGCAGGCGCGTGGCCAGCTTCTCGCGGCAGAGCGCCACGTAGTCGGGGTCCACGCCCTCGTCAAGGCCGTCGATGTCGGCCCCGGTGATGCCCATCTCCACGCCGATCAGCGTGGCGGCCGCGCCCTCGGGCCGGAACCAGGCGCCGACCGTCTTGTCGATGAAGACGGGGTGGCGGTGGCTGAAGCCGGCCGGCCAGCGGAAGATGGCCACCTGGGCCCGGTGGGGCACCAGGGCGAGGTCCAGCCCCAGGGGCGCCAGCAGGCGGGTCGCCCAGACCCCGGGCGCCAGGACGACGGCGCCGGCTTCGATGCGGCCGTGGGAGGTCTCGACGCCGGCCGCGCGGCCACCGGAGACGACGATGCCGGTGACCTCGACGCCCGTGCGCACCTCCACGCCCAGGCGGCGGGCGGCCTCGATGAACCCGTACAGGGTGGCGTTCGGGTCGGCGAAGCCGCTGTCGGGCTCGTAGGCGGCGACGGTGAGGTCGTCGACGCGGGCCTCCGGCACCAGCGCCTTCACGTCGCTGGCGGAGAGCACGCGGGTGTTGATGCCGATCGCCTGCTGCGCGGCCACGTTGGCGCGCAGCTGCGCCTCGTAGGCGGGCCGCACCACCTGGAGGAAGCCCGTGGCCTCGAAGCCGCAGTCGCCTCCCACGACCTCGGCCCAATTGCGGAAGACCTTCAGGCTCTCAAAGGCCAGGCGTGCCTCGTGCGGGTTGGTGTAGTGGCAGCGCACCAGGGCGCCGCCGCCTCGTCCGCCATCTCGCGGAGCGCCGCGACCGCCATCCGCACCGCCTCCGCCAGGTCACCCACGGTGTCGCCTCCCGCGACAGAACACCAGCGGTCGGGAGTACACCTGTCAACACCCGCGTGGAGGAATGCGGCGCGGGGACACGAAGAACCGGCTTGCCGCCGGTCGGCGACCTCGTGACGAAGAGCGAGCGTCGAGGTGCAGAGGGCGTGGGGGCGGCCTGGCTGAGCGGATGAGTGGGGGCATGCCCCGCCGACGGACCCAGCCGGAGCGCTTCGACGATGACAGGCGGTGGGTATGGACCCCCTATTTTTTGTCGGTGTGGACGGTTGCGCGCAGGGCGCTTGGGCCGTAAGTATCCTCCACGGATCGGACGGGTTTGACGCACTGTTCCTTTGCGATGACTTCCCTGGCATGCTGGAGCGTGCCGTCGGCGCTGCGTTGGTTCTGGTCGACGTGCCCATCGGCCTGTTGGAGGGTGGGCGGGAGCCACGTGCCTGCGATCAACAGGCCCGCGGATTCCTCCGGGGTCGGCGCGGGGGGCCATCGAGCGTGTTTTCGCCCCCCTCTCGCAATGCGCTGAATGGGAATCGGGTCGACGCCTCAGCGCTCAACTTCGCCGCCACGGGCAGGAAACTGAGCCAACAATCCCTGGGTATCCTGCCACGCATCGCTGACGTGGACCGCATCCTGCAGGCGCAACCCGACCTGCAGACGTGGTGCCGGGAATCCCACCCCGAGGTGTGCTTCACTGCCCTAAACGACTGGCAGCCGATGATGCATACCAAGAAGACGACGCCGGGCATCGAGGAGCGACTGGACCTCCTGATGCGGTTGGTCCCGGATGCAAGGACGACGTACGATGCGGCATTGCAACAGCATCGCCGATCACAGGTTGCCAAAGACGATGTGATCGACGCGATGGTGCTGGCGGTAGCCGCACGGGAGGCTTACCGTTTCGGTGTGCCAACGATTCCGAGCCATCCCCCGCGAGATGGCAGAGGATTGCGCATGGAGATGGTTTGTCCGGTGCCACCGCCTCAATGACAGGCCCAGCCGCATGCGAGATCGCCCAAGCCAAGCGTGGCCGTTGCCCTCCGCCTACACAGCGCCCTACACTACTCCTGGAAGAGGACACCAGGCGCAGGATGCAGGCACCACACGGGCTTGCGCGCGGCGGCCCTCCAAAATCGTTGTGGAGGGGGTTGGGCAGCACGGCGGTATCATTGGACGGTTCACGGCCACGGGTCGTCCTCTACGCCCGGGTCAGCACCGAGCACCAGGCGCAGAAATACGGCGTCCAAGCTCAGGTGGTCGGGTTGGGGAAGCGAGCAGCCGACCGCGGCTACGCCGTCGTCGGTGACGGCGAACGTGACTGCTTCGCCGACGATGGCTACTCCGGAGGCGACCTCAGCCGGCCGGCTCTGGAGCGCCTGCGTCAAGCTGTCCGCGACGGCCGGGCCGATGTCGTCCTCGTCTACGACCCCGACCGCCTCTCCCGCATCCTTTCCCATCTTCTGATCCTCGCGGATGAGTTCGAGCGGGCCGGTGTCCGCCTGGAGTTCATCACCCAGGAGGCGACGCCTCGCCCGAGGGTCGTCTCTTCTTCTCCATCCGCGGCGCCGTAGCGGAGTTCGAGAAGGCCAAGATCCGCGAGCGGATGCTGCGGGGCAAGCGGGAGAAGGCGCGGCAGGGCAAGATCATCGAGCCCCGACACCTGCCGGCCTGGCTGAAGAGCCCGGATGGTGGCGCCTCGGTGGTTCTCGACCCGCATTGGGCCGAGGTGGCGCGGCTGATCTGGCACCTGTTCCTCAGCGAAGGCCTGACCGTTCGCGCGGTCGCGCATCGCCTGACGCTCCTTGGGCATTCGACACCGAGTGGTGGCAGCCACTGGAGCCATCAGGTCGTCCAAACCTGGCTCCGGAACCCTGCCGCCAAGGGTGAGTTCTGCCAACTCCGCTTCCGCTCGGTCGAGCCGCGGCGGCATCGAACTGCTCCCTCCGCTTCGCCGCGGCGGCGGCCGTCCCACAGCGAGGTGGAGCGCCCCGCCGAGGAATGGTCGCGTATCCCAGTGCCGGCGCTGGTCGATGCCGCCACCTGGCAGGCGGCCCAGGAGCGGCTTCAGCGCAAGAAGGCCCTGGCATCGCGCAACGCACACCGTTTCTACCTGCTCAGCGGCCTCGTGGTCTGCGGCGGTTGTGGCAGGCGCATGGCGGGGATGTATAAGCGCGGCCAGCACTCGGCCGGCCGCTACTACCAATGCACCGGCCAAAACCAGCGCCGGGTCGACGGCAGCGGCTTCTGCGATGCACGGCTTGTCAACGCCGATCGCGCCGAAGGCCAGGTCTGGGGCCGGTTCGCCGGGCTGCTGCGCAACCCCGACCAGCTGGAGCAGGAGCTGCACCGCCGCCGCCAGGTCGGTTCACCCACCCGAGACGGCCTGGAGGCCCAGGGCCGCCAAGTCAGGACGCGCCTGGAAACCATCCCGGCCGAGCTGGACCGCCTGGTCGAGGGGTACGGCAAGGACCTCATCCCCGACGACCTGATGAAGACCCGGATGACCGCCCTCCAGGCAGAGCGGAAGGCCCTCGCGGAGCAGGTCGACGCCATCGGCCGTGAGGTCGAACGCCTGGAGAGCGGCGCCCGCGCGGAAGCGGCTGCCCTGGAGTTCGCGCGCCGCATCGCCGTGGACATCGACGACCTCGACGATCAGGGCCGGCAGGCGCTTCTCCGAGAGGTGGTGCAGGAGATCGTGGTTCACGGCGATCGGATCAGCATCCGCACGGTCCTGCCGACCGGGGATGACGGCGACGATGGGCACCCCCGGAATGGCCTATTGTGTCCACGGTCTCCTGGCCCCGTCGACCTCGCCGCCGCCGACGCTGACGACATCGGCTCCCGCCATCACCGGGACCCCCAATGTTCGCCCTGGAAGGTCCCCTCGGATCCCGGCCACCCGCTTCAGGAAGCCAGGCAGCGCGCCCGCAAGCGGCCACGCAGGTGACTCAGATTCACTGCGCACCGAGCGCTTTGTCCAGATCCCACGCCACCAATGGCCCGGTCGCCTTCATGTCCTCTTGGTGCCACCACGCTCCTTCAGGAAGGCCAGCAGGTGGGCGAAGTAGGCGTCCTCATCGTCCCACATGGCGCAGTGGCTGCCGTTCTCGAGCACGGCCACCCGGGCGTCCGGGATGCGCCGGCCCATCTCCTCGATGTCGGCCACGCGCATGGTGTCGTGGCGGCCGACGAGCAGCAGCGTGGGGACGCGGATGCGCCGGATCTCCTCCCAGCGGTCCCAGTCGGCGAACGTGCCGGTCACGACGAACTCGTTGTTGCCCTGCATGGTGTTGTACACGGGCTCGGCCATGTGGGCGAAGGTGCGCACGATGGCGTCCGGCCAGGGGTCGAGGCGGCAGATGTGGCGGCGGTAGAGCTCCATGAGGTGCTGCTGGTATTCGGGGTCATCGAAGCGCCCCTCGGCCTCGCACCGCTTCATCATGGCCACGGCGGCGGGCGCCATGCGCTCGCGCAACTCGTTGATGTGGCGCACGTACGCCGGGATGCTGGCCGTCATGTTGGAGATCACGAGCCCGCGCAGGTGGTCCTGGTACTTCAGGGCGTACTCCATGGCCAGCATGCCGCCCCAGGATTGGCCATAGAGGATGAAGTCCTCCAGACCGAGGGCGGCCCGCACCTCCTCGACCTCCTCGCGGAAGCGCTCGACGGTCCAGAGCGCGTGGTCGGCCGGCTGGTCCGAATAGTAGGAGCCAAGCTGATCGTAGTAGTGGAAGCCAATGCCCGCCTGGGGCAGGTGGGCCTCAAAGCACTCGAAGCACTCGTGCGTGCAGCCGGGCCCGCCGTGGAGCAGCAGGACGCTCGCGTCGCCGCCCCCGACCCGCCGCGTCCACACGTGGTGGCCGCTGGACAGGGTGATGATGCGGCTGCCGGTGCCGGCCACGGCGATTCCCCCTGGCCGGGGGTTCGGGCGGAGCGGGACCGACTCCTCTTGCGGAATCGCGCTGGCGTGGCGGCTGCCAGCCGCCACGCCCCGATCGCGGTTCCAGGGCGGCCGCGGCTGGTGCGCCGACAGGGGGTTGGCCGCGCCGCGGCGGCGCGGAGGAGCCAGGCGCGAGCGATCAGGGGCGGAGCAGGGCTCCCGTTCGCAGGTAGACCCGCAGGCATTCCGCGACCCGGTGGAGGAAGCCGCGGTCGCCTTCAAGCCGGGCCGAGTAGTTCGCGCGCCAGAGCAGCCGCCCGGCGATGAAGGCGTCCACCTGCCCGGGGTGCTGCTCGGGCCAGGGGGCCAGCCGCGTGTACCCGTCCGCGAACGCCGCCTTCGCCCGCGCGTACCCTTCGGGGTCAAGGCCCGCATAGCACAGCAGGTCGTGAAAGGTCATGGCGATGTCCTGAACGGGATAGCCGAGGCCCACGTCCTCGAAGTCCAGGGGGCGGAGCCGGTCGCCATCCACGAGCACGTTGTCCTGGTTGAGGTCGTTGTGGATCGCGCGCGGCGGGGCCGGCCCAGCCCAGAGCCCCGCGGCCTCCGCGGCCACCCGCTCCGCCGCGGCCTCGAGCACGCCGCCGAATCGCACGCCGGGCTCACCGCGGGCGAGGACGCGGTCGGCGCGCACGGGCTGCAGTCCGCGCGGCACCCGCCAGGTGGCCGCGTGGGCGTGCAGGCGGGCGGATAGCTCCCCCAGGCGGCGCGGGGCTGCGGCCGGCAGAGGCCGCCGGAGCCGCCGGCCAGGGATCCAGCTCGTGACGAGACAGAGGTGCCGCTCCGGGATACCCGCCGCGCCAGCGGACGTGAAGGCCTCGCCCCACCGCGTGGGAACGACGGCTGGCGCGCCGATGTCGCTGTCCGCCGCCAGGGCCTGCAGCCACGCGGCTTCGACGCGGAGGTCGGCCTCCGTGCGCCAGCCCGGGCGGCCGGCCCGGACGGCGAGCACGCGGCCATCGGCCGTCTCGGCGCGAAAGACCACGTTCAGGTGGTCGCTGACCAGCCGCAGGCGCCGGACCTCGACAGGGTAGTCCGCGAGCGCGGCGCGGGCGAGGCGCATGACGTGCGGTGTGCGCTCCTGGCTCACGCCGCTTCGGGATGCGCACGCGGCGGATTCAGGAACGGCTGCCCCGCCAGCTTGCCAAGGTCCACGCGCCGGCCGTGGCGGTGCAAGCCGAGCCGCCCCCGACCCGCCGGTGTATAGGGGATGGCGATCCCTCCGCGGCACCCTTCGGGTGTCGCCGGGCGAATCCTGGCGACCCTTGGACCCGAATTCCGCCCGTCTGGACGTGGGGGCGCCCGCCCATCCGGGGCTAGGCTGAGCACGGGGCGGGGATCGTGCTTTCGGACGTGTTCCGCACCGACCTCGTGCTGCTCCACGCGCCGTCCGTCTATGACTTCCGGACGGAGGCGGTGCTGCGCGGGCCTGTGTCCGATGTCGTGCCCTCGACCGACGAGTTCGAGATGTACCCCATCGGCCTGACGAGCATCGCCGCCCACCTGGCGCGCAACCACTACAACGTGCGGATCGTCAACCTCGCCTACCGGATGCTGCGCGACTCGCGCTTCGATGTCCCGGCGGCGCTCGGGCGCATGCGCAGCCGCGTCTTCGGGGTCGACCTGCACTGGCTCCCGCACGCCCACGGGGCGCTCGCCATCGCCGAGATGGTCAAGCGCCTCCACCCCGACAGCCTGGTCCTGATGGGCGGGCTTTCCGCCACGTACTACCACGAGGAGCTGATCCGCCACCCGTTCGTCGACCTGGTGCTGCGGGGGGACTCGACCGAGGAGCCCGCACGCCAGCTGCTGGCCGCCCTGCGCGACGGCGCGCCCCTGGCGGGTGTGGAGAACCTCACCTGGAAGCGGGCCGACGGCGCCGTCGTGGTCAATCCGCTGACCTTCGTGCCGTCGGACCTCGACTACGTGGACGTGCCGGACTACCGGTACGTGATGCGGTCCGTGTTCAAGTACGGCAACGTCGCCAACCTCATCCCCTACCTGGCGTGGCTGCGCTACCCGACGACCCTGATCCTGAACGCCCGCGGATGCGAGATGGACTGCGCCGTGTGCGGGGGGTCGCGGTCGGCGTATCTGGCCGTCTGCCACCGCGCGGCGCCCGCCTTCCGCTCGCCGGAGCGGCTGGTCCGCGACGTGCGGACCATCGCCAGCTTCTCGCGGGCACCGATTTTCGTGGTCCACGACCCGCGCATGGGCGGCAGCCCCCGGGCCGAGCGCTTCTTCGAGCTGCTCCGGCGGCAGCGGGTGCGCAACGAGCTGGTCTTCGAGCTCTTCTACCCGGCCGGGGCGGACTTCTTCGCCATGGTCGACGCCAGCGTCCCGGCCTGGAGCCTGCAGATCACCATCGAGACGCCGGACGAGAGCCTGCGCCTGGCCAACGGCAAGTTCGCGGTGCCGAACGCGGATGTGGAGCGCACCCTGGACGCGGCGCTGAGCGCCGGCTGCCGCAAGCTGGACCTCTTCTTCATGGTGGGCGTTCCCCACCAGAGCTACGACAGCGCCATGCGCACCGTCGCGTACTGCGAGCATCTGGCGCAGCGCTTTCACGACGACCCGCGCCTGCAGTTCTACGTCTCGCCGCTCGGCCCGTTCCTGGACCCGGGCTGCCGGGCCTTCGAGGACCCGCGCCTCGGCTACCGCTCCATCTTCCGCAGCCTGGAGGACCACCGACAGGCCCTGCTGCAGCCGGCCTGGGACCGGATCCTCTCCTACGAGACGGAGGCCATGACGCGGTCGGAGATCGCCGCCGCCACCTACGACGCCGCCGAGGGCCTCAACGACCTCAAGCTGCGCCATGGCCTGATCGACCGCAGGACGCACGACACCGTCGCCGGACACCTCGCGATCGCCCGGCGGCTGCTGCGGGAGGCGGCCGCCGCCGAGGACCTGCCGCCCGCCGAGCGTGAGGCGCTCTTCCGCTCCCTGCGCCAGGAGGTCGCCGAGGCCAACAAGGGCAGCATCGTGGACGATGACGAGCTCAAGTGGGGCAGCGCCCACCGCTTCCGCCTCACGGCGACCCTGGTGCGCGAGCTGGCCGGCGGCCTGGTCGACGAGCTGGGGCATGCCGCCCACCGGCTGCTTGGCCGGTACGACACGGCGCCCTGCGCCGTCGCGCGCCGTTAGCCCTCAGAGCAGCCGGCGCCAGCGCCTGCGCGAGTTGGCGAGGGCGTGCGCCAGGAGCAGGGCCCCCGCCAGGGCCTGGGCGGCGGCCACGGCCCGCCAGCCGGGTGCGGCCACGGGCCAGCGGTAGGCGAAGACATTCAGCCACTGCAGCGGGTGGATGGCGCTGAAGGCGCCCAGCAGCCGGAGGACGAGGTCGCCGAGCGCCCAGCCGACCACGACCACGTAGCCCACGGTGGACCGGCCGGTCGCCGCGGCGGCGCTGAGTCCAAGACCCGAGAGCAGCAGGGTGGGGCCGAGGGCCGCGAACAGGCCGGCGCCGAACGCCACCGGCCCCCAGAACGCGGCCAGCAGGGCGAGCCAGAGCACCGCCAACACCGCGCTGCCGCCCAGCAGCAGGGTGAGGCGCGCACCCGCCACGGCGCGCGCCGGCAGGGCGATGGCCGCCTCCAGGCGCCCGTGCTCCCGGTCCCGCAGCAGGGCGGGCGCCACGGCCAGCGCGATGGCGATTGGCCATACGACTGGCAGGTCTCGACGAACAGGCTGCGCCACGCCTCGGGCCCGGATGCCGGCATCAGGCCGTGCAGGAGAGTGACGGCCACGAGCGCGATCCGCGGCAGCCAGGTCTCGGCGCCGCGCACCACGCGCCACTCCAGGGCCAGCAGCCGGGCTCCGGTCATGGCCGATCCTCCCTCCGCGCGGCCCGCGTCCCTGCTGCCCGGCTGCCTGGCGGGCGACGAACCGCTGCAGTGCCGTCAGGAATCCAGGCCTCCGACCGGACCGCCCGCGTCACGGCTGCCCGGCCGCCTGGCGGGCGACGGTCCGCTGCAGGGGCGTCAGGGGTCCGATCCACGGCAGGTCGGCGGTGCCGGTCCAGGCTGCCGCGATGGCGGGCGCGTGGCTCAGGGCCACCCAGGCCACCACGGCCGCGCGGGGCGCCGCCAGCCAGGCCGCCGCGGCCTCCGAGGCCGGCCGCGGAAGCGCCAGCCCGTCATCGGCGACGTTCAGGGCGGACTGCCAGGCCAGCTTGCTGAGCAGCAGCGTGGCGCCGCGCGGGGATGGTGCGCCGCCGCCGCACACGCCGGCGACCGGGTCCTGCGGAGTGCAGTACGGCTGGTCGGCCGGTGCCCACAGCACGCCATCCGCCAGGACCGGCGCGGTCAGCAGGGGGTCGGCGGCCACCACCAGGGCCGGCCCCGGCAGGGCGGCGGCCAGCTGCGGGCGCAGGGCGGCGGCGGCGTCCGCGTACGTCGCCAGGACCCGGGCGGCGGCCGGCGCCGGGGCGTGGGTGCCTTCCAGCGTGTACCCCTGGCCCGGGAAGGCGCGATAGGGCGCGAAAGCGCCCACGACCGCCGGCATCGGCCCGCCGCGCCAGCCCACCGCGATGGCGCCGCCGGGCTCCGGCGTCGCGGGCAGTCCAATCCAGCGGCCGCCCGTGGCGTGCAGGACCGTCAGGCTCATCGCCACCTGGGCCGGGTCGGCGGGGGCCAGCCCCGCGCCCACCGGGACGGGATACCATGTGCCGCGGCCGTCGAAGAACGCCCGCCCGTGGCCGGCGGCGGCGCCCTCGTAGGCCTGCGCCGGCGAGAACGGCGGGTAGGGTAGGGTCGAGGCCGCCGGGAGCAGCCGCCCCGAAAAGCCCAGGCGCAGATCGCCTCCCTGGCTGAGGGGGCCGCCCTCCAGGCGATAGAGGCGCGCGGCCGTGCCGGGGACGAGGCCGGGACCCTGCGGCAGGCTCAGCCGCACGCCAGCCGGCAGGGTGGGGGTCAGGCCCGCGTTCAGCAGGATGTAGAGGGGGCCGGAGCCCGCCGTTGCCAGCCGCCAGTCGGCGTTGCCGCGGAGCTGGCCGGAGGCGGCGTCCACGGTCAGCGTCAGCGCGAGGGACGTGGCCGCCGGCACCGGAACGCCGCGCAGGGCCGGCACGGCGCCCAGGACCGGGGGTGCGGCGGTGCGGGCGGTCGCGGCCAGTGGGACCGCGACGGCGAGGGCGGCCGCGATGGCGCCCGCAAGCCAGCCACGCCAGGCCGCGACCGAGTGCAGGGGATAAAGCCGCAGGCCGCGGGAGCGCCGGCGGGCGGCGGCGGCCAGCAGGGCAAGGCCGGCAAGGGCGAAGAACGCCCGGTTCCAGATGATCCAGGCGGGCACCCAGGGGGCGCCCAGCAGGGCGGGGGGGACGGCGGAGGCCAGGGTGAGGAAGCCGGGAAAGGGGCTGAAAAAGGCCAGGGGGCGCAGGGCGGGGACGGCGGCGATGGCGTCGAGCCTGTAGCTATAGAGGGCCACGAGCAGCGACGTGACGATGGCGGCGGCATGGTGGCGCGGCCCCCGGCCGCGGGCCAGCCACCAGAAGCAGGCGCCGATCAGCAGCAGCAGGCCCGGCGCCACGTAGACGGCCGCCAGGACGGCGATCCAGGCGAGGCTGGCGAGCGGGGGTAGGTGGGCGATCAGCCAGAGTCCGGCCGCCGCGGCGAGGCTGACGATGGCGAGGATGGCCAGGCCCACGAGCAGCAGACCCAGGGCGCGGCCGAGCACATACGCGGCGGCGGAGACGGGGCGGGCGAAGAGGGCCGCCTCGTCGGCGTCGCGGCGCCAGATGTGGCCGGGAAGCCACACGACGGCGAACGGTACGACCTGGAGGCAGACGGCCAGCATCTGGATGGCGCCGCCGCCCGCCGACGGCGAGCCGATGGCGGCGAAAGCGCCCACTGTGGCCAGCAGCAGCGCCAGCACGAGGAGCAGGCGCGTCAGGGGCTGGCGCCAGGCCAGGCGCCAGGTGCCGGCGGCCAGCACGCCGGCTTGGCGCGCGCCGGAGGGGGCGTGCGCGTGGGCGTGGGGCAGGGCGGCAGAGGCGTCCGCCCTGCGGCCGCGCGTGGACGGAAGGCCGGCGCTCATGCGGGCGGCGCCGGCCGGTTGCCCGCCCGCCGGGATCCTTGCGCCGGCGGCGTTGCCGCGGGGGCCTGGGCCGTGCGCCCGCGGGCGGGGCGGGCCGAGGCTCGCTCGTCGGCCGCCGGCGGCTGAGCTGGAGCGGGGCTCTGAGCCGGACTCGGGGCGGGACTCGGAGCAGGGCTCGGGGCGGGGCTCGGGGCGGGACTCGGAGCAGGGCTCGGGGCGGGGCTCGGAGCAGGGCTCGGG
>DAHVAF010000343.1 GCA_027314765.1 Clostridia bacterium | reverse complement strand
TTCGCCCCGGTCGGGCCCTTCCTGGAGCGGCCGCTGAGCGATGCCCTGCGCGCCGTCGACGTCAACTGCCGCGGCCCCCTGGCGATCACCCACGTGCTGGGCGCGCCGATGGCCGCCCGCGGCCGGGGCGGCCTGATTCTGATGAGCTCGCTGGCCGGGCAGCAGGGCTCGCCCGGCATTACGGCCTACGCCGCCACGGGCCTGCACCCGACCGCGCTCGTACGCGCTCCCCGGCCGGAAGTTGGCCTCCAGCACCACACCGCGGCGACAGCGCCGCCAGGGCCCAGATCGGCCTCGCCGCTTGCTCCATCCGGGCGCGGCTCAACCCAGCTTCGCTTCGCTCGCGTCATCCGGACCCATGGCCGCGCCGCCCAGCCGCCGCGACCATGCGGGATCGCCGGCCGGCGGGGCCATGGCGTCCCACAGGGCCTCTTTGATGACGTCCTTGCTCAGCAGGGGAAAGCCCAGCGCAGCCGCCAGCGGCACGGCCAGGGCGCTCTTGCCGGCGCCGGGCGGCCCCGACACCAGCACGACCTCACGCAAGGCGGTCGAGGGCGAAGGGGCCGATGGGCCAGCGCGTGCCGCCGTCGCAGACGAGGTCGGCGAGGATCTCGCCGACGACGCTGCAGAACTTGAAACCGTGGCCCGAGAACCCGGCCGCCACGGCCACCCCCGGCTCGCGCAGCCCGATGGCGAAGTTCTCGTCCGCCGTGTTCGAATACATGCACGTGCTGACGGCCAGCGGCTCGGCGTCCAGCGCGGGGATATGCGTCCGCAGCACTTCGCGCAGCGCGGCGCTCTCCTCCGCGCTCACCGGCCGCCGCGGCGCGTCGGGGTCGATGCTCTCGCCGCCGTGGTGGAAGGCGACCTTGAACCCCTCACCCGTCACGTCCGGCAGGCCGTAGATGTCGCGCGCGGTCGGCGCGCCCACGGCCCAGATGAAGAGCGGGAGATCCGGAACCCGCGGCGGCAGCCACGCCACCCACTGCCGCTCGATGCGCAGCGGCAGCCCCAGCAGGTCGCGCGCCCAGGCTCCCGCGGCGATCACCAGCCGTGGCGCCCGCAGGACCTCGCCGCTCGCCAGGCGCACCGACCCCGGCGCCCACTCGGCCACCCGCGCCCCGAAGCGCAGGTCGGCCCCCTGCCGCGCCGCCCCATCCAGGTGCGCGCGCACGCAGGCCTCGGGCAGCAGGGCGCCGGCGTCCGCCTCATAAAGGCCCATCAGGTCGTCCGGCACTGCCAGCGATGGATAACGCCGCCGCAATGCGGCGGCGTCCAGCACCTCGTGCGCCAGGCCGTGCGCCCGCGCGCTCGCGAGCGCCCCCTCGAACACCGGCTCCTCCGCCCGCGACAGCATCAGCCCGCCCGTCACCCGCAGCAGCGCCGGGTCGAGCCCCCGCCACAGCGAATAGGCGCGCACCAGCAGCGGCACGTACGCAGGGTCTTCAAAGTAGGCCTTGCGGATGATGCGGGTGCCGCCGTGCGACGACCCGCGGTCGTGGGCGGCGGTGAACTGCTCGACCCCAGCCACGCGCAGGCCGCGGCCCGCCAGGTGGTAGGCCGCGGCGCTGCCCATGCCGCCAAGGCCGAGTACGATCGCATCGAACGTCGTGGTGGACACCGGGTCGCTCACCCCCCGACGACGCCGCCCCCGTCCGCCACCCACGGCAGCCGAACCGGGCGGGTGGCCGCGGCCGGCCGCCTCTAGCCCGCCGGGCAGGCCACCGCCAGCAGGGCCGCCATGTCCGCGCGCACCCGCATGATGTCGTCGCGGTTTTTCAGGACGGCGCCGAGCGTGCCGGCCACGACCTCGGGTTCAAGCTCCGCCGCGCCGAGGGCGACCAGGGCCGAGGCCCAGTCCAGCGTCTCCGCCACGCCCGGCGCCTTCTCCAGCGGCAGCCGCCGCAGCTCGCGCACGAAGCGGGCGACCTCCTCCGCCAGCCGGTTCGGCACGTCGGGCATGCGCACGTGGAGGATCTCGACCTCGCGCTCGAAGTTCGGGTAGTCGATCCAGAGATACAGGCAGCGGCGCTGCAGGGCATCCGACAGCTCGCGCACGCGGTTGCTGGTCAGCACCACGTAGGGGCGGTTCTGCGCGCGCAGCGTCCCGAGCTCGGGGATGGTGACCTGCCACTCGGCGAGTACCTCGAGCAGGAAGGCCTCGAACTCCTCGTCGGCGCGGTCGACCTCGTCGACCAGCAGCACCGGGGCCTTGTCGTGCTGCAGGATGGCCTCCAGCAGCGGCCGCTTCATCAGGTAGTCGGCGCTGAAGAGCTCCTGCTCGCGCTCGGCGGTGGTGAGATCGCCGCCCTCGGCCGCCTTCAGGTGCAGCAATTGGCGCGGGTAGTTCCACTCATAGAGCGCCGAGGCGGAGTCCAGCCCCTCGTAGCACTGCAGCCGGATCAGGTTGGTGCCGAGGGCCTCGGCCAGGGTCTTGGCGATCTCGGTCTTGCCGACGCCCGCGTGGCCCTCAACCAGGAGCGGCTTGCCGAGTCGCATCGCGAGGTGGATCGCCATCGCGATCTCGCGGTCGGCGACGTACCGCCGCTCCCGCATGAGGGTCACCAGCCTGTCGATATCCGCCGTCAATGGCCTCCCGCCTTCCACGCCCCGAAGCGCGGCATTTGTGCCGCCAACGCGCCGCGTTGGCGGCGCGACCTGTTCCAGGGCGAACTTACCCGCGTATCAGTGGCGCACCCGGTCCACGAGCGCAGTCACATGTTGTTCCAGTTCGAGCAGGTTCGCCAGATTTCCCGCTGGGGCCAGGACGTCGACCGAAGGCATCGCCGCCTGCATGCCCAGGGACAGGGGCTTGTAGGCGGGGTCGGCCGCCAGCGGGTTCAGCCAGAGCACGCCCTCGCAGGAGCGCTTCAGGGATGTCATCTCGCCCCGCAGCAGGCTGGTGTCGCCCGTGTCGAGGCCATCGCTGCAGATGATCAGCAGGGTGTGGCGGTCCAGCATCTGGCTGTTGCCCTTGCGGAAGTCGCGCAGGCAGGCGCCGATGCGGGTGCCGCCCGCCCAGTCGCCGTTGGCGGCGAAGAAGGAGCGGAGGGCGGCGTCGGCGTCGGGGCGGCGCAGCATGCCCGTCACCTTCTGCAGCGACGTGCTGAAGGTGAACGCCTCGACGCGCGGCAGGGCGCGCTCCAGGGCGCGCACGAACGTCAGCAGGAAGCGGCTGTACGGCTCCATGGAGCCGCTGACGTCGCAGATGACGATGACCCGGGTGCGGCGCGGCCGGCGCTTTTTGTAGTGGAAGTGCAGCAGGTCGCCCCCTGTGCGCAGCGAGCGCCGGACGGAGCGGCGCAGGTCGATGCGGCGGCCCTTGCGCGCGAAGGTCAGGCGGCGGCCGAGGCGGATGGCCAGCCGGCGGGCCAGGATCGCGCAGAGCTCGGCGAGGCGGTCCTCCTCCTCGCGGCGGAGCGAGCCGAAGTCGCGGCGGATCAGCGCCGCGGCCGGGCTGTAGGCGGCCATCTTCATCTCGTCCGTCTCGTTGCCGGGGTCGCCCTCGGGCGGGCCGGGCTCCGGCTGCTTGTCGCCGGGGGCCTGCGTCTGCGGTTCGCCGTCGGCCGGGCCCTGGTCGTCGTCCGGCGGGCCCTCGACCTCCGCCGAGTCCGGCACCTGCCAGAAGGCGTCGAACATGGTGTCGAACGTGCCGAGGTCGTCGTGGCGGTGCACGAGCGTCGAGCGCAGGGCCTGGCGCACCTCGCGGCGCTCACCGACGTCGATCGCCAGCAGGGCCTGCAGGCCGTCGTGCACGTCGGCCTGGGTCACGCGCAGCCCGCGGCCGCGCAGCACCCGTGCGAACTGGATCACCTGCGCGTCCACCGGGGCGCCCCTCCCGCACCACAGAGTATCACGGAATGCTAAGGATCAGGCACCGGTCACGAGTGGGAGCCCGATGGCGGCGGCTGCTGGTCTTTGCGCCATGCGGCGCACCGCGCACAGGGCCTGGCGGGTGTCTCGGCACGCACAGATGTCGCCGCGGCGGCCGAGTCCACCAGCCCCATGGCGGCGGCTGGCGATTCTGCGCGTGGGGTGCACGGCAAGCGGGGCCCGGTGGCCGTTTCAGCACCCACGTCCCTCACGGACCGCGTGTGATCGAGCACCGGCCGCGCGCGGCGGGCCATCTGTGGCTGCTGGTGATTCTGCGCACGGGGTGCACGGCGGGCGGGGCCCGGTGGCCGTTTCAGCGCCCACGTCCGTCACGGACCGCGTGTGATCGAGCACCGGCCGCGCGCGGCAGCCCGTGCGGGTCTGGCCCGGAGCCAGGGATGCGGCAGGCTTGTGGGACGCAATCGCCTGGCGGAGGGGGCGCGGTGGGCGTGGCTTCAGCGCAGGGGCGCCGCGGTGCCGCCCGCCAGGAGCCGGTCGAGCGCCGCTCGGTCCGGCGTCCCCTCCCAGTCCCCGAGCGCGGTCGTCGCAAGCGCCCCGCAGATCATGCCCATCCGCACGCAGTCCGCGTCGGCGCGGCCCTCGAGGAGCCCGGCGATGAAGCCGGCGTCGAACGCGTCCCCGGCCCCGGTGGGCTCGACGGGCGTGACGGGGTGGGCGGGGACCCAGGTTCCCGGGCCCTCGGCGGCAAAGGCCCAGGCGCCCGCGGCGCCGCAGCGCAGGGCGATGTGACGCGCGCCCCTGGCGCGCGCCTCCCGGGCGACCGCCTCAGGTTCCGCCTGGCCGAAGAGCAGGTCCGCCTCCCCCTGGCCGAGCAGCAGCACATCGCACGCCGGCAGCAGGGGCAGCAGCGCGGCTCTTGCCGCCTCGGGCGGCCAGAGCCGCGCGCGGTAGTTCGGGTCCAGGCTGATGAGGGCACCCGCCTCCCGTGCCCTGCCGACGGCGGCCCGCACGGCGGCGGCGCACGACTCCGACAGCGCCGGCGTGATGCCCGTCAGGTGAAGCAGGCGGCAGCGGCCCAGGTCCGGCACGTCCCGCGCCGAGAGCCGGCTGCCGGCGGACCCGGCGCGGTAGTAGCGGATGCCCGAGTCGCCGCCTGCGTGGCGCTCCTTGAAGAGCAGGCCCGTCGGCGCGTCCTCGACGCGCCGCGCGTGGGTGACGTCCACGCCCTCGCCGCGCAGGGTGGCGAGGATGAGGTCTCCGAAGGGGTCCGCGCCGACCGCGCCGACCCAGGCCGCCGAATGGCCGAGGCGGCAGAGCCCGATGGCCAGGTTGGACTCGGCGCCGCCCACGCTGCGCACGAAGCGGTCCGCGTGGCGCAGCGGACCCGGCTGCTCCGCGCACAGCACCACCATCGTCTCCCCGAGCGTGACGACCTCCAGCGCGGCCACCCCCGCGTTAGCCTTCGCGTCAGGCGGCGGCGGACCTGCGCCCACGGATCGGGGTGCCGATCCGGCGCGGCAGCACGCCGCCCCAGGCCACGTCGACGATCTGCGCGTGCGCGATCGCGGGCGCCGCCGCGGCCGTGGCTGCCCTGGCCCACGGCAGGTTCGTCACCGAGACCGGCTGAGCTCCGCGGCGGCGCCCGCAAGGTCGGCCACCAGACGGTCCGCGTCGGCGAGCAGCGACCCCATGCGGACCCAGTCTCCGGGCGTGCCCACCGCCGCAGCCCGCGCCTGCGCCGCGCGCGCGGCCCCCGCCAGCCCCGTCCAGGCCTCGGCTTCCGCCCCGCCCTCCACGACGCGCCAGAATCCCACCACCACCCTGGCGAGGGCCCGCAGCACCTCGGGCAGGGCGTCCGGCCGCCGCGCCAGGTCGTCCACGACCCGGGCGATGCCGCGCACCTGGATCGCCGTGCGCTCCAGCGCCGAGCAGCCGGCGCGCAGGCGTTCCAGCTCCACGCGCTGGCGCCCCGCCCAGAGGTTATAGAGCAGGCTCTCCTCCGCGCGGTGGAGGGCAGCCCGGGCCGCCTCCGCCCGCCGGGTGAGCTGGCGCGCCTCCACGAGCGACGGGCCCGCCGGAGCACCGGCCGCGAGGTGGCCGAGGCAGTGCGCCAGCGACTCCGCCAGCGCGCCCATGGCGTCGCGCGCCGCCGGCACCCCGCTGGGTGGGACCAGAAGGGCCCCGACGGCGACGCCGGTGGCCGCGCCGACGGCTGACTCGACCGCGCGCTGCCAGGCATAGGCGGGCACGCCGGCCAGCGTCCCGATGACGAGCACGAGGAGGGCGCTGACCGCCACCTGCGGTGCGCCGGACGGCCCCAGCCGCAGCCACGCGCCGACGCTCATGGCGGCCAGCACCAGCAGCCCGATCCCCAGGGCGGTCGCGCCAACTGCCCTCGCCGCCACCAGCGCCAGCAGGACCCCGACCACCACGCCGAGCGTCCGCTGCACGGCCCGGGTCAGCGACGCGGCGACGGTCACCTGCACCGTGAGGATGGCCGCCAGGGGCGCGAAGTACGGCCGCGACACCCCGGGGATGGCGCCGCCCGCCGCCCACGCCAACGCCGCCGCCAGCGCTGTGCGCAGGGCCTGGTCCTGAAGCAGCCAGCGCCGCAGCTTGCCCATTGCAGGCTCAGGTTGCCCGTTCGCGAAGCTTGCAACGTCTGCATAGATGTGCAGATGATGAGCAAAGGAGGCGGCTGCAATCGAGGGTGCCTGCGACGCCGTCATGGTGCACGGCTCGGAGATGGCCCGCCTGCGCCAGCGCCTGCCCGAGGGCGACGACCTGCAGGCCGCCGCCGAGCGGTTCCGCGCCCTTGGCGACCCCACCCGGCTGAAGATGCTGATGGCCCTGGCCACCACGGAGCTCTGCGTCTGCGACCTCGCCGCCCTGGCGGGCGTCACCCAGACCTCGGCCTCCCAGCACCTCAAAGTGCTGCGCGCCTACGACCTGGTTCGCTTCCGCAAGCAGGGCCGCATGGCCGTCTACAGCCTCCGCGAGCCGTCTTTGCTCCTCACGCTGGCGGCCATCGCACCGCGGGAGGTGAGCCCCCGTGCGCGCCGGAGCGGGTAAGGACAGGGACCTGCGCGCAGGCATCGCCGTCGAGGGCTGGACGATCGCCTGGATGGCGGTGGAGGCCGCGGCGGCACTGGTGGCGGCTGTCCAGGCCGCAAGCGTGGTCATGGGGGCCTTCGGCGCCGACAGCCTCATCGAGCTGGCCGCGGCCTTCGTGCTGCTGCACAGGCTGCGCGCGGAGCAGCGCGGGCAGGACGCCGAGCGGCTCGAGCAGCGGGCGTCGCGGATCGTCGGGGCGCTGCTGCTGGCCCTGGCCGCGTTGGTGGTCGCGGCCGCCGGCCGCGACCTCATCACCCGCACGCAGCCCGACGCGACGACCTTGGGCCTCGCCATCGCCGCCGCATCCACCGCCATCATGCCCTGGATCGTGGCCACCAAGCGCCGCGTGGCCGCCGCCATCGGCAGCGCCGCCCTTCGCGCCGACGCCGCCTGCGGGGTCAGCTGCGTCTACATGGCCGCCACGGCGCTTGCCGGCCTCGGCCTGCGTGCCGCCTTCGGCTGGTGGTGGGCCGACCCCGTCGCGGCCCTGGGCCTGGTGTACTTCCTGGTGCGCGAGGGCCGCGAGGCGCTGACCGGCGACACCTGCTGCGAGGTCTGCGACCCGGGCGTCGCCTGCGGCTGCGCCCCCGCCTGTGCCCCGGCATGCCACTGCGGCTGCGCCTGCTGCGCGGTCTGAGCCGTGATGGCTGGGCTCAGGATTCGGGCCCGGGCTGCGCCTCGAACATCACGCCCGCGCCACCGAGATCGGTGCGCACCATGGCCTGCACGCCGACGGACAGCGCCACGCGCAGATGATCCGTCCCGTTGACCCGCCGGGATGTGATGGCCCGGTCGGTGAACAGGGAGGCGTAGCAGCGCCGGCGCGCGCGCAGCACGGCATCCTCGCCCCGAACGTTCAGGTAGCTCTCGTGCCGGCCGGCGAAGCTGGCTTCGGGCAGGTCCCCGGCCGTGGCGCTGGAGCGGACGGCCACATCCGGGTCCCCCCGGTGCAGGCGCTCACCCAGCGCACGGTATGCGGAGCGAATGGCGGCCTCGGTGTCGGCGGGCCAGCGGCCGCGGCCCATCGCGCGGCGGATGCGCCGCCCGGCCTCGTCCAGGGCCAGCCGCCCGGCGGCAAGCCCGGCCAGGGCGGCCGCGATGAGCTGGTCCAGCCCGTTCTCCCTGAGAAATTGTCATGGCCTTGGGGCAGGCCACCCATGATGATGAAAACCTGCGCTCGTGGGATGGACCGACCCCTCGCTGCCGAATTGCCGCATTGCGGCAGGACAAGATCGTTGTAGTTACTGGTGGGATCGACCTCGTCTGAGAAATTGGCTGCGGTGGCCCTGAGCACCCACGAATGTGGCGCCTCGAAGCACGTGTGCCAAAATGGCACCTTTCGGGCCACCGTGCCCCTGCCGCAGAAAGGCGGAGGGACATGGAGGTGTTGTTCGAGATCTGCTGCGGCCTGGACGTGCACACCCTGTCGGTTGTGGCCTGTGTCCTGCGGGGGGCGTTGACCAAGAAGCCGGAACTCCTGACTCGCACGTTCGCGACGACCCGGGCGGGGCTGCGCGAGTTGCGGGCGTGGTTGCTGGAGTTGGGCTGCCGTGAGGTGGCGGTGGAGAGCACGGGCGTATATTGGCGGCCGGTCTGGAACGTGCTGGAGGGGCCGGAGTTCCATCTTTGGCTGGCCAACGCACGCTCCATTAAGCACGTGAAGGGTCGCAAGACGGACGTCAGCGACGCGCAATGGATCGCCAAGCTGCTGCGCAGCGGGCTGGTTGTCCAGAGCTTTGTGCCGCCACAGCCGATTCGCGACCTGCGGGATCTGACTCGCTACCGGGTCTCGTTGGTCGAGGAGGCCTCTGCCGAGCGTAACCGCATCCAGAAGGTCCTTGAGAAGGTGGCGGAGGTCGTTTCCGACCTGTTCGGCGTCTCCGGCCGGGAGATGCTGGACGCGTTGATCCGCACCGACGGCGAGCCGGACGCCGAGGCCGTGGCCAACCTGGCGCGGGGTCGGATGCGGCAGAAGATCCCCGCGCTGATCGCGGCCCTGGATGGGGAGATGCGCGAGCACCAGCGGCAGTTATTGCGTTGGGGGCTGCAGCACCTGGACGACCTGCAGCAACTGATCGCGCAGGTCGAGAAGCGGATCGACCTGCTCCTTGAGCCCTACCAGGACCAAGTGGCACTGTTGATGAGCCACCCGGGGGTGAAGGAGCACACGGCGGCGGCCATCATCGCCGAAACCGGCGGGGACATGCGGGTCTTCCCGACGCCGTGCAACCTGACCTCCTGGAGCGGGCTGGCTCCGGGCAGCAACGAGAGCGGGGGCAAGAAGCGGCCCGCCCACATCCGTCCCGGCAACCGCTACTTACGAAGAGCGATGTGTGAAGTGGCCTGGGCGATCTCCCATACACGCAACACTTTCTTGGGGGCCACGTTCTGGCGCTTGGCCGGGCGGCTGGGCAAGAAGAGGGCCTGTGTTGCCATCGCTCGCAAGAGTCTGGTTGCCGTCCACATCATGTTGTCCGAGGGCGTCAGTTACCATGAACTGGGCGCGGACTACCGCCGACGTGTCGATGCCGAACGCTACGAGCGCAAGCTGATCGAGCGACTCCACGGTTTGGGTTACGACGTAGTTCGTCGCGAGCCGGCCGTCCCGGCGATCTGAGCCTCTGATCCGGCATCCGTAGACCTGAATTTCACCGCCGTCCTTAGACGGCTATTCCCGGCTGCTCGATCGGAAACCAAACTCCCGCCTGCATTGCAGGGGTTTTCGTGCCAAACCCGCGAAAGGCGTCGGCCGTCGTGGCGAACCCTGGCGGCACCCTCACGCCCGCCGCCGCCAGCCCCCGCGTGAGCTCGCCCAGCGAGGCGTTCTTACCGCCGACGCGGGCCACATCGTCGCGCCGGACGTCCTCCAGCCAGACCACCATCGCCCATCCCGCCCCTGGCCGCTGATGGCCGCAGCCGCGACCCCCTGACCACGTCCGTTCGCG
>DAHVAF010000341.1 GCA_027314765.1 Clostridia bacterium | reverse complement strand
CGCGAAGCCCGGCACCGCCCCGACCCGCCCCAGCAGCGCGATGCCTGCGGCCGGGGCGACGGCGGCGGCGATGTTCGTCGAGATGCCGAAAAAGCTGAGCGTGTGGGTCAGCCGGCCGGTGCCGGCCAGGGCCGCGACCGCCGGCGCCACGGCCGTCGTGAAGGTCGCCAGCCCGATCCCCTGCAGGCAGCGGAAGACCGCCTGCTCCAACGGGGTGGACGCGATGGCCAGCAGGGCGGCGGAGATGGCGCACAGGCCCGCGCCAGCGGCCAGCGGGGCGGCGCGGCCCCAGCGGTCGGCGATCATGCCCGCGGGGATGCGCATGACGACCGTGCCGACGAAGTAGGCGGTGCCCACCCAGCCGATCACGGCGGCGCTGCCTCCCATGGAGCGGGTGAGGAGCGGCACGACGGCCTGGCAGAGATAGATGCCGACGTACAGGAGCATGTTCGCGGCCGCCAGGGCCAGCACGGAAAGCGCGCCCTCCCCTTGCGGCGATCGTGCGCGCCGGCGCCGCCGCCGCGCAACGCCGCGTCAGCTTTCCTTACAACAGCCGCTCCATGACGATGGTGTCGACCCAGCGGCCGTCAAGGGTGCCCTGCTCGTGGTAGATGCCGACGGCGGCGAAGCCGTGCTTGCGGTAGAGCGCCATGCCGGGCGCGTTGAACGGGAAGGCGGACAGGACGAGCTTGTGGTAGCCGATGTCCGTGGCGCGCCGGATCAGCTCGCCGACCAGGAGGCTGCCGACGCCCGTGCCGCGCGAGCGCCGCTCGACGTAGACCGAGATGTCGGCCACGTGGCGGTACGCGGCACGGGGGTTGAAGGCGTTGAGGGAGGCCCAGCCACACACCCGGCCGCCGGCCACGGCCGCGAGCACGGGGTGCCGCGCGTCGCGGTCCTGCAGCCATGCGGCGCGCTCCGCCTCGGAGTGCGGCTCCTCGTCGAGGGTGGCCACACGGTCGGCGATCCCCTCGTTGTGGATCCGGGCGATGGCCGGAATGTCCCCGGTGGCCGCCCGCCGCACCCAGGCCAGCGGCTGGCGCAGGCGTGCGGCCATGGCGACGGCGGTGTCCGGGCAGGCGCCAGCAAGCTCGGCCGAGGCCTGCAGGGCGACCGGCAGCGCCGCGCGCTCCACGGCCGCGAACCCAAAGCGCGGAAAGAACTTCGCGGCCGTCGTCGTGAGGAGGTAGCCGTCGCGTGCGCCGCGTGCCGCCGCCTCCTCCAGGGCTGCCACCACAAGCGCCGCGGCCAACCCCTGCCCGCCGGCGTCGGGCCGGACGGCCACCGACCGCAGCAGTGCCGCCTCGCCGTATTCCTCGACGCCCGCGCAGCCAGCGAGCCCGTCGTCCCCGGCGGCCACGAGGAGCGTCGCCTCCCGCGCCCCGTCCAGCGGTAGCCCGGCCGCCCGCAGCAGGCCGGCCACCGCCTCCCAGTCCTCCGCCCGCGCGGCGCGGATGGCTGGCGGCCCCGCGGCCGGCCCGGCTGCTCCGCCCGCTCCGCCCGCTCGGCCCGCCGCCGCCTCCGGGTCGCCCACGGCCGCCAGCAGGGCCTCCAGCGACCGGACGACATCCTGGCGCCGCGCCACGGGCACGCGCTCGAGCACTCGGAGGGCATGGGCGTCGAGTGCGCCGTGCAGGGCCTCGGCGCGGGCGCGGCCAGCCTCCGTAAGCTCCAGGCGGACGGATCGCCCGTCGCGGGGGTCCCTGGTGCCCGCGATCAGCTCGGCTTCGGCGAGCGAGCGCACGGCGCGGCTCACGGCGGCCTTGTCCATCCCGAGGGCACCGGCGAGCGTCCGCGCGGACTCGCCCGGGCGCGTCCGCAGGGCGGTGAGCACGTGACACTGCGTGGCGCTGAACCCCGCGCATGCCGCTGCGACCCTCTGCTGGCGCGCGTACACGCGCGCCAAATCCCGCAAAAGCGTGGCCGTGTCGCGACTGCCCATACCCCGGGCCCCCCGTGGCGCCGAGTGCGCCGAATGGTTGATGGACACAACCATCTCTCCGCGGTGGGGTGGGCGTCAAGTGGGTGTCAGCATACCTGACAGAGCCTCGCCGCGGCCCGCATGGTATGCTGGTGGCCGACAATCTCGCCGATCCGGAGGTCTGAGCGATGGCCGAGCTGACCCTGCCCGACCTCAAGCCGCTCTCGCGCGCCGCCTTCACCCAGAACGTCCTGGCCGGCGCGGACGGGATCTCCCACCTGGTCCTGTTCGTCAGCGGCGACCCGCACGACGCCGCGACGGAGCAGGCCCTGGCGGAGGCGCAGCACGAGCATCCCGACCGCGTCCGCGCGTTCAAGGCGACCTACGCCGACTTCGCGGACGAGTTCGCCCGCCTGGAGGCGGAGCGCAAGGACATCGACACATACAACTTCAAGCGGGCGCCGGTCGTCGGGCTCTACCGGGGCGGGCGGCTGATCACGACCTTCAACCCGCGCCGCGTCTTCTACATCGAGAAGCAGCAGGCGCGGGAGGTGCGGAGCCAGCTGGCGATCTTCCTGCGCAAGCTGGTGTACTTCGACCCGTCCAAGGTGCGCGACCAGGTCAACCTCGAGGTGGCCGACAAGAAGGCGGAAGCGGGAGCGGCAGCCGCCAAGCCCGCGGGCCAGGCGGGATGAACCCGCCGGGGCGCTGGCCCGGCATCGTGGCGGCCTTTCGCCACGAGCTGGGACTGCTGCCGGCCGGGGCCCCCGCGCTGAGCCTCGGGGAGGGCAACACGCCCCTGGTGCCGGCCCGCAGGGCCGGGCGGGGGCAGATCGACCTCCACTTCAAGTGGGAGGGCAGTAACCCCACCGGCTCCTTCAAGGATCGCGGCATGGCCGTGGCGGTGAGCGGGGCCATCGCGGCGGGCGCGCGCGGGCTGATCTGCGCCTCCACCGGCAACACCGCCGCCTCCGCCGCCGCGTACGGCGCCCGGGCCGGGCTGCCCGTCACCCTGGCCATCCCCGCCGGCCACGTCGCCCAGGGCAAGCTGGCCCAGGCGGTCGCCTGCGGGGCTGTGCTGCTGGGCCTGGACGGCGGGTTCGACGCCGCGCTGGCCGCGGTCCGCGAGGCGGCCGCGCTGCGCCCCGACCTGGCCGTGGTCAACTCCGTCAACCCCCTGCGCCTGGAGGGCCAGAAGACGGCGGCCCACGAGGTCGTGGCCCAGCTCGGGCGCGCGCCCGACTGGCTCGCCATCCCCGTCGGCAACGCCGGCAACATCACGGCATACGGCCGTGGCTTCGATGAATGCCGGGCGGCGGGGCGCGCGGCGGCTCAGCCCCGGCTGCTGGGGGTCCAGGCCGCCGGCGCGGCGCCCATGGTGCGGGGGGCGCCCGTGGATGCGCCGGAGACGGTCGCCACCGCCATCCGCATCGGCCGCCCCGCCAGCGGCGACCTCGCCCGCGCGGCCGTCGCGGCCTCGGACGGGCGCTTCCTTGCCGTCAGCGACGACGAGATCCTGGCGGCGTACCGGTTCCTGGCCCAGGAGGAGGGGCTCTTCGCCGAGCCGGCGTCGGCGGCGAGCCTGGCCGGCCTGTGGCGCGCGCTGGAGTCCGGGCTGGTGGCCCAGGGCGCCACGGTGGTGGCCGTGCTCACCGGCCACGGGCTGAAGGACCCCGAGCGGGCCGTGACGCTGGGTGCGGCCCCGCGTCCGGTGGCGGCCACGGGCGCCGCGGTCGCCGCCGCGCTGCCATGAGTGCGGACGCGCCGCGGGGCGGCGGCCGGCGCCGCACGATGGCCGTGGTGGCCCCGGCCCCGGCGCAGCCCGAGCCGGTGCTTCCGGCCGTCGTGGTCAGCGTGCCCGCCAGCAGCGCCAACCTCGGTCCCGGCTTCGACGCCCTGGGGCTGGCCCTGGAGCTGCGGGACCGCATCGAGCTGGTTCCGGGCGCCGCCTCCCCCCGCGTGTGGTCCTCCCGCCCGCTGCCTGGCGGCGACGGCAACCTGGCCCTGCGTGCCGCCCGCCGCGTGTGCGAGGAGGTCGGCGCGGAGCCCTCGTTCCTGCTGCGGCTGCACCTGCACATTCCGGTCGGGCGGGGCCTCGGCAGCAGCGCGGCCGCCATCGTCGGGGGGCTGATGGCGGCCAACGCCTGGCTGGGGAGCCGGCTGCCTCCGGACCGGCTGCTCGACATCGCGACCGAGATCGAGGGCCACCCCGACAACGTCGCCCCGGCCCTGATGGGCGGCCTCTGCGTCGCCTGCCGCGGCGAGCACGGCGTGACGGCGGTGCGCCTGGCGCCCCCGCGGGGACGTGTGGCCGCCCTGGCCATTCCCGAGCGCAGCCTGCCCACCGCGGCCGCCCGGCGGGTGCTGCCCGCGCGCGTGCCGATGGCCGACGCGGTCTTCAACGTCCAGCGCGCCGCCCTGCTGGTGGCCGCCCTGGCCACGGGCCGCCTGGAGGTCCTGGCGGAGGCCACGCGCGACCGCCTGCACCAGCCGCACCGGCTCCCGCTGCTGCCCGGCCTGGCGCAAGCCATTCAGGCGGCGCGGGCGGCCGGTGCGGCCTGTGCCTTCCTCAGCGGCGCCGGCCCGACGGTGATGGCCCTCTGCCCGCCGGAGCAGGCGGGGGCGGTGGCGCAGGCCATGGCCGCCGCGATGGAGGACGCCGGCCAGCCCGCGCAGTCCCGCACCCTGGCGATGGCCACCGCCGGCGCGCGCATCGAGCCGCGGGGCGTCTAGCGCAGCTCGTCGGCGAGTGGCTGATACGCGGGTTTGAGCTGCCCGACCCGGACGATCCACGCTCCGGGCCGCTGTCCGGCAAGGTGGGCGCGCAGGTCCTCCAGGTGCGCCTGCCAGCCCGCCGCATGCGCCGCGATCTCGCCGAGCGGAATTCCGCGCTCTTCGACCACGAGCCGGGTCCGGCCGCCCATCGGGGTGAGCGCGGCCTCCTGGATCGTCTCGTCGGAGGTCCCCGGCTCCCAGGTGACCACGAGGCGCCGTGGCGGGTCGCAGACGTCGATCCGCCCGAGCCCCTCCCACGCGCTGGTGAACCGGGCGCGGATGCTGCCGCCCACGCGCAGGTCCCCCTCGACCGCGGCCACCCAGCGCGCGAGCCGCGCCGCATCGCTGACGGCCGACCAGAGATCGGCAAGGTCGATGTCGTAGACGTCCGCCATCCGCACCGCGCCCCGCCCGTCATCGAGGCGCCGCAGGCTTCCGAGGATGCGATCGCCCATGCTCCGCCTCCCGTTCCATGCTTGCTGGCCCCATGGCATAGACGAAGCGGCCTGGCGCAAATGATCGCTCGCCATCACGATCAGACAGGGAGGCAGCCCACGCAGCGATGAGTTCCGCCTGTCCGGCACGTCATCACGGTGAAGGCTCGGGAAAAGGAGGCCGCGGCGATGCAGCCCTGGGCGACGAAGATCGAGGCGGTGACCCTCTTTGTGGAGGACCTGGCAAAGGCGAAGGCGTTCTATCAGGAGGTCTTCGGCCTGCCCGTCGACTTCGAGAACGACAACTCCGCCGTGTTCCGGATCGGTCAGACCATGATCAACCTGCTTCACACGCCGTCGGCACCCGAGCTGATCACGCCCGCGCCGGTCGCTGGACCTGAGTCGGGTGCGCGCTTTCAGTTCACCGTCATGGTCGAGGACGTGAACGCGCTGGCCGCCCGGCTGCAGCGGCACGGGGTCCAGCTGCTCAATGGCCCGATGGACCGCTGGTGGGGGCTGCGGACGGCCTGCTTCCGGGACCCCGGCGGCCACATATGGGAGATCGCGCAGGACCTGCCCCGGAAGCCGGATGCGTGAGCGCCTTCACAGGCGCGCCGGCAGCCCGAAGCGCCCGAACAGGGCGGCGTCGATGAACGTGTGCACGTGCGCGATGCGGCCGCCCCGCAACTCGAGGGCGTGGATGCCCCACGGCTGGAGCCGCTCCCCGGCGGGCACGTACTGGGCGAACGCCGGCGCGCCGTTCAGATCGAGCGGCACCAGTCGCGACCCCGCGCAGTGGTGGGCCGTCGCGCGCTGGAACTCGGCGAGGTCGCGGTGGCCGCTGACCCACATGGGGAAGGGCGGCATCGAGAGGCTCCCGTCCTCATGGAAGAGCGCCACGAGCGCCGGGATGTTCTGGCGCTCGAAAGCCGCGACGTAGCGGTCGAGCAGCTCGCGGTCCACGGTTGCGTCCCCAGCCCGCAGCGCCTCCGACCGCAGCCGGCTGGCGTCCAGCGTGGCCCTGGCCCGCTGCAGCGCGCTGTTGGCGGCGGCGACGGTCATGCCCATGGCGTCGGCCGTCTCGCGTGCCGGCCAGCTGTAGACGTCGCGCAGGATCAGCACGGCGCGCTGGCGGGGCGGCAGGACCTGCAGCGCCGCGATGAAGGCCAGCCGCACCGTCTCCCGCCGCTCGGCCTGGGCCGCCGGATCCCCTGCCATGTCGGCCGGCCAGACCCAGCCCTCCATCGGCGCGGTCTCGGACGGCACCATCGCCGGAGAGGTGGGATCCGACATGTCCATCGGCAGTGCGCGCCGCCCGCTGCTGCGCAGCCTGTCCAGGCACACGTGGGTGGCGATGCGGTGGACCCAGGCCCGGCGCGCCGAGGGCTCAGCCAGCTGGTCCCAGCCGCGCCAGGCCCGGATGATGGTATCCTGCACGGCGTCGTCGGCGTCGAACACCGAGGCGAGCATGCGGTAGCAGTAGCGGTGGAGCTCAGGTCGGAACCGCTCCAGATCCGCAACGTCGGCCTCCGGGTCCCCCACAGCCGCCCACCCCCGCCAGAGACCGCATTCGACATGCGCTGCGGGATGTCCGCCGGCCGCCCGCGGATGTGGGCACACCTGCCGCGTCCCCGCCGGGCGCCGTCCCACGCGCGGCGCGGCCGCGTTCGGCGACCCCTCCCGACCCCCGAAGGCCGCCGCCCGGCGAGGTGCTGTCCCTCCGCGCGCAGTCACCGGATGGCGCCGGCGCGCCGGCAATGTCCAGCACGCGGCCCAGGCTCACGCCGAACGAAGCCACGATGGTGGCGATGCCGAGCCCGGCCCCCCACAAATCGCGGGGAAGGGTCGCGAGGGTCGAGGACAGCGAAGGACACCGCATGGTCATCCACAGCCGGTGAATGAGCCCAGCGTGGTGGCCCTTCCGGCCGCTCGGACTGGAGTGATAACATCCGCGGGGTGCCTGAGATCGCCAGCCAGGACCGCTGGAGCATCGCATCCGCATGAGGGGGACATCTCAGTGAAGAACCTGTTCGATGCCGCGCTCGCAGGTCAGTTGAAGCAGCGCATTGATCGCCTGCGAATCGACAGTGAGCGGCAATGGGGCAGGATGAGCGTGGCTCAGACCCTTGCCCATTGCGCTTCCGGGCTGGAGATGGCCCTGGGTGAGATACGGCCCCGGCGCGCACCGATCGGGCGACTGATAGGTTCGGCCATCAGGTCCAAGGTCGTCGGAAACGATGACCCGCTCCGTCGCAACTCGCCCACTGTGAGTGAGTTGCTCATTCGTGGCGAGCGCAATCTGGACGTCGAGCGCGTGCGTCTTTGTTCGCTCATCGACCAGTTCGCCTCGGGCGGGACATCGGTCTGCACCACGCACCCGCACCCGTTGTTTGGTCCCCTCGCCCCGTCGGAATGGGCCGTCCTGATGTACAAGCATCTGGATCATCATCTCCGTCAATTCGGCGCCTAGGCGTGGTCGGGGAGATCACCACGGGCTGGCAAGGCTCCGGGCCAGTGGTTCGGGCGGCCGGCGGCGCGCCGGCAGGAGCCCTCCCGCCCCGGCCAGAAGGAGCGCGTACGAAGGGGGAGGGTCGCAATGCCGCTCGCCATCCGCGCCGGCCGCCTCATCGACGGGACGGGCGCCGCGCCCGTGCCGCACGCCCTGATCCTCGTCGAGGACGACCGCTTCACGGTCGTCGCCCGCGAGGAGGAGGGCGCCATCCCGGCCGGGTTCGATGTCGTCGACGCCTCAGCCCACACCGTCATCCCCGGCATGATCGACGCCCACGTGCACATCCGCGGCAGCGGCGACCCTGGCGACCGCGGCTTTGGCGAGAGCGACTCCATCCCCACCCTGACCCTGAAGTGCCTGCGCAACGCTGTGCGCAGCCTGGAAGCCGGCTTCACCACCCTGCGCGATGCCGCCTGCGCCCACTACGCGGACATCGCCGTCCGCGACGCCATCCACCGCGGCGAGCTCGTCGGCCCGC
The DNA here is from genome assembly GCA_027314765.1 of Clostridia bacterium. GTDB lineage: Bacteria > Bacillota > Sulfobacillia > RBS10-35 > JAJYVM01 > JAJYVM01. The sequence goes on along the minus strand of DAHVAF010000341.1, from coordinate 5,548 downwards.
GCCTCTGGTGCTGCGGGCTCGGCATCACCTCCACGAGCGGTCACATGGACCGCGAGAAGGGTCTGGCGCCCCACCTCCACGTCGACGGCCTGAACAACGTCGCCGACGGGCCGGTGGAGGCCCGCCGCGTCGTCCGCCAGAACCTTCGCTTCGACGTCGACTTCATCAAGATCAACGCCACCCTGACCGAGCACGTCCGCCGCTACCAGGGCTACTGCGCCCCGGAGATGACGGCCGACCCGATGGCCGCCATCTTCGAGGAGGCCCACTGGCACGGCCGCCGCGTCACCGCCCACTGCTACGGCGGCCCCGGCGCCACCTGGGCCATCGAGGGCGGCATCGACGGCATCGAGCACGGCTTCTACCTGACCGACGAGCAGCTGGCCGCCATGGCCGAGCGCGGCACCGTGCTCTGCCCGACCCTCTCGGTCGTCGGCCGCTTCCGCGAGATGGGCCAGGCCGCGCTCCCGCCCGGCCAGCCGCACCTGGAGGCCTGGCGCAAGAAGGCCATCGCCGCCGCGTGGGACATGGTGGGCCGCGCCAAGCAGCAGGGCGTGAAGATCATCGCCGGCACGGACGCCGCCATGCCGTACGTGCGTCACGGCACCACCGCCTACGAGCTGGAGATGCTGGTCGAGGCCGGCCTCACCCCTATGGAGGCCATCGTCGCCTGCACCGGCGGCGCCGCCGAGGCCATCGACTTTCAGGACGTCGGCGCGGTGAAGACGGGCCGGTTCGCCGACCTGGTCTTCGTGGACGCCGACCCCCTGGCCGACATCCGCGTGCTGAACCAGCCCGAGCACATCCGGGCCGTGATCAAGGGCGGGAAGTTCATCAAGGGCGACCCGGCCGCATCGGCCACCGCCGCGCCGGCCCGCAAGACCGCCTGAGCCAAGCGTTTGGAAGCGGCCGCGGCATCGCCGCGGCCGCGCCCGGCGGAGCCAGCAGCCAGGTTCCGGCCTGGGGCTGCAGCCGGTCCGCCTGAGATCCGGTATGATCGCGGCAGAGGAGGTCCGGGCCGTGCCGCGCTCCGCACAGGGCATCGCCCGCGGCTGGGCCTCCCGCCACCCCACCTTACCCGGCCTCACCTGACGCGGCGCCGCCCTTCGGCGCCCCGCTGAAAGCCGCCCACGTTCGGCGGTCCTTTTGCGCACGCGTCAGGAGGTGGCTCGCGTGAGGTCCCTGCTGCGCCGCAACGCGGTCTTCAAGAACCTGTGGCTGGCCCAGGCCGGCAGCTGGTTCGGCGACTACTTCAACAACGTGGCCCTGGCCGCCGTGACCCTGTCCCTGACGGGCTCCGCGGCCGCCATGGGCCTGGTGCTGCTCTGCCGCGGCGTCCCCGCCTTCGTGGCCGGCCCCCTCTGGGGGCCGGCCATCGACCGCTGGCCGAAGCGCGCCGTGCTCTACACGACCGACCTCGTCCGCACCGCGATCGCCCTGAGCTTCATCCTGGCGTACGACCAGCGCCAGATGTGGATCCTCTACGTCGGGTCCGCCCTGCTGGGCACGTGCAGCAGCCTCTTTCAGCCGGCCCGCCAGGCGGCCGTGCGCCAGGTGGTGCCCGTGGACGACCTCGTCCCCGCCAACGCCCTCGGCACGGGCACGGCGGGCTTCGTGGCCGTCCTGGGTGCCGCCGGCGGGGGCCTGGTGTCCACCCTGGTGAGTCCGGACATCGCCTTCGTCGTCAACGCCGCCAGCTACCTCTGGTCGGCCGGCTGGATCTTCGCCGCGACGTGGCGCGAGGCGGCCCCGCACCCGGGCGCCCGCGCGGGCTATCTGGCCCAGTTGACGGCTGGCGCCCGCGCCCTGGCCGGCCAACGTGTGGTGCTGGCGGTCGTGGTGGCCAGCATGGGCTTCGCGCTGACCTCGGGCCCCTACTTTGTGGCGCCGCCCGTGCTGGGCGATCTTGTCTACGGCATGGGCGGCCTCGGCATCGGCCTGCTCTTTGCCGCCGACGGGCTGGGCTTCATCGTCTCCTCGGCCCTGCTGCGCCGCGTTCCACCGTCCCGCCTGCGCAGTGTCTACGGTGGCAGTTACTTCGTGCAGGCCGTCTTCCTCTGCCTGCTCTGCCTGTCCACGCGCATCTGGGAGGGCATGGCCGCCATCTTCATCTCGCAGGTGGCGGCGGGCGCGATCCTGTCGCTGACGGCCGCCTTCCTGCAGCGGCACGCCCCGCAGGACGTCCAGGGTCGCGTCTTCGCCGTGCAGTCGGCGGCCTCCGGTGCCCTGGGCCAGGCCTCGATCGCCGTGTCCGGGCTGGTGATGGCCCGCTACGGCGTGGCGGCCGTGGGCCTGCCGGTCGCCCTTGTCTGTCTCGCGGCCGGGACCCTGTGGCTGCGTCTGACGGCGGGGGAGCCCGTGGCCGTCGCCGCGTGACCATGCGGCCCGCCCAGGAACGATCCGCGCCATGCCGGCGCGCTGGCGGCGCCCGCGCCGAGGGATCGGGGGTCGCGTCGAGCCGCGGGGGAGCCCGTGGCCGTCGTCGCGTGACCATGGGGCCCGCCCAGGAACGATGATCGCCGGCGACGCACGTCGCCGGCACGAATCACGGCCGGCGGTCTCCGGCGGGCGCGCCTGACACCCCCGGCCGCCGCCCCGCGATCGTTTCGCCCGCCCAGGAACTCGCCGGCCTGGGCTCCGCCATCCATGGCGTCGCGGCACAAAAGAGGTTCGGATTCGACCTTGCCGAACAGCCGAACCGAGGGGGTGCCATCCCGTGCCGACGCCCGAGGAAATCCAGCAGCTGCGGCAGCTCGACCGCGACCACCTGCTCCACCCCAACGTCGTGCTCGGCGAGTTCGAGGAGCAGGGTGGCACCATCATCGTCGGCGGCGACGGCGCCACGGTGCGCGACATCGACGGCCGCGAGTACATCGACGCCATCGGCGCGCTCTGGCTGGCCAACGTCGGCTACGGCAGGCAGGAGCTGGCGGCGGCCGCCGCGGCCCAGATGCGCCAGCTGCCGTTCTGGTCGCTATTTTATGGCTGGAGCAACGCGCCGGCCATCCGCCTCGCGGCGGAGCTGGCCCGCATCGCGCCCGAGGGCTTCAACCACGCCTTCCTCACCAGCGGCGGCTCCGAGTCGAACGAGACCAGCATCAAGTTCGCCCGCCTCCACCACGTGCGTCGCGGCCACCCGAGTAAGCAGATCGTGATCGGCCTGCAGCGCGCCTACCACGGGGTCTCGTACGGCGCCATGACGGCGACGGGCCTGGAGCGCGTGCGCGAGGGCTACGCGCCGCTGGTCGGCGCCTTCGAGCACATCCCCGGCGCCTACTGCTACCGCTGCCCCTTCGGCAAGACCTACCCCGAGTGCCAGGTGGATTGCGCGGACGAGGTCGAGCGCGCCATCGAACGGCTTGGCGCCGATCACGTCGCCGCCTTCATCGCCGAGCCGATCCAGGGCGTCGGCGGGGTCATCACGCCGCCGCCCGGCTACTACGAGAAGGTGCGCGCGATCTGCGACCGCCACGACGTGCTGTGGATCGCGGACGAGGTCATCTGCGGCTTCGGCCGCACGGGCAAGCTCTTCGGCATCGAGAACTGGAGCGTGCGCCCCGACCTGATCTCGTGCGCCAAGGGCATCACCAGCGGCTACCTGCCCCTCGGCGCCACGCTCGTCTCCGACAAGGTCTACGAGGCGCTGCGCGGGGACGGCCACCAGACGCTGAACCACGGGTTCACGTACTCCGGCCACCCGGTGGCCGCCGCCGTGGCCCTGGAGAACATCCGCATCCTGCAGCGCGAGGGCCTGCCGGCGCGGGCCGTGGCCGTGGGCGAGTCGATGCGCGCCCAGCTGCTCGGCCTCAACAACCCGTACGTCGGCGAGGTGCGCGGCAAGGGGCTGCTGATCGGCGTCGAGCTGGTGCGCGACCGGGGCACCCGCGCGGCGGCGGACGTCGCGATGGCGGTCGAGCTCGGCTGCCGGGCGCGGGGCGTGATCCTGCGCGCCCTGGGCGGCAACATCATCTCGATCTCGCCGCCGCTGGTGATCACGGAGGCGCAGGCCGCCCGCGTGGTCGTGGTGCTGGATGAGGTCGTGCGCGAGGTGTGCGGGGCCCTGGGCAGGGCCGGGCAAGCCGCGCAGTAGGGGCTTTGGGCGCGGCCGGGCCTGCGCCCGGCCGCCGTCGCCCGGCTTGCGCTGAGGCCTGGCCGTCCGCTTCAACCCTCCCTCCCCCGATGTCGATACATGGGATGCGGGATGCGTCCGGCGCCATGGATGGTGGCCGGGGTATCGGCGGCATGGGCCAGGGAGGGCGACACCTGTGGACATCGGGACCATCGCGGGCCTTGGGCTGGCCATCGGCGCCATTCTGGGCAGCACGCTCATGGAGGGCGGCAGCCTCAGCGCCCTCATCAGCCCCTCCGCGCTGGTCCTGGTCATCGGCGGCACCATCGGCGTCACCATCATCAGCAACGGCCTCAAGGAGTGCCTCGGCCTGCCCAAGCTCCTGGCCCAGACCCTCCGCTCGCGCGCCTACGACCCCCAGTCCACCATCGACCGCCTGGTGCAGCTGGCCCAGAAGGCCAGGCGCGAGGGCCTGCTCTCGCTGGAGAGCGAGATCGCCGACATCGACGACCAGTTCCTGGCCCGGGGGCTGCAGATGGTGGTCGACGGCAGCGACATCGAGGCCGTGCGCAGCGTGCTGGAGACCGACATCTCCTTCATGGAGCGCCGCCACAGCGTCGGCTACACGATCTTCGAGACGGCCGGCGGCTACGCGCCGACCATGGGCATCATCGGCACCGTCATGGGCCTGATCCACGTGCTCACGAACCTGTCCAACAGCAGCAAGCTGGGCGCCGCCATCGCCGCCGCCTTCCTGGCGACCTTCTACGGCATCTTCACGGCCAACGTGTTCTGGCTGCCGATCGGCACCCAACTGAAGGCCAAGACCCAGCGCGAGACGGACGAGCGCTCGCTCTGCCTGGAGGGCATCCTCTCGATCCAGAGCGGCGACAACCCGAGCACCGTGCGCGACAAGCTGGCCGTGTTCCTGCCACCTTCGGTCGTGGCCAAGGGCGCGGCGGGCGGCGAGGGCGGCGGCGAGGCCGCGGCTGCCCAGGCGGGCAGCAGCGGTGGCTAGGCGCGGCAGCGGCGGCCACAGCGGCGGCGGCGGCGGGGGGCACGACGGCGCGGGCTCCATGCGCTGGCTTCTGACCTACGCCGACCTGATCACGCTGCTGATGGTCTTCTTCATCGTCCTCTACTCGATCTCCGAGCTGAACCAGAGCAAGTACATCGCCCTGAGCAACGCCATCCGGGCGGCCTTCGCGCTGCAGGCGGACAGCGGCAACGCCGCCATCTCCACATCGCCGATCCCGTCGCTCGACGCCAGTAACCTGCCGCAGACAGGCTCGCAGAACGGACTGCTGCGCGCCGTCGGTGCCCAGGTGCTGGACAAGGTCGAGAGCCAGCATGTGCAGCAGGCCGTCTCGGTCCTCGCGACGCCCCAGGGCCTGCGCATCTCGTTCCAGGCGAAGGCGATCTTCTTCGCCAAGGACAGCGCCACGATCACGCCCGCCTTCCAGCGGCTGCTGCTCGCCA
>DAHVAF010000324.1 GCA_027314765.1 Clostridia bacterium | reverse complement strand
CCTAGTCGGCTTGCTGCCAATTTGGATCGTGAGTGCCATCCTGATCCATGGGACTACGGTTGCAGGTTCCGGCGGATCCTGCGAGTTCGCGCTGGAGCTTGGAGCACTAGGGCTACTGCCATCGGCGGACGTCAACTCGGTGGCTGTAGTCGACATTCTTTGTGGTTCGGGAGATCTTCCGATCAATGTGGCCGCGAACATGGCAGCGCAGCCACCAGTCCCCCCACCCCTCCCGGCCCCGGGCACCGGCTCCCTGCACCTTGTCACCCAGCAGCTCACAAAGGCGGTCACCCAGACTGGATCTGGTGAGGTCATCTCCCTCGGCTCGCTTACGATCACGGAAACGCAGGACACCACGGGTTACACGCTCGACGTGGCATTCGCCCTCTCTTCGTCGCCCGAAGTCACGGTCTCCACGTGCAGCCAGGCCTCGTCAGGCGGGCAGCCGTGGCAGCTCCAGTACCCGCCCGGCGTCGGGAGCGGTGCCTTCGACTACCCGACGGCCGGCGTCTTCCTCCAGCAGCTGGCCGCCGACGGCTACATCGACACCAGCGCCGTCGACCTGTCCACCGCCCCAACCGCGGCTCGCCCCACAGACCTCTGGACCCGACAGCCGACGTTTGCGGATGTGCTCGGCACCGGCGTGCCGCCTTCTGCGGCAGGCACCCTTGTCCCCGGCACCCTGTTCGTCAACCTCACGCTTGCGGCGAACCAGGGGGCTCCCCAGTGGGAGGTTCAGGAGTGGAACTACGCGTTCTCCATCCAGGCCCAGCTGGCAGACATCTGTCCACCGCCTGCCCGGCGGCCACCGCCACAGCAGGGGCCGCCGCCTGGACCCCTTCCGAGCACGACCCCGCCGCCCAGCCAGTGTCTGCCGGCAGAACTCGGTGCCTCCTGTGGCAGCCAACCCATCACGCAAGCTCAACCAATCTGCCTCGCGGATCCCCGGGCCGCGTCGCCTCCCCTTCCCGCAGCCGATGCCAGCGCAGTATGCGGTGCGCCCAAGCCGCCGACGCCGCCGGACGTTCCGTGCGCGACCCCCGGAGCGTGCCCCGCCGTCCTGACCTGTGGGGACGGAATCGCATGCCCTCTGTTGCCAACGCCTTGACGGAGCCCAGCCGACGCGACGCCCTGGATCATGCGCCCCACCGGCGAACGCCCACGAGGGCGCGGGAGTTCTTCCGCACCGCATCCGGCCAGGTTCTGCCGTGGACAGTTATCCTGATCGTCGCGATGCTACCCCTCGCCCTTGGCGCGATGGGCGCAAGCGCCGCCTACGTCGCCAAGGACGAGGTCCAGTCAGCGGCCGACGCGGCCGCCCTCGCGGCGGTGGGTGAGGAGATGCTCTGGGAGTCGCTCGCCGTCACCTGGCACGCCTTCAGCTGCCGGCCGCAGGCCCCTTCGTCCGCCCTGCCGCACCCGGTGTGCGGCGATGGTCCGTCCGAGACGTCCAACCTCGCCCGCACGTTTGCTGCGGCGCTCTTCGCACGTACTGCGGGCGGCCTGCCGGGCTGGGCCCATGCGGCCGGCTGCGACGCGGTCGGTGGCGATCCGACTCCAGTCCCGTCTGGTCCCATTGCGGTCTGCGACGGCTGGCGGCTCCAGCCTGGCGGCATCGGCGTGTCCTACGGCCTCGCGTTCCCGCCGGGCACCGATCCCGAGTCCGTCGCCATCGCATACCTCCAGGCGAACACGGCCGACCTCCGTGCCCACGGCGTCGCCATTGCGCCAGTGGACCTCAGGACGGATGCGACGACGGGCCAGGTCGACCTCTCCGTCCGCCTGACCGAGCCTGGAAACCCTCTCGCGCTACTGGCTGGCCGCCCGCTGACGTTGGTGATTCAGGCGGGCGCTCGCCGCCGGGTGCCCGCTCCGCCGGCGTCGGGCTCGTGATGCGAGCCATGGCGGCGCTATCCAATCAGCCGCTCGCATGGGCGTTTGGCAGCTATCCTGCCGCATTGGCCCTGGAGCGCGGGCCGCGATTTGGGCTCGCGGCGGCCGTCGCCGCCGCTCCTTTGAGCATGGTTCCGATGCCGCTGCGCGCGGTTGGGCTGGTCGCCGCCGCCTACGTCGCACTATGGCTCGCCGTCGCCCTGGGCCACGCCCTGCGCTTCGCGTCCTGCCGGCAGCGTTCGCGCGAGGGGGGCCTGCGCGTGCTGGTCGTGGTCGCGGAGAGCCCGTGGCTCGCCGCCAGGCTCCATCGGCGGCGCGCCATCCCCCTGCCGCGCCGGCCGTTCGCCTGCTCCGTGCACGTCGACCCGACCTGGCGGCCGCCAGGCGGTCTCGCGCCCACGGAGGCGGCCAAGGAGTTCGGCCGCCAATACCGTCTCGACTACGACATCTTGCTCGGCGGCCTCCGCGGACTGCCCGTGCTGGTGGGCAGCAGTACGTTCAACCGTCACGAGTCGGCCTGGACGTCCGCCGCCGTGGCCGCCGGGTGGGGGTGGCAACGTGCCGGGCCCCTCTTTTCCGGCGCGCCGCCCCGCCACCATGCCTCCGCGCGAGCGCGCCAGCAACGGTTGATGCTGGGAGGGGTGGTCAGTGGTCGACCCGCCCATCGGTGGCATTCTTGGCGGACGAGGGTCTTCGATTGCCAGGCGGCGCACGCCGTATGCTGACGGCACGGAGGGAAGTCGGCTGCAGCATACGATCAAGGCCGCCGTGCGCCCTGGTCAGCAATCCGGCTGGGTCACGGAGTGCTTCGAGCTTGCCGTGGTGACCCAGGGCACGACCCTCGACGAGCTCATGGCCAAGGTTCAGGCAGGAGGCCGTGGAATTGGCCCTGATGGGTGCCGACCTCCCTTCGTTGGGCTTGGCCCCAAATCCGACCCTCGTCGTGACCACGGAGCTCCAGCCTCAATATGCCTGAGCTCCGTCGGTTCTTGGAGAGCCTCGGCTTTGTCGGAGCCGGCCAGGAGGGCATGCACGTCAAGATCCGGCGCGTGGTGAACGGTTCCCGTCAAACGTTGACCGTCCCGCTTCACCACGAGCTCGCTCCCGGAACCTGTCGCGGGATCCACACGCTTCATCGCTTCTTTTCCACCCACGACTGACTGCCGCTGAACCCCTTGGATCCATGGCTCCGGCTCGGCTCGCCGCCGAGCCGCTCATCGTCGTGCTCACAGGCGCCTTTGATGGGAGGAGTCCGGCGTGCGACTTCGCTCGGGCAATGGCTCCCTCTGGTTCGTGGCCTTTGGCCTCATCGCCGCGGCCGCCGCGGCGTGGTGGACGTGGTCGGCGCAGCAGTCAGCCACCCGCACCGAAGCGGTGGTGGTGGCGACGCAAGACGTGCTGCCACTCGCGACCGTCACGCCCAGCGACGTCCAGGTTCAGCCCGTGCCGATCCAGGCGGTCCCGGACGGTGCGATCCGCACCGTTTCCGCAGTGGTCGGGCGCTTCGTCCGGTTCGGGCTCCTCCGGGGTCAGGTTGTGCAAACGGCCAACCTCGCCGCGGCCCAGGGGGGTACCGGCCCGGTGGACGCCCAGATCACCGCCGCGGCGGACGGATCGGCCGAAGTGCGTGCGGTGACCGTCGCCCTCCAGGCGGATACGGGACTTGATCTGCCGGCTCCAGGCGACCACGTGGATGTCCTGGCCGTCGTCCGGGGGCCGGGTACACCCCAGGCGCGGGTGGTGGCGGCAGGCGTCCTGGTCCTGGATCGGATCGCCGCTGGCGCCTCGTCCGGCGGCCTGGGGAGCCCGAGCGCGGGCCAGCCGGTCGCCCAGACCGGCGCCCTTGTCCTCGCGCTGACGGTCGCCCAAGCCGAGCAGGTTGCCCTGGCCCAGACGATGGGTCAGGTCGAGGTGCTGCTCGATCCCCTTGGCGCCAAGGTTTCCGCGCCACCACCGCTCCTTGCCGGGCAGTGGTTCGCGGCAGGAGGGAAGTAGCGTGGGCGCGATCGCCAACGTCATGGGTAGGCCGCTGGCCGTCGTCCTCCTGGAAGACGACGTCGAGCTTCAGCAGGACTTCGAGCGCACCGTCGACCGCGTGCCGGACGACCTCACGCTGGTCAGCTACACCTCCCAGGAGTCCGAAATCGTGCGGCTGTGCCGCGACAACGCCGCCGATCTGGCCCTGGTGGACGAGAGCCTGCCGCGCCGACCCTGGACGGCGGTCGTCGAGGAGCTGCGTGCGGGATGCCCCCAGGCGCGCGTCGTCCTGATGACGGAGCGGCCCAGCCAGGCGCTCCTCGACGAGGCGCTCGATCATGGCGCCCGCCACATCATCCGCAAGGGCTTGGCACCGGTGGAGCTTGTCGCCGCGGTCAAGGACGTCCTGGACGACGAGCGGCGGCAGCGCCTGCGCCTGGAGCAGCTCGGCGCCGTCGACGGGGACGATCGGCAGCCGCTGCGGGGCGTGGCTGCGGGGCCCGTCCAGGGGCAGGTGATTGCCCTGGGCTCCGGGATCGCAGGCGGGACCGGCAAGACCACCGCTGCCGTGAACCTCGCGCTCTGGCTGTCCACAAACCCGTTCCGCCGCTTCAGCGTCGCCCTCTGCGACCTGGAGAAGGATGTGGGTTCGGTCAGCAGCTTTTTCACCGGCACCCCTCCTCAGCCGTCCATCCTCGACTGGGCCGACTACGCCGGCGCGCCCGCGATCCCGCCGGAAGTCCTTGCCGCGAAGATACGGCGTGACACGGAGGCATGGCGGCGCTACCACCTGGCGCTGGTCTTCGGCGCGTGCGATCTCGAGCGGGAGCGCGACGTGACCGAGGACCTCGTGCGAACGGTGCTGGTGTCGCTCCGCCTCCACCACCAGTTCGTGCTGGTCGACCTGCCGGCGGACCTCACCGATGCGGCCGTGGGCGCGATCGAGCAGGCCAGCAAGGTGCTCTGGCTGATCCGGGACTACCAGCCGGATCTCACCCGCGCGAGCCGCGCCTTTCAAAAGCTCCGGCAGCTTGGCATCGAGACGACACGCATCCAGGCGGTGATCAGCCGCGTGGACCCGAGCGGCCGGCTGCAGTTCACGCCGCGGCAGGTGCGCGAGACCCTGGGCGCCGTGCTGATGCCGTACGCGATCCCCGAGGAGCCGCGACTGCGCGCCTGGACCCGCGCCTACAAGTACGCGGCGATGGTCGACCAGGGCGGGCCATACATGACGGCTCTGCGCAGGATCGTCGAGGAGGTCCAGCCGGGGACCGGCTACCCGCCGCGTGCTGAGGAAGCGGGCATCGCCCGCCGCTGGTGGCCATTTCGGCGCCACGTCCGGGAGGCGGTATAGGTGGAAGGGGACTGGATGCAGCGCCGCCGTGAGCCTCGCGCGGCGCCGGAGCCCACCGAACTGTCCTCCGGCAAGGTGGCGGTGCCGGAGCCGGACACCCGCGCGTCGCCGCCACCCTGCCCGAACCCGGCCCGGCGTCTCGGCTTATGGACGGAACAGTCCTCGGCGGAGGACGACGAGGATCGGGAGCTGCTGCGGCAGATTCGCCGCCGCGTCTTCGACCGCACGGAGGGCCTGGCGGAGCGCGAGCGCGAGGCGCTCGCGCACCAAATCGCGCTCGAGATGGCCGGCAAGCTCTCGGCACGGAGCCGCCAGGAGCGCCTCGTTGCGGAGGTGCTCTCGACCCTGGGCGGCCGCCTCGGCCCCCTTGAGCCGCTCGTCCGCGACCCCGGGCTTTCGGAAATCCTCATCAACGCGCCCGACGAGGTGTACGTGGAGCGGCGGGGCCGCCTGGAGCGCCAGGATCTTCGCTTTCGGGGCGACCGCGAGGTGCGTGCGCTCGTCGAGGGCATCGCTGCCTGGGCCGGGCGCCGCTTCGATTGGGCGAGTCCCGTGCTCGACTGCCACCTCCAGGACGGTTCGCGGCTTGCCGCCGTGCGGTGGCCGGTGGCCCTGCGGGGGACGGCCGTATCGATTCGAAAGTTCCCGCTCATGCCCGCGCTCGCCGACCTGGTGCGCATGGGTGCGCTCCCGGCGCGCGACCGGGCGATGTCGCCCAGCTTTCTCAGCGCCGAGCCCTTTCCCCGCGGCGCCGACGTGGCGGACTTCCTCGCCTGGGCACTGCGGCGGCGGCTCAACCTTGTCGTCTGCGGGGGCACGAGCTCGGGCAAGACCACGTTTCTCAACGCCCTGCTGGAGATGGTCACCGGAGATCGCCGCGTCGTGATCATCGAGGACTCGGCCGAGCTGCAGCCGCCCACCGGTGGGCATGTCGTGCGCCTCGAGCGCCGGCCCCCGAACCTGGAGGGCGAGGGCGAGGTGAGCCTGTGGGCGCTGCTTGTGGCCTCCCTCCGCCTGCGTCCGGACATCATCGTGGTCGGCGAGTGCCGCAAGAACGAGACCGCCATCATGCTCGAGGCCATGACGACTGGCCACCCCGGCTCAATGACCACGGTGCACGCCGACTCGCCCCTGGACGCGCTCCGCCGCATGGTGCGCATGGTGCGCCAGGACCAGCCCGAGATGCCGGGCCCCGAGCTTCGCGAGTACATCGCCTCGGCCGTGCGGGTCATCGTGCACTTCCGCCGGGATGAGGGAAGCAGCGCGGGCCTGCGGCTGGTCGAGCGCGTCACGGCGGTGGAGGGGGTGGACGGTGGCGGCCAGTTCGCGCTCAGCGACCTCTACCGCTGGCAGGACGGCCGCTTCTGTTGGACCGGCGTGGTGCCTGCCTGGGCGGAGCAGCGGGGGGTGGCCTGAGTGCTGCTGTTGGTGGCCCTGACCGAAGGGGTCGGCGTTCTGGCCGTCGTGGTCGGTATCTGGCGCCTGTGGTGCGAGCGCGCTCGCGCGCCCGCCATCGCCGCCGCAGCGGCCGCCGGGGTGGGGGAGGGTTCACCGCGGCCGCGGCCCCATGGCCGGCGCCTTCCCCGGCTGCTGCGCTACGTTGAGCGCCGCGCCAAGACGGCCGGGGTCGAATGGGACCTGCTCACGGTAGTCGCATTGATCGCGGGGAGCGGCCTCGCCGGCGCGGCCGTCATGGAGCTGGTTGCCGGGGTGGCCTGGATGACCGTTCTTGCGGGGTGCGTGGGCTTCTGGGCACCGATCTGGCAGCTTGGCCGGCTGACCACCCGGCGCGCCCAGCAGGTCCTGCGGCAGCTTGACCAGACGTGCACGGAGCTGGTGCAGGCCCTGTCCGCCGGCCAGGATGTCTATGCGGCCCTGCTTCAGCAGTCTCAGCGCGCGCCGGATCCGGTGGGGTACGAGCTCCGGCGGGTCATGGAGCGCGTGCGCCAGGGGGAGCCTCTGGCCGATGCGATCGCCGAGCTGCCCGAGCGCATCGCGCTCGCCGAGGCACGGCTCTTCAGCGTGGGGGTGCGCTTGGCGCTGGACTCCGGGACCCGCATGGTGCCGGTGCTGGAATCGATCCAGCGCTCCCTGCGCGGGCGGCGGGACCTCGGGGGCCTGATCCGCGAGCTCTCGGTCCGCAACGAGAAGCAGTCGCTGATCCTCATGGTGGTCCCCATGGTCATGCTCCTCGCCATGCGCCTGGAGGCGCCGCAATATGTGGCGCCCCTCCTCGGCACGGCGTCAGGACAGATCCTCCTCGCCGCCGACGTCGCGTGGATGCTGTTCGGGATGCGCCTCGTCCGAGGCTTCTTCACCAGCACACCGCTCACTTGAGGGGGAGCCGCCGTGCACGCTTCCGGCGAACCGGCACTCGCTGCCGCGCTGGCCTGCCTTGCCGTGGTCCTCTTGACGCTCGGCGCCTGGCTGCACGAGCAGGCCGGCGTGAGCGCGACCGCGTGGATCGTGGCCCAGGCGCGCGGAGAGATGGGGGGTGGAGGGCTGCGCCGGCGGCGTGCGACCGATGGCATGCGCGCCATGGCCGGACGGCTCGGCGCCCGGCTCGGTCCCCGCGGCACCGCGGCCGTGAGGGAGCGCCTCGCCTGGCTCGATGCGGGCGAGACGCCCGAGCAGTTTGTGGCCCGCCAGATCATGCTTGGCGCGGCAGGGCTCAGCGTCGGCGTCGCGCTGCCGGCGCTGGCTGGCTATGGCGCAGCGGCTGCCCTGCTGGCCCCGCTCGGGTTGGCGGTGGGTTGGTGGCTGCCCTGGCAGGATCTCGAAGGCCGCTGCCGCACCCTCCGCCGTGCCCTGGGCCGGGAGGCCCTTGCGTGGGCCGACTTCCTGACGGCCGCGGTCCAGGCGGGCATGCCGCTCGACCTTGCCATCGCACGCCTTGCCGGTGAGCTGCCGGGGCGGCTGCCGGAGGTCATGGCCCGGGCGGTCCGCCAGTCCGCGCTGACGCGTGAGCCGCTGGACCTCTGCCTGAGTGCCGCCGCAGCCGACATCGACGAGCCGCACGTCAGCAGCGTGATCGGGGCCATCGTCCAGGCGCGCCAGACTGGCGGCGATCTGGCTGGTCCCCTTGCCGGCCTGGTCGGCGCCCTGCGCCAGGAGCGCCAGCAGGAGCTTCGCACGGCGGCTCGGGGCCGCAGCGCGCTGGGCTCGCTGCCGCTCATCTTCGTGATGCTGCCGGGGGTGATGGTCCCCCTCGCCTACATCGTCTTTGCCCAGTTCCGGGCCATCGGCCTGTGAGGGGGGTGGGATGTGTCCCGTCGCGGGGAGCGGGAACGAGAGGGATGGTGAGCGGATGAGGGCGATCCTACGCCAGTTCATGCGCGAGCAGCGGGCAGAGGGGACAAGCACCGGCGCCCTGCGGATCGCCGTATGGGTCGTCGTGGCCCTCGGCATCCTGGGGATCGTCGGTCCCAAGATCTACAGCGCCGCCACGCAGTCCAGCGACTGCCTCAATGCCGCCAGCGGTGCCACCACCGCGGGGTTCCAGAGCGCCGGCACCATGCCGGGCTGCTGAGTGCCAACCTGTGCGGGGACGGGCAACCGGCCCGCCCCCGCGGGCCGGGAGGGAAGACCGTGCTGAGCTTGGTGCGGCGGTTGCGCGAGGGCCGGGGCGAGGGGACGGCGACGCACGCGATCCTGCTCGCCGTCGGGGCGGTGATCGCAGTGGCGGTGCTGGGAATCGTGGGCAAGGCGCTGGTCGCCTACTTCGCCCACTTCAGCCGGTGCCTGAACGGATGCTAGCCACAGACGGCTGGCTGTGGGCGCGCTGGGGCCTGCTTGGCGGCCTTGCCGTCGCCGTAGCCGTTGGGGATGTGCGCCATCGCATCATCCCCAACGGCCTGGTGGCCGGGGGGCTGGTCGCGGCGCTCGCGGCAGCGGCCGCAACGCGTTCGCTGGGCACCGCGTTCCTGGGGGCGGCCGTGTTCGGGGGGCCCCTGACGTTGCTGTGGGGCGTGGGCGCCGTGGGCGGCGGGGCGGGTCTGATCGGGGCCGGGGACGCCAAAGCCGCCCTGGCCTTTGGCGCGCTTCTCGGCATGCCCGGCGCCCTGGCCGGCCTCTGGTGGGGCGCCGTGGCCGGGGGGCTGCTGGCCCTTGCCTCGGTCGGAAGCGGACTGTGGCAGGCACGGCGGGAGCTCTGGGCAGTGCTGCGGTCCAGGGGTGTGTCAGGGTGCCTGGCGGCGATGGCGGCCGATCCGGTGTGGACGCGGGGGATCCCGTACGGCGCCGCGCTGGCCCCCGGTTCGCTGGCGGCCGCGGCCCTGCTCTGGCGGTAGGGGGTGCGAGATGGGCTGGCGCTTTGTGCGAGAAACCCGAGGTCAGGCCGCGGTCGTGGAGACGGTGATCATGCTGATCCTCCTCATCGCGTTCTTTGGCGGCTTCGCAGCCTATGCCCTTGCCGCCCACGCCCGCGCGGTGGTGATCGGGGCGGCGACGGTCGCCGGCAGGGCGGCTGCCATCGAGTGCGGCCTCGGCTCGGCGACGTGGCAGGCCGATGCGACGAGCCTCGCCGAGGAGGCCCTGAAGCAGGGCGGGCTCAAGCTGGCGGGCCTCCGCCCGGGGGGCACCAGCCCCGGGACATGGTCGGTGAGCTTCGGCGGCACATGCGCGAGCGGCGCCGACGTCACGACGACCGTCACCTACGATCAGCTCGACCTCTTTCCGTTCATTGCGCCGCTTCTGGGGCAGGGGCCGGCGGACGGATGGGGCTTTGACCTGACGAGCACGGCCGTCTACCCCGTTGGGTGACGAGCGCGGGCAGCTTCTCCCACTGGCGGTCGTGATGATGCTGCTCCTATGCCTGTTGGCCGTCCCTGTGCTGTCGGCGGCATGGCTGATCGGGACGCGAACTGCGGTGCAGCGCGCGGCCGATGCAGCTGCCCTGGCCGGCGCCGGCCAGGCGGTGGTTGCGCGACAAGTTGATGCGCGTGGCGATGTGTACTGCGCGACCGCCGCCGTGGACCCCGTCCAGGGCCCCGCCGTGGCGGCACAGTATTGGGCACGCAACGTGACCGGGATCCCCACCCTGCAGACGCTTGCGTTCGTGGCGCGCCCGCAGGGCGCGACCCTCACTGTGCAGGGAACGGTGTCCGCCGCCGCTCCGCTGCGATCTCCCTCGTCACGCACCGTTTGGACCGTGACGGCGGTTGCCGAGTTGCGGCAACCGGCCGGGGTCGCCGCATGCCCGTGAGGCCCATCGCCCGCAAGGCCAAGGAGTGAAGCGGCATGAAGGGTGTCACCCCTCTGGATGCGTGGGTCGCACGTGCGCTGGGCCTTCTGGCCACAGGCATTCTCATCGCCTTCTTGGCGCCGGCGGGACAGGCCCTCGCGGCTCCGGAGACGATCGCGCTCAACGGCGATGCCGCCACGGGCTATCCAACCAGCGGCACGGCCACCGTGTATGCGGACGGCTTCAGCCTGGCCTACGTGAGCGGGAATCCCAGGTGGCAGACCGTGACGGTCGTGGACTCCGCGACAGGTCAGGTCGTCGCGCAGTGTCCCGGGCCCAACTGCGCCGTGACCGCGGGGAATGGGATGTACATCCAAGACGCCACCATCTCCGGCCTTCAACCTGGCGTGACTTACTCCGTCTCGATCTTCGAGATCGAGGACATTATGCAGAGCCTCTACGCGTTCGAGGACCTCGCGCCCGACCTCACCACCCAGGATCCGGTTGGGCGGCTGGCCATGAGCGGACCGACGGGCTACCCACCCAAGAGCCCGTACCAGCTCAACCTCACCCTGAGCGCCGACACCATCGAGCCCAGTCTGACCTGGACCGTGGCCCAGGCCCAGCTGGGACCGGGCGGGGCGCCGATTCCCTTCACCGCGTGCCCAGCCGGCGCAAGGCTCAGCGGTGGGGTCTGCCTCTATGCGCTGACGGTCGCGAGCGGCGGCACGGCGACCCTCACCACCACCAATCAGCAGAGCGGCGGGCCAGGATACGTCTATCGCTACACCGCCACGGCGGCCGGCTACTCGACGAACGCCGTCCTCTTTGCCAATGCGCCAACCTTCTTCGTCCACCGGCGCACGCGCGGCCTGTTCGTGACCTGGCCGGACGAGGGCAATGGAGCCACGTACGACGTGTTTGGGGGTCCTGGCAGTGCCGGGTGCAGCCAGTCCACCTTCAACGATCCGCTGCCGGCTGGCACCACGCAGCTGGCGGTCGGCGGCCTCACCCCGAACACCCAGTATGCCGTCTGCATGTGGGCGGCCATCCCAAACCAGCCCGTGACGCCTGGCGGGTGGAATCCGACCTGGTGGGTCGCGGGCGGCGACGGCAACGGGAGCGGCATGTGGTACACGCTCCCCGACGTTCCCGGCGAGGCCGCGGTGGGCGGGCTTCTTGCGGCGTACTATGACGTTCCGGCGCTGAGCGTCGGCATGGCTGGGCCCGCCACCTCGCTGTTCGGGAACGGCGCCAGCTATACCGAGGTGCAGGGCCCCATCGACTTCGCGGCCAGCTGCAACTGTGCGGCCTCCTGGCCGTACGCCGGCCACGGCGGCCCAATGCCGGTCGGGACGGCGGGCGGCGGCACCGCACAGGGATTCGCCGCCAAATTTCTCGGCTGGCTCCACGCTCCGGCTACCGGCGCCTATGACATCGGCTGCCGGGCCGACGACGCGTGCCAGGTATGGGTGAACGGCGCGATCGTCGTCGACGGCATGAGTGGCGGCGGCCCATACCCGGACTATTACGGCGCCTGCAATGCGTGCAGCGGTGTTTCGGGAAGCATTGTCCTCACGGCGGGCGATTGGTATCCGGTCGAGGTCGACTACACACAGGGCAGAGGGGGCGCGTCGCTCGCCTTCTACTGGACGCCGCCGGGCGGCGCGCAGGCGGACGTTCCCGCCGCCGATCTGGCCTATCCTGTGCTTGCGGGTGCGCAGGGCGGCAGCCAGGGGAACGCCACGATCTCCTGGGCCAGCAACGGAAACCCCGCTGGGTCGACATACCAGCTGGAACGATACGTGCTCTCGCCTTCCGGCGGGGCCAGCGACGGTACTGTGCTGTATCTGGGACCGGGCACCTCATACACCACCACGGACCTGCAGCCCGGAGAGCTCACCGCCTACTTTGCCCGCGCCGCCTCGGGCGACGGGTTCTGGACGCCATACGCCACCGAACCTGGCGGAGGCGGCTACCTCTATGCCGACACGCCAGCCCCCACCGTGGCGGTGCCGTCGTCCTCTGCCAGCCTGACCGTCACGTGGCCGGATGTGGGCGGGGGGGCGCACTATGCGGTGATCTGGTCATCGCAGCCGGATTTCGGCACGGTCGATGAAAGCGGCGATCTCGGCAGCGGGGTGACAACCTACGTCATCGCCGGCCTTGCTCCCAACACCGCGTACTACGTGGCCTTGAACGCATGGGTGCCGGAGCTGTCCGGCGTGGGAGACCAGATCTGTACTGGCGGTGCTGGTGGCGGCTGCTGGTGGGCGGACGCGGGCGGCGGCCAGTGGACGCTGGCCAACCCGCCAGCTTCCCTCCAGGTGTCCGGGGCCGGCAGCGCACTCACGCTATCGTGGGGCGGCGGCGGCAACCCTGCCGGCACCAGCTACCGTTGGTCGGTCGGTCCCCTGGACAGCGGCACGGCGGGGGCATCGGGTGTCACCGCCGCCCTGCAGGCGGTTGCCGCGGGCCTGTCGTGCCAGACCGACTACACGGGGTCCGTTCTCGCCGTCAACGGCGCCGGGGTTGCAGGCACGGCCGTATCCGCGGCGGCGGAGACCGGCATCTGCCCGCCGTCGCCCCAGGTCGGGCTCTCCATCGACAATGGTCTGGCCCAGACGTCGAGCACCTCGGTGACGCTTGACGTCACGGCCACCGACGTCAACTACACGCAAGCGGAGCTTCGGATGCGGGTGAGCGACGACGGAAGCACGTGGTCCGCCTGGGGGCCCTATGCGGCCACGGCATCCTGGATGATCGACGGGACCGCGGGCCCGAACACAGTCTACGTCCAGGTGGAGGATCCCGATGGGGGCGTCGGCTCAGCAACCGCCACGATCACCTACGACTCGTCGCTCTCCGTGGTGGCGGGTTCGCAGGGCGGCCAGTGCGTCTATCGCGGCATGCAGGCCCTGTGTGTGGCCAGCCCCGTCATCACCGCCGCGTTCGCGATGCCAGCCGGGTCCGTGTCCATGGAGATCAGCTTCGACAACACGAGCTGGTCGGCGCCGCAGGACGCGACGGGAACGGTGGATCTTGTGCTACCGACCGGTGACGGGCTGAAGGCTGTCTTCGCGCGGTACTTCGACCGACGCGACATCGCCACGGCCGCCGGGCCGGACTATTTCGTGCTCGAGACGACACCGCCGTCGGTCGAAGCCAGCTGGCTCGAAGGCGCCGCCGTGACGGATGCCGGCGCGGCAACCCTCATGGTGCGGGCCTCGGATGGCGTGATGCCCTCCACGTCCCTGAACGCTGTGGTGGCGGGGGCAGCCTCCTGGTCGGGTCCCCTGCCCGCGAGTGGACAGATCCCCCTGACGCTCTCGGGGAGTGGGTACGTGACGGTGACTGTCACAGTCACGGATCCAGCCGGAAACGCGGCGAGCGCTGAGGCGGGTATCTACAACGCGGGCTAGGCGGCAGGCGGTGTGGCGGCGGGGTGTGCGCGGGCTGATCAGGGGGAGTGCATGGGCCGCCCTTGTCATCGCCCTGGCGGTTGCGACGCGGGCGGCGGGCGGCGTCCGGAGCGCGAACCCGTGGTGGTTCGAGGATGGGTACACCTCCCTGGAATTTGTGGACGCAGCCGGTACGACGGCGCATGTCCGGGTGGCGGGAACAGGCACGGTGTCGCTGCCGATGCTGCCAGCGGGCGTCGCCTTTGACCCCGCCGCCTCCATCGTGTTGGTTGCGAGCGCGGCAGGGGTGCGCGCGTGGGCCTTCGACGGTGTGCGCATGGTGAGGGCGCCCCGGTTTGACATCGGAGGCCAGGGCTACACGGGTGTGGCATGGATCGGGCGGGTGGGCAATCTGGTCGCGGCCGCCACCTCCGGCGCGGTGATCCTGTTGGGCTGGAACGGCTCCGGCTGGACCGAGGTGGCCTCGCTCGCCACGCCGGTGACGTGCGGGGTTGCGGAGGGCGCGCCCGTCGTTGGCGACGCCGGCACGCTCCTCGTGGGCACGGGGACGGGCTTCGATGTGGTTGGCTACCGCGCCGGCACCCTTGCCGTCGATCCGGGGGCTGGGGTGACGGACCTGCAGGGCGTGGACGGCATCGCCGCCGCGCCGGGGGGCGCCCTGGTGGCCGTCTGGCACGGCGGCGACGTCAGCGTCTACGGCTGGGACGGACGCGCGTACCGTGAGACACCGACCTGGGAGATCCCCGCCGCATCGCAGCCGGTCGAGGCCGTAGCGTGGCTCCGCGACGGCGATGGCTATTGGGTGCTAACCTCGGACGGATCGCTCACGGCCTATGGCTTCGACGGCTCGTACGTCCGGCGGCTCGACAGTCTGTCCACGACGTTGACGCAGCCCGTCGCCGCCCTGGGCACGGGCTGGCGCCAGGGTGACATCGCGGCCCTTGGGCCGGGCGGTTTGGATTACGAGGACGGCACGCCGCTGAGCTCCGACCCATCCCGGAGCGTGACGAATCTGAGCCTTCCTCTCTATGCGTCCAGCGCGCGCCTGCTGTCGACGGTCCTCACGGTCGGCCACGATCTGAGCGAAATTCAGATTGACACCGCGGTGGTGGACCTGCCGCCGGGCACGGGTGTGGCCTACGACGTCAGCACGGACGGAGGTCGCACGTGGACCTCCGTGCCGCCGTGCCTCAACGCGGCGGACCCGCTCAGGGACTGCGCCGCCGACAATACGGCCTTGCCGCCCGGCGCCGACCTGCAGTACCGCATGACCCTGTCGACGGCGAATCCGTCCGTGACGCCCGTCGTTGACGGCACTGAGTTGCTGGAGGTCGCCACGGAGGTCGAGGCAGAGTCCGGCGCGCCGGCGATTCTGATCCGGTAATGCGCTGATGGCGGTCGTTGCACGCGGCGTCCATTCCTTACCAGGGGTGGACGCATGGCTCAAGCTGCGGGGCGCCCTCGGGCGGCTTCCCAGTACGAGGCGACGGTGACAAGCAAGGGACAGATCACGCTTCCGCAGCGCCTGCGTCGGGACATGGACGTCCGTGTCGGCGACCGGGTCGTCTTCACGCGCTTACCCGACGGCAACTGGGTGATGGGACGCCTGGCCGGGCACCCTCCCATCATCGAGGACCTGCTCGGCTTCGGCGCGACGCCAGGCGACCCCCGTACGACGGATGAAATCATGGTCGACGTCCGCGGGCGCGACCCGGACGGTCCCCAACCACTAACCATGAGGTGTGCGGTCGACTCGAATGTGCTGGTGGACGTCCTCCAGGCCGACCCGCCCACGGCCGCCCCTGGGCCGCAAGGATCATGACCGCCCTGCGGTCGTGCGCGCTCCTTGTGCCCCCCTTTGTCTACTGTGAGCTGCTTGCGGCGGGCCGAGACGCCGCCCGTCTTCATGAGGCCTTCCTCCGCGCCCGCATCGTGCTGGAGGACGACGTGCCTTTGCGCGTCCACGAGGGGGCGGCCCAGCGCCACCGACCATACCTGGCGGCAAGGCGAGGGGGCGCCACCATCGATTGTCCGGCGTGCCGGCTCCGGCAGACGCCCACCTGCGCGAGCTGCGGCACCGCCCTGGCCACGCGCAGGCTCCCCTTCGACTTTCTGATCGGGGCCTTCGCGGCCGAGGCTGCCGACAGCCACCTGCTCACCCGGGACGCGGGCAACTGCCGCCGCGATTTCCCTGAGCTCATCCTCGTCTGAAGGCTACGCCGCCGGGAACCAGTTGCTCCGGTAGGGGTGCAGGTAGCGGTCCGTCACGAAGTTGAGCGCCTTGCGCGCCCCGTGGAAGTTGTCGGCCAGGTAGCGGAGCTGGTCCTCCATGCCGGCCGGCCGGGCCAGCGCGTGGCGCGCGGCGCCCTTATACCACGTGGCGCCATCGCGCTCGACCTCCTCGAGGCTGCGCTGCCGCGGCAGGGCGCGGCCGATGTGGTCAGGGTATACGCCCGTCAGGAACAGAGCCGCGTCGCCAAGCCGCTTCTTCAGGTAGAAGCGCTCGCCCTCGGGCGCCTCCGCCTCGACGGCCTGCAGGGACGCCAGGTCGAGCTCCGAGTAGCGCCGGCGCCGGTAGCCGCGGCGGGTCCGCCGCCACACGCTGCCGCTGTGCACGCGGGTGAACGAGGCCAGCAGCTCGACCAGGTAATCGCGCTCCCGCGGCTCCGCCAGGAAGCTGGCGACCCGGTCGGCGTCGAAGACGGGCACGCGCGAGCGCGGCGCCGTCCACTCCATGGTGTAGGGGCGCTCGTGGAGATCGCGGCGGGCTTGACGCAGCAACACGCTGAAGAGCAGATAGGGCGTGACCTGGAGGAGGATCTCGGGGTCGCGCAGCAGGCGGGCCGCGAGGGCCGGGTCGCACAGGAGTTGCTCGATCGCGTCGGGATCGGCGCGCAGATAGGCGGCGTGCCCGTGGGCCAGGAACGTCAGGTCCCGGTCGCTGAGATGCTCGAGCATCCCCCACGAGACCAACGATCTCCTCCTCCTGTACCCATCATCGTATGTCGCTGCGTAGCTTTGCGTCCACGGGAACGTGTGCCGGGGACAGCCCAAGCAAACGCAAAGCGCCGGC
This sequence comes from Clostridia bacterium, assembly GCA_027314765.1. GTDB lineage: Bacteria > Bacillota > Sulfobacillia > RBS10-35 > JAJYVM01 > JAJYVM01. The sequence goes on along the minus strand of DAHVAF010000324.1, from coordinate 7,196 downwards.
CCCACTTGGGGGCCGGCGCTCCTGTCATCCGCTTCGGTTTAGTACCGCGGACGGCTGCGGGGACGCTCCTCGCGCGGGCGAGCCTCGTTGACCGTCAGCGGACGGCCGCCGAGGTCGGACCCGTTGAGCGCGTCGATCGCCGCCTGGGCCTGCGCCTCGGGAACCTCCACGAAGCCGAACCCACGCGAGCGGCCCGTGTCGCGGTCGGTCGCCACGCGCGCCGAGATGACCTCGGCGTACGGCGAGAACAGCCGCGTCAGGTCCTCCTCGGTGGCGCTCCAGGGCAGGTTGCCCACGAACAGAGTCTTGACCATCTTCCATTACCCCCCCTCGATCTGGAACTGTGCCGGGACATCGCGGGGTGGAATGGAGCGTGGTCTTACCGGACCCGCCGTGCCACTTTTCCCCGGAGCCAAGCAGGCACATTGTAGACTGTCCCGCTGTGAGAAAGCAAGAAACGGAATCCTACGGAAAACGACAAGCGCAGCGACACAGTTCGCGCCAGGGGCGGCTGACGGCAGCCAGATCCCGCCGCTGCCGGGCTTGACTCGCTGCCACCGCGCATGCTTGGGTCTCTCGCCCCCCGGTGCCGACGGCGTATGATTCGAACAGGGCGACGCGCACCTCGGCCGAACGGCGCCGGCCGTGCGCCTGCGGCCCGAGGGAGGCCGAAGCGATGCCGGACTGGACAGCCGTCGAGGAGAAGCGTCCCGATGGCCGTCCGCCTCAGCCCGCGCCGCGGCCCGCGCCGCCGCCCGGCGGTCCGCTGTTGCCGCCCGGTCCCAGGGGGCGCTGGCTGGTCGGCAATGGCCTGGCCCTGCGCAGGGACCAGATGGGCTTCTTCACACGCATGCAGCGCCAGTATGGCAACGCGGTGACCATCGGGCTCGGCCGCGGCGGACACCTCTTCCTCTTCTCCGCGCCCGAGGCGATCGAGCGCATCCTGGTCGTCAACGCCGCCAACTACACCAGCCGCGAGCTCAACCAGCCCTCGATGCCGTTTCTCGGGGACGGCCTGCTCAACATCGACGGCGACTTCCACCGCGCCCAGCGGGCCCTGGTGCAGCCCTCGCTCAGCCGCCGCCGCGTCGAGTCGTACGCGGGCGTCATGCTGGGATACACGGAGGACATGCTGGCCCGCTGGCGCGCCGATCAGGTCGTCGACATGCACCTGGAGATGCAGCAGCTGACCCTCCGCATCGTGGCGCGCGCGCTGTTCGGCCTTGACCTGGCCGACGCCAGCGGCCCGTTCGGCCGCGCCTTCAATGAGATCGTGGGCTATGACGAAGGCAGCGGCATGCTGCCGAAGGTCCGCCTCGACGTGCCGTTCACCCCATATGGTCGTTACCAGCGCGCCCGCCGCTTCCTCGACCGCGAGATCTTCGGCCTGGTCGCGTCCCGGCACGCGGCGGCCGTCGCCGAGGACATCATGACGACCCTGGTCCGGACCGGACTCGAGGACCGGCAGATCCGCGACCACACGATTACCCTGCTGGCGGCCGGCCATGAGACGACCAGCAACCTGCTCACCTTCACGTTCCGCCTGCTGAGCCGCAATCCTGGCCAGCGCGATGCCCTGCGGGCGGAGCTGACCCGCGTCCTCGGCGGCCGCGCGCCGACCCTGGAGACGCTTCCCGACCTGCCGCTCCTCGACATGGTCGTGAAGGAGTCGCTGCGCCTGTACCCGCCGGCGTGGATCATCGGCCGCCGCGCCAAGGACGACGACGCGCTCCTCGGCTACCGGCTGCCGGCGGGCGCCTTCGCCCTCATGAGCCAGTGGGTCGTGCACCGCATGCCCGACCTGTGGCCGCGCCCCGAGGAGTTCCTGCCGGAGCGCTTCGCGCAGCCCGTCAGCCCGTTCGCCTACTTCCCCTTCGGCGGCGGGCCGCGCACCTGCATTGGCATGCCCTTCGCCCAGCAGGAGGCGAAGCTGATCCTCGCGTCGATCCTTCAGCGCTTCGTGCCCGAGCTGGTTCCTGGCCAGCGGCTGGTGCTGGAGCCGCGCGTGACCCTTCGCCCGGCGAAGGGCATGCGGATGCGCCTCGTGTCGGCAGCCTGAGGGGCCCACCGCGGTTCAGTGTCTGGGCGACCCTCACTTTTCCGCCCGCCACGCCAAGGTCGTGGTGGTTCGGGCGTGCTTTTGCGGTTGGGCGGGACGTCGTGATGCCCGGGCCTCGTGGTGACGGGTGATGTCCTATGGACCCAGGACGGCTCCGGCGCTGGCTGGGCCGTCTCGCATCAGCCGCGGTGAGCCATGTCCGGCCTCATGGCCTCGCGCTTCCGGTGCCATTCCTCGATGTCGGCCCACCGCCAGATGATCACTCGATTCAGGCGGGCCGCCGGCTGTGGAAAGTCGGGACGCTCCGCAACCCACTGATAGACGCGCTGGCGCGAGACCCCGAGGCGCCTCCCGATCTCAGCGTGACATCCGCCGCCGCCCGCGGGAGGAATCTCGGGCCCCGTACAGAAGCGCCCCCATGCCGCGCAGCAGCATCGCGCGCCGCGGTAGGCGCACCCCGTTCCCCCGAGTTCCGCCCGCGCGGCAGGAGGTGCTCCGCATGCTCGAATCCCTGAAGTGGCGGCTTGTCGGCCCCCACCGCGGCGGCCGCGTCGTCGCCGTCGCCGGCCACCCGACCGAGCCTCTGGTCTTCTACTTCGGCGCCTGCAGCGGCGGCGTCTGGAAGACGGAGGACGGCGGCAACAGCTGGCTCCCCACATCCGACGGCTACTTCAAGACCGGCCCGGTCGGCGCGCTTGCGGTGGCGCCCTCCGACCCGAACGTGGTCTACGCCGGCATGGGCGAGGCCTGCCTGCGCGGCAACGTCTCCCACGGCGACGGCGTCTACCGCACGACCGACGGCGGCAAGACGTGGAGCCACCTCGGCCTCGCGGCCACGCGCCACATCGGCGCCATCCGCGTCCACCCGACCAACCCCGACCACGTCTACATCGCGGCGCTCGGCCACGCCTTCGGCCCGAACCCGGAGCGCGGCATCTTCCGCACCAAGGACGGCGGCAAGTCCTGGCAGCGCGTGCTCTTCCGCTCCGAGAGCGCCGGCGCCATCGACCTGGCGATGGACCCCACCAACCCCCGCATCCTCTACGCCGCCTTCTACGAGGTGCGCCGCGGCCCCCACTTCTTCGAGTCGGGCGGCCCCGGCAGCAGCCTCTATCGATCGATCGACGGCGGCGACACGTGGACCGAGCTCACGGACAACCCCGGCATGCCGGCCGGCGTGAAGGGCCGCATCGGCGTCACGGTCTCCGCCGCCCGCCCCGACCGCGTCTGGGCCTGCGTGGAGGCGGCCGAGGGCGGCCTCTTCCGCTCCGATGACGGCGGGGCCACCTGGAAGCGCACGAGCGGCGACCAGGAGATCCGCCAGCGCGCCTGGTACTACAGCCACGTCTTCGCCGACCCGAAGGACCCGGAGACCGTCTGGTGCCTGAACGTGAAGTGCCTGAAGTCCACGGACGGCGGCGCCAGCTTCCAGTCGGTCCCGACCCCGCACGGCGACAACCACGGCCTCTGGATCGACCCGAGCAACCCCAACCGCATGATCGAGGGCAACGACGGCGGCGCCACCGTCACCTTCGACGGCGGCCAGTCCTGGTCGACCATCTACAACCAGCCGACGGCGCAGTTCTACCACGTGGTGACGGACAACCAGTTCCCGTACCGCGTGTACGGCGCCCAGCAGGACAACTCGACCCTGTGCGGCCCGACCTGGTCGCCCAAGGGCTGCATCACGATGAACGACTGGTACGATGTCGGCGGCGGCGAGAGCGGCTACATCGCCGTCCGCCCCGACGACGCGAACATCGTCTACGCCGGCAGCTACTCGCTCCTCACCCGCTACGACCACCGCACCCGCCAGGTCCAGAACATCACGCCCTGGCCGGAGAACCCGATGGGCTGGGGCGCCAAGGACCTGAAGCACCGCTTCCAGTGGACCTTCCCCGCCGTGCTCTCGCCCCATGACCCGAACACCCTCTACGCGTGCTCGCAGGTCGTCTTCCGCAGCACGAACGAGGGCATGAGCTGGGAGCAGATCAGCGCTGACCTTACGCGCAACGACGTCGAGCGCATGGGCTCCTCCGGCGGTCCCATCACGAAGGACAACACCAGCGTCGAGTACTACTGCACGATCTTCGCCTTCGCCGAGTCCCCGGCGCAAAAGGGCGTCCTCTGGGCCGGCTCCGACGACGGCCTGATCCACGTCTCTACGGATCATGGCCGCACCTGGCGGAACGTGACGCCGAAGTCCCTCCCCGAGTGGACGCTGATCAGCATGATCACACCCTCGCGCCACGACCCGGCCGTGGCCTACGTCGCCGGCACGCGGTACAAGCTGGACGACTTCAAGCCTTACCTGCTGAAGACGTCCGACTACGGCCAGACCTGGCAGGCCATCACGGCCGGCATCCCCGACGACGACTTCACGCGCTGCATCCGCGAGGATCCCAAGCGCAGGGGCCTGCTCTACGCAGGCACCGAGAGCGCCGTCTACGTCTCGTTCGACGACGGCGCGCAGTGGCAGCCGCTGCAGTGCAACCTCCCCCGCGTCCCGGTCCACGACCTGGCCGTCAAGAACGACGAGCTGGTGGCCGCGACCCACGGCCGCTCGTTCTGGATCCTGGACGACCTCACCGTCCTGCACCAGATGACGGACGCCGTCCGTGAAGGACCCGCCCACCTGTTCCAGCCCCGGCCCACGATCCGCACCACCCTGGGCCGCGGCTTCCGCGGCGACCCGGAGAACCGCCGTGCCTTCCACTCCACGGGCGGCTTCGTGGCCTCCTACCGCCTGGTGCGCGACCCCGACACCGGCCAGGACCGCGCCTCCTACCTCGATGCCGGCGAGAACGCCCCGGCCGGCGTCGTCGTCCACTACCTGCTGCGCGACAAGCCCGAGGGCGAGGTCAAGCTGGCCTTCCTGGAGCCGGGCGGCGCCGTCATCAAGGAGTTCACCAGCAGCGCCGACGACAAGGCCAAGAAGAAGGGCCCGAAGGTCCCGACCGCGGCCGGCATGAACCGGTTCGTCTGGGACATGCGCTATCCCGACGCCAGGGAGGTTCCGGGCGCGATCTTCTGGAACGGCGGCGTCACCGGCCCGCGCGCCGCGCCCAGCACCTACCAGGTGCGCCTGACCGTCGGCGGCCAGACCTACACCCAGCCCTTCGAGATCCGGCGCGACCCGCGCATCGCGGCCACCGACGCCGACCTGAAGGAGCAGTTCGACTTCCTGATCGAGGTCCGCGACCGGCTGTCGGAGGCGCACGACGCCATCAACAACCTGCGCGCCGTGCGCGGCCAGCTGGACGACTGGGTGAAGCGCGCCGAGGGCCGCCCCGCCGCCAAGCAGGTGGCCGAGGCCGCCGAGGGCGTCAAGAGTAAGCTCGCCGCCGTCGAGGAGGAGCTGATCCAGTTCCGCTCCAAGGCCCACGAGGACCCGCTGAACTTCCCGATCAAGCTGAACAACACGCTGGCCTCGCTGTCGGGCGCGGTCGCGGCGGCGGACGCCAAGCCCACCGCCCAGGCCCGCGAGGTCTACCGCGAGCTGTCGAGCCGGATCATCGACCAGCTGGCCACGCTGCGCGAGGTCGTGAACTCGGATGTGGCGGGCTTTGGCCGCCTGGTGCAGCAGGCCGAGCTGCCGGACGTCGTGGTGAAGTAGGCCAAACCACGAGGATCATTAGGGCGGCCCGCCGGTTCGGCGGGCCGTCCATCCTCGTTCCCGGGCCCTGACCTGTCCTTGGGTCGGGTTGCCGCCGCCCCGGAGGCTGGGGACGGCGGGCGCGGCCGTATCGAAGACGCCGCCGCGGTCAGCATGCGACGCGCGGCGCGAGCGCGCCGCGCACCGAACCTGCCTTCAGCCGATCCGGCTCGCGCGCGCATCCTCCACGATCATGCCGCCGACGCGCAGTGGGCCCGCCGACGGGGTCCGGTGCAGATACTCGCGCATGATGTGCGCCTGGATCGCGCGGTCCTGCGTCGGGCGGCCGAAGCGCCGCCACCACCACGCGTGTACGCTCTGCGACAGGCTGTGGCCGGTCCGGGTGTCGGGAACATGCGGCGCCGGCGCGCGAAGCCCGGCGACCTGCTGGTTGACTGCCATGGTTGGAACCTCCCCCCATCCAGGATAGGCGTGTGCCACCTATCCGTCCAATATGTGGATTTTGTAGCTGACATAGTCCATCCTTATGGCAGGGGGTGGGCTGCGTGGAGATCCGCCAGCTTGAGATCCTCGTGGCGGCCGCGGAGCGGGGCAGTATCACCCAGGCCGCCGACGCGCTGCTCGTGGCGCAGCCGTCGGCCAGCGCCCAGATCCGGACCCTGGAGGTCGAGCTCGGCCACCGGCTCTTCGACCGCCTGCCGCGCGGCGTGCGCGTCACGGAGGTGGGGCGGGCGGTCCTGCCGCACGCGCGCCAGATCCTGCGCGAGGTGGCGGAGATCGGATCGGCGGTGGACGAGCTGGCGGGCCTGCGGCGCGGGCGCCTCGTGCTCGGAGCCATGCCGACCATCACCGCGTACCTGATCCCGACGGCCATCAAGGCGTTCCGCGCCGCCTTCCCCGGGGTCGAGCTGCGGGTGGTGGAGGCGCGCACCAGCACCCTGCTCGACGATGTGGCGGCGAGCCGGCTCGACCTCGCCGTCGCGACGCTGACCGAGGAGCCGGACCCCCAGATCGAGGTGGAGGCGCTGGCCGAGGAGGAGCTCTTCGCCATCGTGGCGGCCGGCGACCCCCTGGCGGACGGCGGCGAGATCGGCCTCGCCGACCTGCGGGAGCGCCCCTTCGTCATGCTGGAGCACGGCTTCGGGCTGAAGGCCATCGTGGTGGAGGCGTGCCGGCAGGCGGGCTTTGAGCCGCGCGTCGCCCAGGAGATGCAGAGCCTGCAGGCCATCAAGGGCCTGGTCGAGATCGGGGTGGGCGTGAGCCTCGCGCCGCGGCTGGTGGTGGAGCAGGAGGAGCGCCTCGGGCTGCTGCGCGCGCTGCGGCTGCGGCCACCGCGGCCGTACCGCCGGGTCCAGATCGTCACCCGCAGGGGCGCCTACCTGAGCCGGGCCGCGCAGGCCTTCATCGGCATCTGCCGGGGGGATGCGAGGCGGCGGGAGGCGCCGTAGGGGGGCGGACGCGACGGGCGGGGCGCCACGCCACGCCGCGCCACGCCACGGTGCGTCAGGGGGTGCTCCGGCC
>DAHVAF010000318.1 GCA_027314765.1 Clostridia bacterium | reverse complement strand
ACGGAGCTCGCCACGCGGGGCAGCCGCCGCATCGTCCGCCCGCGGACCGCAGGCCAGCCGCTGCCTGAGCTGGCGGTGAGCGAGACGGTCCTGGCCGCCGTGCGCCGTAGCCCGCCCCGGTCCGACCGGCCCCTGCGGGTGGCGGCTGCCGACCTGCACGGCACCCTGCGCCTGCAGCCGCGCCGCAGCGACCTGTGCCTGCTCCTGGACGCCAGCGCCAGCATGGAGGGCGGGCGGATGCGCGCGGCAAAGACCCTGGCCCGCCACCTGCTGCTGACCAGCCGCGACCGCGTGGCCGTGATGGCGTTCCAGGAGCGGTCGGCCGTGCTGGCCGTCCCCTTCACCCGCAACTACGCGGCGGCGGAGCGGGGCCTCAGCCGCGTCGTGCCGGCCGGGCTGACGCCCCTGGCCGCCGGCCTCGGCAGCGCCCGCACCGACCTGCGGGGCAGCCACGCGAAGCGCCCGATGCTCCTGCTCGTCACGGACGGCATCCCGACGGTGTCAGCCTCCGGGGGCAGCCCGCTGGAGGAGGCGCTGCGCGAGGCCGCGCTCCTCCAGGGTACGGGCGTGAGCCTTTGCTGCATCGGGCTGGAGCCGAATGAGCGCTACCTGGCGGAGCTGACGCGGCGCGCGGGCGGGAGCCTGCACGTGGTGGCCGAGCTGCGGCCGGAGGTGCTGGCGGATGTCGCCCGGCGCGAGCGGGCGCGGCTTCGTCGCGGGTGAGCGCAGGTGTGCAGCGGCGGGGGTGAAGGTCACGGCCCCAGGGAAGGCGGTCGGGCGTGCAAATCAGGCGTGGGCAAACCAATGGCCGGCGTCAGAGATCGCCGGGGAAGGGTGGCGGGTGGCCGGACGCTGGGGTCGGCACCGCTCCGTGCCGCCGGGATCAGCCGCTGCGCTGCCGCCGGCCCCAGATCGCCGCGGCCTCGCTGCGCCGGGCGACGTCGAGCTTGGCCAGGATCGCCGAGACGTAATGCTTAACGGTCTTGTCGCTGACGATGAGGGCGTCGGCGATCTCGCGGTTGGTCTTGCCCTCCGCGATGAGCTCCAGGGTGCGCCGCTCCTGGGCGGTCAGTTCGGCCAGCGGGTCGCCGGTCGGGCGCCGCAGCCGGTCGAACACGGCACGGGTCACACCCGGGTCGAGCAGCTGCTCGCCCGCCGCCACGGAGCGGATGGCCGCCACCAGGTCGCGCGCCCGCGTCTGCTTCAGCAGGTAGCCGGAGGCGCCGGCCAGGATGGACTGGAAGAGGGCCTCGTCATCGCCGTACGAGGTGAGCATCAGCACGCCGGTGCCAGGGAGCCGGATCCGGATCTCGCGGCATGCCTCGACGCCGCTGCCGTCGGGAAGCCGGACGTCCAGGACGACGACGTCGGGGTGCAGGTCTTCGGCCTGGTTGACGGCCTCCGCGACGGACCCGGCCTCGCCGGAGACGGTCATGCCCGCGGTGTGCTCCAGGATGCCGCGCAGGCCCATGCGCACGACCTCGTGGTCGTCGACGATCAGGACCGAGACAACGGACCTACCCTGCTGCGTCAAGGCGGACTCATCCCCTTCTGGCGGTCAACCTCACCATAGCCCGCCGCCTGCCGCCACCGTCGCGTCCGAATGGACCTGGTTGGACGGTCCTTGGTTCGGCCGAGGGCGGACCGTTCGCCAATAGAGGCCAAAGCGCCCAAAGGTCGATGATAGGCGCGGAAAAAGGGGGCGGCGGGTATGACGAAAAACCCGACGACGGATCGCACGGGGACCATGGCCGGGACGGGCGTGCAGCACGGTGAGATGGGTGAGTCGCGGCTCTCTCGATGGTTGTTCAATCGCACCGAGTCGTCGTGGATCTGGCTGATCCTGCGCGTGTACCTCGGCTACCAGTGGTTCAACGCGGCGCTGGGGGACAAGCTCCTGAGCCCGAGCTGGCGCAGCGGCGCCGGCCTGCGGGGCTTCATCAGCGGCGCGATCAAGGGCGCGTCGGGAGCGCACCCGGCCGTCCAGGGCTGGTATGCCTCGTTCCTGAGCAGCGTGATCCTGCCGCACGCGGCGTTCTGGGGCTGGGTCATCGCGTTCGGCGAGCTGCTGGTGGGCGCCGCGCTGATTCTCGGCCTGTTCACCGGCCTGGCGGCGTTCTTCGGCGGCTTCATGAACTTCAACTACCTGATGGCGGGCACGGTCAGCACGAACCCGTTCCTCTTCGTGATCGCCACGTGGCTGGTGCTGGCGTGGAAGGTCGCCGGCTGGTGGGGGCTCGACCGCTGGATTCTGCCGGCACTCGGGACGCCGTGGCATCCAGGACGGGCATTCCACCACGCATCCTAGAGTCACAAGAGCGAGCGAATTGGGCGGCCGCAGCGATGCGGCCGCTATTTATACTTGCATGAAATGTATAGAGTAGCCATAATAGGCGCCATGACGGGTGTATTGACCAGCTTCGGCGCACAGGGTGAGTCCATGGACGTGACTCGTGACTTCAGCAGGATCGCGAAGGCCCCCCAAGCGGCACGCCTCCGCCTTGCACTGATTCTTCTCGGATTGTGGCTCCTTTTCATGTGGCTGATGGCGATGGCGCTGAGAGGCGCGCCGATGGATGCCCTGGCCGCGCCAGGCGCAGCGTCCGCCGCCCTCGTCGGCGCAGTGTACGCGGCCTGCCGGCGGCATTTTCGGGCGCCGATCCACCAGAGCGAGGCCCTGCTCCACCTGCTGGCCGACCTGACGGACTCGCGCGAGCACGCCGTCTACGGGCACTCGTGGCGGGTGGGAGCCTACAGCCGGGCGTTGGCGGTCGCCCTCGACCTCGACGGAGAGGCGGCGGACCGGGTCGGATACGCCGGGCTTCTCCATGATGTGGGCAAGATCGGCGTCCGGGACGGGCTGCTGAACAAGCCCGGCCCCCTCGACGCGGAGGAGCGGTCCCAGATGATGGGCCACGCGGCGGCGGGGGCCAGGATCGTCCTGAGGGCCGGACCGCTCCGGGCCCTGGCGCCCATCATCCGCCACCACCACGAGTGGTGGTCCGGTGATGGCTACCCCGAGGGGCTGGCGCGCGATGCGATTCCCCTTGGCGCCCGCATCCTGGCCGTTGCCGACGCCTTTGACACCATGACCACCGACCGCCCGTACCGGCCGCGGCGCACCCCCGAGGCGGCCATGGCCGAGCTGCGCCGCGGTGCCGGGGCACAGTTTGACCCACGCATCGTGGCGGCCATGGCGGACCTGGTCGGGGCGGGGGAGGCGGCAGGGGCCGCCGAGCCGCTGCTGCCGCACCCCACGCTGGTGGAGCAGGCGCGGGCCGAGGGCTGACCAAAACCTCGCAGCGCTGGCAGGGTCAGCCGCCGCGGGCGGAGAAGCCCGACCGGTGTGAAGACCACGACCGTCCTCTGGCTGGTCCTCGTGGCCCTGGTGGCGGCGGCGGTGGCCGTGTTCGCCGCCAGCAACGCCCAATCGGTACAGATCCACTTCATGGGTTGGCAGCCGGAGCCGTCGCTCGCCCTTCTGGTGATCGGCGCCTTCCTGGCCGGCGGCGTGGTCGTGGGCGCCATATCGCTGCCCGGCCGCATCCGGCTCGGACTGCGGGTGCGGACCCTGGAGCGGCAGCTGGCGGCCATGCCGTCCCCACCCCAGCAGCCGCAGCTGGACGCAGCGACGGCCGACCACGCGGCACCGCAGGACGCCCGCAGCGGCTCCGCCGCGCGCGGCGCGGATGCCGCCGGCCAAGGAGCACGGCCGGCACCCGGTGCGCCTCCGGCGCTGCCGGCCCCGACCCATGCGGGCCCCATTGCGCCAGCCAACCCCGCCGATCCCAGGGACCGCTCGTCGGGCGCCACCCCGCCGCACCCCCCGGCCCGTCCGTGACGGCGGAGATCAGATCGCTGCGCGGATTGCTCTGGGAGCCGGCGGCACCGGCTGGCGGCGCCCCCCTGCAGCAGCTGCTGGCGGCCCGCGGCTGGTCGGAGAGCGACCTGGCGCCACCCTCGCCCGGCGATCCCTACCTGCTGCCGGACATGCCCCAGGCGACCGAGCGCCTTCGCCGCGCCGCCGCGGCGCGGGAGCGGGTCCTCGTCTCGGGCGACTATGATGCCGACGGCCTGGCGGCGACGGCGATCATGGTCCGCACCCTCCGCGAGATGGGCGCCGCCGCGGAGCCGTTCGTCCCGCGCCGGTTGGACGAGGGCTACGGGCTCAGCGTCGAGGCCATCGCCGCCGCCGGTGCGCCCGTGGTCGTGGCCGTCGACAACGGCACCACCGCCTGCGCGGAGGCGGCCTGGTGCGCCGCCCACGGGATCGACCTCATCGTCCTCGACCACCACCAGCCGGGGCCGGACCGGCCCGCCGCCCTCGCCGTCGTCAACCCGCAGCTGGCCGGAAGCCGCTACCCGTTTCGCGACCTCTGCGGCGCGGCCGTGGCCTGGCGGGTGGCATGCGCCCTGGGCCGCGCGCCGGCCGAGGACATCGACGTCGTGGCCACGGCGACGGTCGCCGATGTCATGCCGTTGGTCGGCGAGAATCGGACCATCGTGCGCGACGGGCTGGATGTCCTCAACCGCGGGGCGGGCCGCCGCGGCCTGCGCGCCCTGGCGGCCGGCGGAGTATGCACGGCCCGCGACCTGGCCTTCCGCGTCGCGCCGCGCCTGAACGCACCCGGCCGCATGGGGGACGCGACGCCCGCACTCGATCTGCTGCTGGCCGACGGCGCCGCCACGGTGGCCGATGCGCTCGCGGCCATCGAGGTGGCCACGGCGGCCCGGCGGGAGGCGGCCGACCTGGTGGCCGCGGCTGTCGCGGCCGGGGGAAGCGACCCGTTCCTCTTCCAGTACGGCGCCGATTGGCACGTCGGCGTGCTGGGCCTG
>DAHVAF010000316.1 GCA_027314765.1 Clostridia bacterium | reverse complement strand
CAGGCCCCCCAGGGCCGGTGGGCCCGACTTGGGCCCGGCGGCCGGCCCTGAGGGGCGGCGCGATCGGCGGACGTGCAGACCTTGAATGGGGGCCGTCCGGGGTGGGGGATTCCCGAGGGGGCGGCTGGACCGTGCGGGCTGGGTCCGCTCGACGTTCCGGTCGGCGCCACGGCGCCGTCGTATTCTGACGCTGCAATGCGGCACTTCGTCGGCCGGCGGTCGCGGGCCGGCGCCCTCGACCCGTTCGTCGCCTCCCTGCACCTCGCTGGCGGCGACATGCCCCCTGGGCTCGAGCGGGTCCTGCCCAACGGCCCGGTGCCCGTGATGGTCAACCTGGACGCGGATGAGCTCCGCCCTTACCGCGGCGGCGCCGGCGGGCGCACGGTCCACCGGGTCACCGGCGCAGCCCCGCACCGCCCCCACGCGGACGGCTGGTCGATCCCCGACGTGCAGGAGCACTTCCATCTCTTCGAGGGCGTGACAGCGGAGGCCATCCGGGCCGCCGCGCCACCGCCGAGATCGACCCGAGCCTGGACCTCACCTTCGGGCTGGTCCGCACGAACCGCATGCGAGCGCGGCCAGCCTCCAGCCCCAGGCCGCGTTCGCGACCCTGGACGCCGCAAACCGGGGCCCTTGCGGCCTCCCGCGCCGATCTGGCAGCCTCCCACGCGGATCTTGCGGCCGCCCACGCGGAGGCAGGCGCCCGTGGCGACCCCGGCCGCATGGGCACGCCCCATCCCGCCTTCGGCATGCTGAGCGCCCGCCAGTGGCACGACGTCGCCGCGCTGCACGTCGTCCGCCACCTGCACCAGATTCACGAGATGGCCGGCTGACTCCCGTGGCGCGGGCGCCCGGCCACCGGGCGCCCGCCCCTCACCGCTCGTAGAAGTGCGGCGGCTCGATCCCCAGCTCGCGCAGGTACACAAACCCCTGGCCGCGGTGGTGCACCTCGTTGTCGACGCAGTACACCAGCCAGTCGTACGGCCGCTTGGAGTCCCCGAAGAAGAAGGGATCCTTGCGCGGCGTGAGCAGCGTCTCGGCGCTGAGCCGGCCCCACATCCGGTGCGTGTATTCCCGCGTCTCCTCCAGAAACCGCACGACGCCGTCGGCGTCCGTGGCCGGCGCCGGCACCTTCGGGTCCCACGTCCACTGGTCTTCGGCCAGCCCGCGAATGTAGGCCAGCTCGATGCGCGCGATCTCGTCGCACATCACGGCGAATGTGCGCAGCGGCTCCACCGGGCTGAAGGTCATCAGCTTGTCCGCCGGAAAGGCCCGGGCGGTGCGGACGGTCAGCCGGCGGTGCCCGTCCCAGAGGTCCATCAGCTCAGCCTTTGGATCGAAAGCCATCTGCGAGCCACCTCCAATCCAGAATGCGAACAGGTGTACGTATTGATGGTATCACGCGGGGCGGCCGCCGTCAATCCCTGGCGGCGCGCCCGGCCATGCCGCGCAGCCCTCGCCACGTGCTCAGGCCAGCCAGGCGGCGCCATAGCCTTCCACCGCCCGCGTGCCCGGGCGAATCGGTTGCGGACAGAGTCCAGCGCAGGCTGTGGGACGGGGTGATCGCACGGTCACGCGCCCCGTGGTCACGGTCCACGGCGTCCGTGTGGTCTTCGGCGAGGTGCGGGCGGTCGACGGCATCGCCTTCGCCATCGACGCCGGCGAGGTCTTGTTCCTGGCCCCCGGCATCCTGGCGCAGTCGGTGGTCTTCATCGCCATCTTCCACGGCATCGCCGTCATCTGGGAGCGCGACCTCGGCATCCTGCAGAAGATGCTGGTGACGCCGACCCCGCGCTACTCCATCATCGTCGGCAAGAATGGCGCCGCCGGGCTGCGCGGGATCGCCCAGGCCGTGATCGTGCTGGTCGTCTTGCTCTTCATGGAGATCCCCATGCACCACACGCCTCTGGCCATCCTCGGCGCCTTCGTCGCCGTGATCCCGGGCGCGGGCTTCTTCGCCGGCTTCTCCATGGTGATGGCCGCCCTCGTCCGCTCGCGCGAGCGCTTCATGGGCATCGGCCAGGTGCTGACGATGCCGCTCTTCTTCGCCTCGAACGCCCTGTACCCGCTCTCGATCATGCCCGGCTGGCTGAGGGGTATCGCCGTGGCCAACCCGCTGAGCTACCTGGTGGACGCCCTGCGCGGCCTGCTGCTGGGCAGCCCGAGCCACCTGCCGCTGGACTATGGCGTCCTGCTGGGGGCGGCCCTGGTGGCGGCCGCGGTCGCCGCTCAGCTGTATCCGCGCCTGGGATAGTTCGTGATGGCGCGGCGTACGCCGCGCCACCAAAACGGCTTCCGATGATGCCTCAGGTGGACGGCTGCGGATCGAGCTGCAAAAAGTCCGCCGATCCCAGCTCCAGCCCCACGCCGGCCCGCACGTAGCGCTGCGTGGTCGCCAGCGCCGCGTGGCCGAGGTCCTGCTGCACCTGCACGAGCGGTGCGCCGCCGGCGATGGCGTGGGTGGCCAGGAACCGGCGCAGGCCCTCGGCCGACACCGGCTTCTCCAGGTCAGCACGCTTGGCCAGGCGGGCCAGCATGGCGTCCGCGCCCTGCTTGGTCCAGCGCCCACCGTCGCGCGAGGGCAGGAGGTACTCGCCGTGGCGGATGCTGCCGAGCGACTCGACCACCACCGGCAGCAGCTTGATCGTCCGCGCGCGCGCCCGGCCGCGGGGAGCGACCCGCAGGCCCGTGCGGCCGTGGCCGTCGACGAACGTGTCGGACCAGCGGGCCTCCAGCGCCTCGGTGATGCGAAGTCCTGTCGTCGCCAGGAGCAGGAGGACGGCGCGCGGGCGCGGCCGCGCGACCTTCAGCATCTGCTCCAGGTCCTCGCGGTCCAGCGCGGACTGCACCACCCGCGGGCCGAGCTTCGGCGTCGGCGCGTTCTGGAACGGCGAGGCCGGCAGCACGCCGCTCCTGGCGGCGAAGGCATAGAGCGAGCGCATCGCGGCGATGGCCTGCGACTGCGAGGAGGGAGCCAGGCCGCTCTCGCGAAGGTACTCGGCATAGCGGACGGCATCCGCCGGGCGCACCGCCAGAAGCGGCCGCTCGCCCCACCAGGTGTGGAAGCGGCGGAGCGCCCGCGCATAGGCGGTGTGGGTCTCGCGCGAGCCCGAGCGGTCCAGCGTTGCCTTCAGCCACATGTCGATCCAGGTCGGGCCTGCGCCCGCCGGTCGCTGCGACCGCCGCACCGTTCCCCCTCGTTCGGCGGGTTCCGTCACCAAGCACCCCCTGATGGGCCTTCATTTTGGGATGTAAGGGGCCTTACGTCAAGTAACTTGCTGTCGAATATAGTCGTTGTCGAACGAAGTTGCTCGGCGGGGAGGCGCACGTGTGACCCCGCCGCGGCGTGGCGGCCTGCAGCGCCTGGTGGTCGAGCCCTCGGCCATCACCGGCTCCCGCGACTTCCGCCACCTCTTCATCGGCCAGGGCATCAGCCAGATCGGCAGCCAGCTGCGGATCGTGGCCCTGCCCTACCAGGCGTTCCTGCTCACGCACTCCTCGGCTGTGGTCGGCCTTCCGAGCTTGGTCCAGTTCGTGCCGTTGCCGTTCTTCTCGCTGGTCGGCGCCCCCGAAGCCACGGACGGCGGCGGCCATGCGTGACGCACTGGACTTCCGCGACCGGCGCCGCATCCTCTGCGTGACCCAGGCCCTGCTGGCCGTGACGTCGACGGTGCTCGCCGTGGGTACCCACCTCGGCCACGACGCTCGAGTTCTCCATCGTGTCGGGAGGACTGGCGGCCGCCGTCGGCGCCGCGGTCCTGGCCTTCCTGCCGCCGGGCTTCGTCCGCTACGACGCGCACCGGGTGGAGGACATCCCGGCGTAGCTGGCGGAAGAGACGGGGAGCGGGGAGCGACGAGACGGTGAGAGAGACGGGTATGGGGGCCGGCGACGTGCGGCTGATGCAGGGCCTGGCCCAGGAGCTGACGACGCTGCGGCCCGAGCTCCTCGTTGGCGACGCGACCGTGGGGGAGCTCGCCTGGGTGTTCGGCAAGGACAGGGCGGCGCTCGGCCACACCTGGCGTCACCGCCTGTGGCGCAGTGTCGATGGCAGTGGACGGCTGGACGCATGGGCCTGGGTGCGCCTCCCGTACACGGTGGCGCGCAGCGACGGATCCACCTACGCGTCGAAGGGCGCGAACCTGACCTGGCAGGTCCATCCGGAGCGCCCGGCCCTGCTGGACGAGATCCTTGACTGGTACGCCGAGCAGGCGGCGGGTCTCGACCGGTTCGTCACGCCGCAGGCTCCGGACACGGACATGCTGGCCCGGCTGCCCGCGCACGGCTACAGGCTCGACCCCGAGATGGGCGGCGACGAGGGCGATTGGGTGCAGCTGAACCGCCGGCCTCTCGCCGACCTCTCGGAACCCGGCCTGCCGGCCGGCTTCCGGTTCCGCACGGCCGCTCAGGTCGGCCCGGCCGCGGCAACCCGCGCGCACCTGGACGCGTGGCATCCGTCGCCGTTCACCGAGACCGGCATGGCGGGCGTGCAGGCCAGCTGGCCCTATCGCGATGACCTGCATGTGCTGGTGGAGGCACCGGATGGCACCCTGGCGGCCAGCGCCATCGTCTGGCTCGATCCCGAGAGTCGCACCGCCGAGTTTGAACCCGTGGGGACGCATCAGTCCTATCGCCGCCAGGGCTTGGCCACCGCCCTGCTGTGGCACGGCATGCACCTGGCCCGCGCCGTGGGCGCGGAGACGGTGCTGGTCGCGTGCCGTGGCGCGCCTGCCCATCCGGCGGCGCGCGAGCTCTATTACGGGGTCGGCTTCGAACCGTTCACCCGCGACGTCCCGTACGTCAGGCGAACAGCCTGATCGAGACGGCGCCGTCAGCCGGTCGCGAGCGCCGTGCAGAGGCACGCCATGTCCACCGGGGGGTGGCCCTCGGCGCGGATGTCGTGGGCGTCGGCCGGTCGCGAGCGCCGCGTAGAGGCACGCCATGTCCACCGGGGGAGGGCCCTCGCCGCCGATGTCGTGGGCGTCAGCCGGTCGTCAGCGCCGCGTAGATGCGCTCCATCTCCGCCGGGGGATGGCCCTCGCCGCGGATGTCGTGGGGGTCAGCCGGTCGCGAGCGCCGAGTGGATGTACGCCACCTCCACCGGGGGAGGGCCCTCGCCGCGGATGTCGTGGGGGTCAGCCGGTCGTCAGCGCCGCGTACATGCGCTCCATCTCCGCCGGGGGGTAGCCCTCGACGCGCACGTGGTGGATGTCGATGCCGGCGGCGGCTTCGGCGTCCATCCTGGCCCTGGCCTCGTCGATGGAGTCGGTCACCAGGCCCATGGCCTGGGAGAGGTCTTCCGGTGTGGCCGCCAGCGCGCCGCCGGACCCGCCCTCCGCGTACCCGCGCAGGATGGCCGCCGCCACGTCGCCGTGGCCGAGCCGCTCCAGGTGCTCGCGGTAGAACGTGCCCATGCGGCCCACGTAGAACGAGAGCGTCCTGCGCGCGGCTTTCAGGGCGCGTGACGGGTCCGTGGTCACCACGGTGGTTCCGGCCGAGCGCACCATCAGGGCGGCCGGGTCGCGGCCCGCGCTGGCCGCCGCCTGCCGGAACTTCGCCACCTCATCGGCCAGGTCGGGGAGCGGCGTCCAGATCGGCAGCCAGCCGTCGGCGATCTCCGCCGTCTGCCGCACGCTGCGCGCCCCCATCGAGGCGATGAAGACGGGGATGTGGGGGCGCACGGGCTTGAAGCGCAGGGTGAACCCGCGCTCGAGCCGGAACACCTCGCCGCGGTGCATCAGCGGCTCCCCGGACATCAGGGTGTTGATGACCTCGACCGTCTCGCGGATGCGGGCCAGGGGCTTCTCGAACGGCACGCCGTGGAAGTGCTCGATCACCTGCGGCCCGCTGGCGCCGAGGCCGATGATGGCCCGGCCGCCGGAGAGCTCGTCCAGCGTGGCGAAGTGCTGGGCGAGGGCCCCCGGGCTGCGGGAGAAGACGTTGACGATGGCCGTGGCCAGCTGGATGCGGGTCGTTCGCTCCGCCAGCTGGGTCAGCATGCTGAAGGCATCGCGCCCCCAGGCCTCGGCCACCCAGACGGAGTGGACGCCGCCGCGGTCGGCCGCCTGCAGCTGGGCGAAGAGCGCCTCGCGGTCGAGGTCGCCCTGCCAGTCGACGCCCACGGAGAGCCGCCTCATGCCAGCGCCTCCCGCAGGCGCGCACCCGCCGCGCGCAGCGTCTCCTCACGCTTGCAGAAGGCGAAGCGGAGCAGGGTGGCGGCCCCCGCGACATCCGCCAGGTAGAAGCTCTGGCCTGGGATGGCGGCGACGCGGGCGTGCCTGATCAACCACTCCGCCGCATCGGAACTGTTTTGCGGCGCGCCCATGCGCGCCGACAAACGCGCGCAGTCGGCCAGCACGTAATAGGCGCCCTCGACGCGCGGCACCTCGAACCCGGCGGCCGTGAGCTCGGCGAGCAGCACGTCCCTGCGACGCTGGTAGGCCGCCGCCACGCCCCTCAGGTGCTCGCCGAGTTCGGGGAGCGCCTGGGCGGCCGCCTCCTGCAGGGGCGCCGGCGCGCAGATCACCAGGTACTCGTGCACCTTGCGCAGGGCGTCGGTCAGGGTGGGTGGCGCGATGGCGTAGCCCAGGCGCCAGCCCGTGGCCGAGAGCGCCTTGCCGAGCCCGCCGATGGCGATGGTGCGCGGACGCAGGTCGGCCCGCGCCGCCGGCGGCAGGTGGCGCCGCCCGTCGTACACGATCTCCGCGTAGATCTCGTCGGTGATGAGCACGAGGCCGTGGCGGTCGCAGAGCGCCGCGATGGCCGCCAGCTCCTCGGCGTCGAACACCCGGCCGGCGGGGTTGTGCGGGGTGTTGAGGATCAGGGCGCGGGTGCGGGGGCCGGCCGCGGCGGCCAGGGCGTCGGGGTCGATTCGGTAGTCGGGCGCCCGCAGCGTGCAGACGCGGGGCGTCGCGCCGGCCATGAGGATCGCCGGCACGTAGTTCTCGTGCATGGGCTCCAGGACGATGACCTCGTCCCCGGGGTCGACGACGGCGAACACCGCCGCCACCAGCGCCTCGGTCACCCCGCAGGTGATGGTGACCTCGCGGTCGGGGTCGACGGGCGCCCCCCAGGGGGCCGCCGTCTGGGCGGCGATGATCTCGCGCAGGGCGCCGTCGCCCCAGGTGAAGGTGTATTGGTGCGAGGCCGTCTGGCGCAGCGCCGCCAGCAGGGGCTCGGGCGGGTCAAAATCCGGCATGCCCTGGCCGAGGTTGATCGCGTCGAACTCCTGCGCCAGGCGCGTGAAGCGGCGGATCTGCGACTCGCCGAAGCCCCGCAGGCGCCGGGCGGGCTGGGGCGCGGCCATGGCTTCACCCCCCGTGCCCCTTGCATTGGCCGCGGCGGGCGGGGGGACCTGCTGCCTGGGGGCTCACCCAACGCTGGGCGGCGCCGTTTCCGCGGCGGGTGTGCGATGCGGTCTTGGGGCCCGTGGCCGGTGGCAACGCGGGTCGCGACACCGACACCCGCGCGCCGGAGGCCGCCGTATCGGTCTGCCTGATGTTCAGGGCGAACGGCCAAGTGCTCAAGCCCCCAGCGCGTTAATGCAGCGTGGAGCGAGAAGGGCAACCTTCCCGCACCGCGCATTCCTCTGCCTGTTGCGGGGCGAACGGCGTCGACTCCGCGGAAGTCGGCGCGAGTTTTGGTCCACCCCCTGTCTCCGGCTTCGACTGACTGTGCCGCGACCGCTCGCATACGCTGCTGCCAAAGTATGCACGATCAACCCGTGCATGCCGGACGAGGAGGCGTATCATGGGAGATGAACAGTCCTTCTCAGGGGGCTCTGCGGTGGCTGGGATTGCCAAAATGCAGGCACGGGGGCAATTCACCGTGCCGGAGGCGGTGCGGAAGGCAACGGGTGCCGAACCTGGCAGCACCCTGCTGGTCCGGCAGTCAGGAGATGACCGCTTTGAGGTCATCGTCCTTCCCCACCACACGGCTCGGGAGTTCTGCGCGGCCATGGCCCTGCGCGACGACTTAACGCTTACCCGGCTCCGTGAAGGGGTCGCCGAGAGCATCGCCATCCGGACGATGCCGCCTGAGTTGCGTGCCGCTCTCGGCGAAGCCGCAGTCGCCCCGGGCTCGTCCGACGAACGGCACGAGGAGCCGCACGAGAAGGCCTGATGCCACGCCTGTGGCTGGACACCTCGATCTTCACCGATGCCGTTCAGAACCACGACAACAGCGAGGCCTGTCGAAACCTACTCGATGCGGTCGAGCACGGCAGGGTCCAGGCCGTCCTCGATCCGGTCGTGCTCTGCGAGATCGCGTACATGCTGGTGAAGCCGATCTTTGCGCCTCGTGGGGCGCCGACGCGCACGCCGCGGCAGGTGGCCGAGTACCTGCTCTCCGTGGTTGGTTGGGCCGGCCGGGAGGTCATGGAGCGCGACGTGGTGATCGCCGCGCTCGACACGTGGCGGCAAGGCCGATGCGACGATCTTGTCGACGCCTTCCTCCACTCACGGGCGGAGGCTCGGGGGGAGCATGTCTGTACGATCAACCGGCAGCATTTCCCCGACAGCGTTCACCCGACCGAAGCGCTGGGTGGCCAGGCACCGCCGCCCCGGCGGAGGCGCCGGCGCCGTCGACTGTAGGAATGTGGACGGATTGGGGCGTGAGGGCCACCCCCGCTCTGTAGCGTTGGGAGAAGCCGACGAATGCCTCGTGGATGTCGAACGATCGTGACGATGACCCTGATGGCCACTTCGGACCGCCCGGCACCGGGCGGGGAGATCGGATTTGTCGCATACACGCAGCCCCCGAGCGCTGGTACCGGCTGCGCAATTCGGTCCCCGGCGACACAAGAATCGCCGCAGCCGCCATCGCCGCCTCGGCCGACCCGTTGCCGACCCGGCTGGCCGGGTACTGGCGGGCGTGCGCCAGAACGGCTGCCGCTCGGGCAGCGCTCACTTGCTCGGAGGTGGAACCGACCCGAGCCGCGATCCGGATCAGCAACGGTTGCGCGGGCACCGCGGCAGCGGTCCTGCTTTGAGCCTTGGCCGGGCACTCCCACTGCCCCCGCCCCCGTCCCAATCGCCCGCGTGCCGGCCCGGCTCGCCTTCCGGCCCCGTCGCACCACGCTTGCCGCTGTGGACTACAACATGGTCATCGAGGACATCTCCGCCATCTGGCCCGGAACGACGGTCGAGGAGGTCGGGTCGGCTGGGTCATCCACACCAAGCTCCCCCTTCTCAATCGCAGCTGTCGTGACGGGCCTGAGTGCCCGGCTACCCCTCCCCGGCGATCCGCCGCCAGATGGGGTCCGGCACCGGCATCACCGACAGCCGGCTCTGGCGGATCAGGTCCCACCCCTCGAAGGCCGGGTCGGCCTTGATCTGCGCCAGCGTCACCGGCTCCGGCAGCCGCCGCACGGGCTCCACGTCCACGACGATCCATCGCGCGTCATCGGCCTTGGGATCCGGGTAGGGCTCGGACACGATGCGGCAGACGGCCACCACGCGGCGCTCATCCCCCGTGTGGTAGAAGAGGGCGAGGTCGCCCGGCCGCATCGCCCGCATGTTCTTCAGCGCGGCGTTGTTGCGCACCCCGTCCCAGCGGTCGCGGCCGAGGCGCACGAGGTCGTCGTAGCTGAACTCGCCCGGCTCGGTCTTCAGCAGCCAGTGGGCCACGCGGCGCCACCCCCAAGGGAGATTGTACACGCGGGGCGAACCGTGCCTGCGGGGAGGGGCTTCCGCGTGCTGCGCCTGACGGCCGGTGGCCTCGTGTTCCTGGCCCGGCTGGAGGACGCGGCGGCGCCCCGCACGTGCGCGGCTGTGACGCGGCTGCTGCTGCCCCTGGAGGCCAAGCTCCTGCAGTCCCGCTGGAGCGGCGAGGCGGCCTGGGTGCCCCTCGGCGCCCGCGACCTCGGCCTCGGGCGCGATCCCGAGAACGGCACGCGCTTCCCGGCGCCCGGCCAGCTCCTCTTCTACCCGGGCGGGCTCAGCGAGACCGAGATCCTGCTCCCTTATGGCTCCACCAGCTTCGGGAGCAAGCTCGGCCCCCTGGCCGGCAGCCACTTCGCGACCATCGTCGAGGGTGCCGAGCAGCTGCCGGAGCTGGGCCGCCGCGTGCTGTGGCAGGGGGCGCAGGACTTCCGGCTCGAAGCCATCCCCGGGTAGCCGGCCCAGGAACGACCATCGCCGCGAAACGCACGTTTCGCGGCACAAAGGAGGCCCCTTCGTGCGCCTGCAGGGCAAGGCAGCCGTCATCACCGGCGCCGCCTCCGGCTTCGGGGCCGGCATGGCCGAGCGCTTCGCGGCCGAGGGGGCGGCCGTCTGGCTGGTCGACCGCGACCCGCGCGGGGCCGAGCTCGCCGCCGCCATCCGTGACCGGGGCGGGCGCGCCGGCTTCTCGGAGGCCGACGTGTCCGTGCAGGCGGATGTGGACGCCGCCTTCGCTGTCGCTGCCTCCGCCTTCGGGGGCCTGGACATCGTCTGCAACAACGCCGGCATCCCGCAGGCGGCGACGCCCCTGGAGGAGACCGACCCGGCGCTCTTCGACCGCCTCTTCGCCATCAACGTGCGCGGGGTCTTCCTGGGCTGCCGGGCGGCGATTCCGCTGCTGCGGGCGCGCGGCGGCGGCGCCATCCTCAACACGTCCTCCACAGCGGCGATCCGCCCGCGGCCGGGCCTGGCCGCCTACAACGCCACCAAGGCCGCCGTCACCAGCCTCACCCGCACGCTGGCCCTGGAGGCCGCGCCCCACCGCATCCGTGTGAACTGCGTCTGCCCGGTGGCGGGCGACACGCCGATGCTGGCGGGGTTCTTCGCCCCCGGCCGCGACCCGGACGAGGCGCGCGCGGCCTTCATCGCCACCATCCCGATGGGCCGGCTCTCCACGCCGGCGGACATCGCGGCGGCTGCTGTCTACCTTTGTAGTGACGAGGCGGCGATGGTCACGGGCGCGGCGCTCGAGGTCGACGGCGGGCGGGACGTCTGAGTCAGTGGCACACATCACGATCGACGAGGATCGGGTGCTCGCGCTGACGCGCGAGCTCGTGCGGATCCCCAGCGTGCCGGGGGGCACGGGGGATGGCGAGGCCGCCGCCGCCGAGCGCGTCCGCGCGGAGCTGGCGGCGATCGGGCTGCGGCCGCAGGTCGCCGAGGTGGCGCCGGGGCGGCCCAACGTCGTGGCGCGGCTGGACTCCGGCCGGCCAGGCCCCGTGCTGCTGCTGGAGGCGCACACCGACGTCGTCAGCGAGGGCGACCCGGCCACGTGGTCGCACGACCCCTTCGGCGCGGAGCTGGCCGGCGGGCGCATCTACGGCCGCGGCGCCTGCGACACCAAGGAGAACCTGGCGGCGGCCCTCTGCGCCCTGGCGGCCCTGCGCGCGGCGGGGCGGCCGCGGCGCGGTGCCGTCGCCTTCGTCTCGCCCGTGGACGAGGAGGGCCTGATGCTGGGGATCAAGGCCTTCATCCGCGGGGGCGGGGCGGCCGGCGTGACAGGCGCGGTCGCCTGCGAGCCGGTGGACGGCCTGGCCACCCTCGGCACCTGCGCCCGCGGCGCCCTGCGGCTGGCCATCCGCCTGCACGGCCGCATGACCCACGGCGCCGTCGCCCTGGCCGGCGACAACCCCCTGAGCGCGCTCGGCCCCCTGCTGACCGCTCTGGCCGCCCTCCAGGCGGAGGAGGCGGCGCGCGCCGGCCTGCACCCGCTGCTCGGCCGCTTCAGCCTGCAGCCCACGGTCGTGCGCGCCCCGATTCGGGGCACGCCGCAGCTGAACGTGGTGCCCGGCAACGCCGAGGTGCTCCTGGACGTGCGGACGGTGCCGGGCCAGGACCATGCCGCGCTGGTGGACCGCGTGCGGCAGATCGCGGCCGGCGTGACGCAGGCCCTGAACGACGACCACCGCGGCGGGGACGAAGCCGGCTGGCGGCGCGAGGCCGGATACCCGGCGCTGGACCCCGCTCTGCGCGTCGAGGTGGAGGTGCTGGACGATCGCGGCTGGGTCGACCTGCCCGCGGCGGACCCCCTGATGGCCGCGGCCTCGGCGGCGGCGTCGGCGGTGGCGGCGCGCCCGCCCGTGGCCTTCGGCATCCCGGGCACGACGGACGGCTCGATGCTGCGCAATTGGGCGGGCGTGCCGGTGGTGGTGGCGGGCGCGGGCTCGGTGCGGCAGGCGCACCAGGCCGATGAGTGGGTGGACGCGGCCGAGCCGGCGGCGGCGGCGCGGCTGTATGCGGAGCTGGCCGTGCGGTATTGCGAGGAGGGTGAGGGGTCGTGACGCTCGCCCATGCGGGCTCGCGCGATCCACGGCCCAGCAGTGGCTGACCCGGAGTACCGCCGCGACCTGTACCGTGGCACCGCCGCGGACTACGACCGCTTTCGGCCCCCGTACCCGCCGGCCCTGATCGGCGACCTGCTGGCGCGCGCCGGGGTGGGCGATGGCGGCCGCCTGCTGGACCTCGCCTGCGGCACGGGGCAGATCGCCTTCGCCATGCGGCACGCCTTCGCCGAGGTCTGGGCCGTCGACCAGGAGCCGGACATGGTGGCCTTCGTGCGGGCGAAGGCAGCGGGTGGCATCCGGTGTGTGGCGGCGGCCGCCGAGGAGGTGGCGCTGCCCGATGGCGCATTCGACCTGGTCGCCATCGGCAACGCCTTTCACCGCCTGCGCCGGGACGAGGTGGCCGCCAGGGTATTCCGCTGGCTGCGCCCGGGCGGCTGCCTGGCGCTGCTGTGGAGCGACGCGCCCCAGCTCGGCGATGCCCCGTGGCGGCGGGCGCTGGCGGCCACCTTCGCCCGGTGGACGCCTCCGGGACGCGTCCCGCAGGGCTGGGACGAACCGCAGCGCGCGCGTCCCGACGTGGAGGTTCTGCGCGCGGCCGGCTTCGTGGCCGAGGGCAGGCACAGCTTCCCGACGCCGCACCGCTGGACTGTCGAGGGCCTGACCGGATTTGCGTACTCCATGTCGGGCCTGTCCCGCGGTGCGCTTGGCGACGGCGCGGGCCGCTTCGCGCGGGAGCTGGCGGACACCCTGCGCGGGCACGCGCTCGACCAGACCATCGCCTTCGCCTACGAGCTGGCCCGCAAGCCGGCCGCGGCACCTCAGTAGAAGAACGCCTCGATGTCAGATGTTATAGGAGGCCACGTGCGGCCCGCCCGGCCGGCGCAGCGCCGCCGCCAGGAGCCGGTCCTGCGCGACGAGCTCGTCGGGGGCCAGCGGGACCACGCGCTCGGCGCGCGCCCACCGCTCGCAGGGGGAGTCGGGCATCACCCGCAGCCGCGAGAGGTGCCAACGGCACCGGCGCTCCCAGGGGCCCTTCAGCAGCTTGTGCGAGGGCAGCTTCTCCAGGATCCGTCCGTCCAGCGCGCGCTGGAAGGTGCGTCCGGCCGTGTGCGCCGCCAGCAGGCGCCCCTCGCCGTCGAAGGCATACACGGTGTCCGGCCCCAGGGATACCGCCACCGCCCCGGGCTTCACAGCCACAAGGGGCGGCATGGGCCCGCCTCCCCATCCGGCCTGACCCCCCCAGCCGCCTGGCAGGCATCCGCCGTCCAGCCTTCACCACTGGATCGAACACGAGTTCCCATGCTATCCTGGACCCACGGGGTGATGGACGTGGCGAATTCCGAGACCGACCGGCCCACCGTCGTGGAGCGGCCCTCAGAGCAGAAGGCCTACGAGTGCCCGCAATGCGGCGCGCCCATGTCCGGCGTCTGCGGCGAGACGTGCCGCAACTGCGGCTTTCACCTCGGGTGCGGCACGGAGCCCTGAGGACCGGTGGGGTGAGAAGAGCGGCGTCGTGTCGATCGAAGGTCGAACCCCCGTCGTCGTGGGAGGAGTTCCGGCGCCCCTTCCGTGTCGCCCGGCGCTGATGGATCGCTACGTTCGTCGCAGTCATCGTGGCCGACACTGGCCTGGCGGTGCTCATCCTCTCTCATCACTGAGCGCTGTAGTCGAAGGCGTGCCGCACAGGGGTGGTATTCTCGGAGGCGATGGGAGCGCCGCCGCGTGCTGACCCTCGGCATCGAGAGCAGCTGTGATGAGACCTCCGCGGCTGTCGTGGCCGATGGCCGGCGCGTGCTCAGCAACGTCGTCGCCAGCCAGGAGTCGCTCCACGCCCCGTACGGCGGCGTCGTGCCGGAGCTGGCCGCCCGCCGCCACGTGGAGGCCATCGGCCCCGTCCTGCGGGTCGCGCTCGCACAGGCCGGCGTCGACTGGTCGGACTTCGGCCTGGTCGCCGTCACGCGCGGGCCCGGCCTGCCCGGCGCCCTCCTCGTGGGCCTGTGCACGGCCAAGGCCGTCGCCCTGGCCCGCGGCCTGCCCCTGGTAGGCGTCAACCACCTGGCCGGCCACATCTTCGCCCACTGGCTCAGCGGCGGCCCGCCGGAGTTCCCCGCCCTGGCCCTGGTGGTCTCCGGCTCGCACACGGACCTGGCGCTGCTGCCCTTGGCCAATGAGCTGCGCCTGCTTGGCAGCACGGCCGACGACGCCGCCGGCGAGGCCTTCGACAAGGTCGGGCGTCTGCTCGGCCTGCCGTACCCGGGCGGACCCGCCGTCGAGCGCCTGGCCGCGACCGGCGACCCCCACGCCTTCGACTTCCCCCGGTCGTTCCCCGAGCCGGGCGACTATCGATTCAGCTTCAGCGGGCTGACGACGGCCGTCGCCGTCCACCTGGAGCGGCACCCGGACGCACGCCCCGCCGACGTGGCGGCGTCATTCCAGCGCGCCGCGGTCGATGTCCTGGCCTCGAAGGCGGCGTTCGCGGCGGCCGCCTTCGGCGTCCGCTCCCTGCTGGTCGCCGGCGGCGTCGCCGCCAACCAGGCGCTGGCCCGCGCCCTGACCGAGCGCAGTCCGGTTCCCGTCCGGGTCCCGCCCCTCGACCTCTGCACGGACAACGCCGCGATGATCGCCGCCGCCGGCGAGGCCGCCTTCCGCGCGGGGCGCCGCGACTCGCTGGACCTGGACGCCGACCCGAGCCTGCCGCTGGCGCTGTAAGCGCCAAGGCCCACTCCCTCCCGGCGAGGGGCGGCGACGGCAGGGGTTGCCACTTGTGACCCCGCAGGCGTGGTCGGTGCGGCTCCCTGGCCGTCGCGGCCGGCGCCCAGTCCTGATTGAGGCTGACTTCCTTGAAGAGCGGGATGTTCACGGGTCTGGCCGGCAGGGTCGCCCTGGTGACCGGGGCGAACCACGGCATTGGCGCCGCAACCGCCCGCAGCCTTGCGAAGCATGGTGCCAGCGTCCTCCTCACGTAGTTACGACTCAGTGATCCAACGGACACCCCGCGGGCCCACAGGCTCGCGCGGGCCCAAACGGCGGACGAAGTGGTCGCGGCGATCCTCGCCGATGGTGGGCAAGCCGCCGGCGTGGAGGCGGACCTCTCAGACCCTGATGTGATCCCGCGGTTGTTCGATGCAGCGGAGTCCCATTTCGGTCCCGTGGAAATCCTCGTGAACAACGCAAGTGGTTGGGCCGCCGACACGTTTGCTCCACTCGACCGCGACCCATTTGACCGGAGACTCTCGCCGATCACGCCATCGATCATCAACCGCCTGATGTCGGTCGACGCCCGGGCGGCGGCGCTCCTGATCGCCGAGTTTGCCCGGCGTCACGGGGCCCGCCAAGGGACGTGGGGCCGCATCATCGGGCTCACCTCGGGTGGCCCGATGGGTTTCCCCGGGGAGGTGTCGTATGGCGCGGCCAAGGCGGCTCAGGTCAACTACACGATGTCGGCGGCGCTGGAGCTCGGGCGGTACGGCATCACGGCCAACGTCGTCTATCCGCCAATCACAGACACTGGCTGGGTTACGGACCAGGTTCGCGCGTTCGTGCAGTCTGATCCGGACCACTTCCACGTCGCCGCACCGGGGGATGTCGCGGAGGTGATCGCCTTCTTGGCATCCGACCTCGCGGCCATGGTCACGGGCAACGTCATCCAAATGCGCTAGCGCACGGCGCGCTCGGATTGCCACGTGACCGGCTGGGCGCGTGCGGGGCAGTCCACCTCCAGCCGTCGAGGAAGCCGTGGCGGGCTTCCCGGGTGGGGGCATTGAGTCGCAAGCGGCCGCACTGTTGGCGCGGGTGGTCGGCCGGTTGACGGATCGCCTGTCTCCCTGTTGCGGGCGTCTCGGCGCGACTGGGCCACCCGGCCGGGGCGAGGGCCCTCAGGCCTTGTCCGCCCAGGTCGATCCCACGGCCACCTCGACCTCCACCGGTATTGGATCGAGCAGGTCCGCGCCGGCGCCGATCATGGCCGCCTGCACCTCGTCTCTGACCTCCTCCGCCCGGTCCGCTGGCGCTTCGACGACCAGCTCGTCGTGGATGCAGGCCACCAGGGCCGAGCCGGTGCGGAGGAGCAGAGGCCGGATGCGGGCCATGGCACGCTTCAGGATATCGGCACCGGTGCCCTGGTCCGGACAGTTGGCGAGCTCCGGGAGCCCCATGGCCGTCCCCGGCCAGCGGTGGGCTCGCCCCAGGAGCGTGCGCGTCTCCCGGGCGCGTCTGGCCTCGCCGTCCTGCCGGCGGTGGAAGGCGGCCACGCCCGCATACGCCTGAAAGAAGCGGCGGCGGGCGCCCTGCGCCTCCTCCGGGGTCATGCTGGCGCCGTAAGCATTGGCCGCGTAAGCGCGAAGCCCGGCGGCGCTCATCCCGTAGATCAGGCCGAAGTTGACCGCCTTGGCGAGCTGCCGCTGATCCTTGCTCACCGCCTCCAGGGGGACCCCGGTCACCAGGGACGCGGTGAGCCGGTGCAGGTCCTCCCCGTTTCTGTACGCCTCCTGCATGCGCGGGTCGCCGCTCAGCTTGGCCATGATCCGCAGCTCAATCTGGCTGTAGTCGGCGATCACCAGCCGCCGTCCGGCCGGCGCGACAAAGGCGCGGCGGAAGCGCGCAGCGTGCGGCACCTGCTGCACATTGGGGCCGGAGCATGAGAGCCGGCCAGCACCCGTGATCTGTGTGTAGGAGGCGTGGATGCGGCCCGTGGCCGGATGGATGTGCTTGGGCAGCGACTCGAAGGCGGCAAGGAGCGTCGCGGCCCGCTTGGCCGCGAGCAGCGCCCTTATCGCGGGGTGCTCGGCCGCCAGCGGCCGCAGCGCGTCCTCGGCCGTGCTGGTCACCGGTAGCCCCAGAGTCTGGAGCGCGTCCAGCACCTGCGCCGGGGATGCCAGGTTGATGCCGGGGTCGGCGTCACCGAAAAGGCTCGTCTGCACGGGGCGGCTGCCCGTGCCCAGCAGCCGCACGGCGGGAGCCCGAGCGCCCTCCGCCTCTTCGCGGAGCACGGCCGTCAGCGCCTCGGCGTAAGCGCGGTCGAAGCCGATGCCCTCATACTCCATGTCGGCCACCGCCGGCACGCACGCGTCCTCGACGGCGGCCACGGCGGCGAGGCCGTCCGCGCGCAGCCCCCGCTCCGACATGACAGCGGTCAGCGGCACCAGCACCCAGGCGTCGCGCGCGGCGTACTCGATCTGTTCCGGCCGCAGGTCCCCCGTCCAGTCGGCGGCCTGCTCCTCCTTGGGCAGGTCGACCCCCAGCCACCGCAGGGCGATCGCGGCGAGTCCGTGCCCGCCCGGCACCGACATGCCGCAGGCCGCCAGCTGCGACCAGAGCATGAGGTCGGACACGGACACCTCACACAGGGGCCGTCCGCCCGTGGCGGCTCGCATCATCTCGAGGTCGAAGGCGGCGTTGTGGAGCACCGTCTGCCGGCCGCCGCGGGCACGCGCGGCTAGCCAGCCCCGCTGTGGGGTGAGGTCGCGTACGGCAACGGCGTCGCAGACCCACGCGGCCCCGCCGGTGGCGATCTGGACGGTGCGCAGCCGGGCGGCATGCGGATCCAGCCCAGTCGTTTCCGTGTCCAAGCCCACAGTGGGCTCTGGCTCCGTGAGGTCGAGGAGCCGACAGAACTCCTCCCGATCGGTCACAAGCGTTGCGCTTGGCGGCCGGGGCACGACCGCCGCGCTCACAGGCCCTCGCCCACGGTCATCCGCGGCGCGTTCGCGGCGGAGCGACACGGCTTCACGCAGGGGTCTCGGCCGCAACGGACGGCAGCCCGAGCCCGGGGGCGGCGTTGGACGCGGGCTTCGGCTGATGGAAGGTCCGCGGCCGCCATCACGAATGCCCCCTGCTGCACGACGGGAGGCGCTGGCCTTGCCTCAGCAGGCACCCCCAGGGCGCAGCCAGCCGGTCGACTCCGCTCCGCGTACATAGCACGAGCTTACCGTCTGGCCCGACGAGGATCGACAGTCCGCCTGCCAGCCGTCCGGCCTTTGGTAGCCTTTCAGCGGTGTCTGGAGCGCCTGGCCGAGGGACTCGCCCCTGCCCGCACCAGCGTGGAGGCTCGGCGATGTGCCGCTCGCCGAGGCTGCCGCGGTGCTCCGCCACGGGGTGCCCGCGGCGTGCCTCATCGTGCTTCTGGGTTCCCTTGGCGAGGCGGCGCGCCAGCTTGCCCGCGGGGTGGTCGATGGCGCGGCCGTTTTCGGCCTCCTGCGGGTTCCGGCCCGTGCGCAGGATGTCGTGGCGCTCACGTCCGCGAACGGGTCGAGGGTGGCGGCGACGCCGGCACCGTGGGTGGTCTGGCGGGACGGCGGCCCGAACGGGTGACGGAAGAGTTCACGGGCTCCGCCACCCTTGGCCAGGGCGGCGGCTCGCCCTCCGTGAGCACGCGCACATCCACGTCCGAAGAGGTCGGTTG